>NZ_CP071503.1:3901561-4201682 GCF_017354945.1 Shewanella avicenniae | reverse complement strand
AACTTATCCCCAATTATTATCCCTGATGGTGCGAAATATACGGCGAGATCTGAATAATCTGCGAAACTGAGGAATCTTATCCCCAGCGAGATCGATGATCTGCATTTTGATGGATCAGCAGCGATCATACTGGATCTTGGGGGGAATAATCTATGAAAAATCCCACTTTATTAAGCGATCGACCTTGATCTATAATGCGCGACCAGCGATCTTGTTCGCCTTGAAGCTGACACTATATATTGTGGTTAACACACAAAGTTATCCACATCCAATAGTGTTTATTCAAAGATCAATATCGTATTAGAGCGATTTAATTCGCTCAAAGTCGTGCCGCGTTGTTGACGCCTTTCACTAAAGTGATTACAATTCGGCCTCTTTTTTGCCCCTACCTTCATTTGATGGATGGGAAATTAACCAACTTGAAGACGGATTGCCATCATGAGTAAACGTACTTTTCAACCAAGCAACCTGAAGCGCAAGCGTTCTCACGGCTTCCGCGCGCGTATGGCTACAGCTAACGGCCGCAAGGTTTTGGCTCGTCGCCGTGCCAAAGGTCGCGCTCGTTTGTCTGCTTAATTGAGTAGACAACTAGGTGACTAGTTACACCTTTTCGCGGGAGTTACGCTTGTTAACTCCCGCACAATTCAAATCAGTTTTTACCGATCCTAAAAAAGCCTCCTCTGCAGAAATTACTCTGTTGGCGGTACCTAATGGCTTACCCCATCCTAGAATTGGCTTGACTGTGGCCAAACGCCATGTAAAAAGAGCTAATCAACGCAATAGAGTTAAACGCGTTATTCGCGAAAGTTTTCGCCTCAATCAGCAACAACTGCCTGCAATCGATATTGTGGTGTTAGTGCGTGGTGGAGTACTTGAGCTTGATAATACGCAACTCAGAACCTTGGTGGATAAGCTATGGCGCAAGCTAAGTCGCCGTTTCAATGGTTGATAATTGGCCTTATTCGGGGCTATCAAATATTTATCAGTCCGTTGCTCGGTCAACGCTGCCGTTTTAATCCGTCCTGTTCTCATTATGCTATTGAAGCGGTGCAGGTTCACGGAGTGCTCAAAGGGTGTTGGTTATCCGCAAAACGCATTATAAAATGTCACCCCTTAAATCCGGGCGGCAATGACCCCGTACCTCCTAAAAACAATAGGTGTAATAAATAGGCTATGGAATCTCAACGCAATATATTGCTTATCGCCCTGCTACTGGTCAGTTACATGATATGGAACCAGTGGGAGGCTGATCACGCACCACAACCGGCAGTCACTGCATCAACAGTTGCCACATCTTCGCAAGAGACAGCGCTCAATGACGTTCCGGTTGCTGATGATAATGCCGCCGATGTCCCGCAAACACAGGTCGTCGCTTCTAAAGAGCTGATCCGTGTTAAAACTGATCAATTGGATGTGGAAATCAATCCTGTCGGTGGTGATATCGTTCACGCAGCGCTGGTGACTCATAAACTAGAGCTAAATGAAAACGATCCATTTGTGTTGTTAGAACGCAAAGCTGATTTTACCTATATTGCGCAAAGTGGCCTGATTGGGAAAAACGGTATCGATTCTGGCAAAGGCCGAGCTGCTTATGCGGCGGAACAACAGCAATATCAATTAGCTGATGGTCAAGAAAAATTAGAAGTACCGCTGACCTACGTGGCGCCAAACGGTGTCACCTACACCAAAGTATTTACCTTCACCAAAGGTAAATTTGATGTACGGGTAGACTATCGCGTCAACAACACTTCTGCCGAGCCATTGCAAGTGCAGATGTACGGTCAAATCAAACAGACTATCAAACCATCTGATAGCCATATGATGATGCCGACTTACCGTGGTGGCGCATTCTCAACGGCAGATACACGTTACGAAAAATACGATTTCGACGAGATGCAGGAAAAGAACCTGCAAAAAACCACCGAAGGTGGTTGGGTCGCCATGCTACAGCACTACTTTGTGTCAGCTTGGGTGCCAGCAGCCGATGAACAAAACATCATGTACTCGAGTGTGAGTAATGGTAAAGATGCCAACATCGGTTTCCGTGGTGCTTCACATATTGTCGCGCCGGGCGAAAGTAAAACCTTTGGTGCCGATTTCTATGTGGGTCCGAAAGACCAAGCAGCATTGTCAGAACTGTCTGATTCGCTGAACCTCGTTGTGGATTATGGTGTGTTGTGGTGGTTGGCCGTACCTATCTACAAGCTGTTGATGATCTTCCACTCCTTTATCGGTAACTGGGGTTTGTCGATCATTCTGATCACCCTGACCGTGCGTGGTATTTTGTATCCACTGACCAAAGCGCAATACACCTCAATGGCGAAGATGCGCAATCTGGCACCAAAGATCCAAGAGCTGAAAGAGCGTTTTGGTGATGATCGCCAAAAAATGGGTCAAGCCACCATGGAGATGTACCGCAAAGAGAAAGTAAACCCAATGGGCGGTTGTTTACCGATCTTCCTGCAGATGCCTATTTTCCTAGCGTTGTATTGGGTATTGATGGAAAGCGTTGAACTGCGTCATGCACCATTTGTTTTGTGGATCCAAGACTTGTCAGTGCAAGACCCTTACTACGTGCTACCAGTTCTGAACGGTATCACCATGTACATCATGCAGAAGCTGCAACCAATGTCGCCAAACATGGACCCAATGCAAGCCAAGATGATGCAATGGATGCCTGTCATCTTTGCAGTATTCTTTATGTGGTTCCCTGCAGGTCTGGTGCTGTACTGGTTGATGGGTAACATTGTGGCCATCATTCAACAGAAAATTATTTACGCAAGCCTTGAGAAAAAAGGCCTGAAGTAAACAGCTCGATTAGCTAAATTATAAAGGCGGCAATAGCCGCCTTTTTGTTCATTTAAGTAAAGGAAAGTTCCGTGGTTACAGATACCATCGTCGCTCAAGCAACTGCTCCAGGAAAAGGTGGAGTGGGCATCGTTCGCGTATCAGGTGCATTAGCAGCAAAAGTAGCGCAAGCCGTATTGGGGCATGTACCCAAGGTACGTTACGCTGACTACTGCGACTTCTGTAGTGCCGATGGTAAAGTGATTGACCAAGGTATCGCGCTCTACTTTAAAGGGCCAAACTCTTTCACCGGTGAAGATGTGCTGGAACTGCAAGGCCACGGTGGCCAAGTGGTGATGGATATGCTGATCCGTACAGTATTGGACGTTGACGGGATACGCATGGCACGCCCAGGCGAATTCAGCGAACAAGCCTTTTTAAATGACAAATTAGACTTAGCGCAAGCAGAAGCGATTGCCGATTTGATTGATGCCACCAGTGAACAAGCCGCGAAAAGCGCGTTAATGTCACTGCAAGGTGAGTTTTCAAATGAAGTGAATCAACTGGTGGAACAGGTCACCAACCTACGTCTCTACGTGGAAGCGGCGATTGATTTTCCAGATGAAGAGGTCGACTTCCTCTCTGATGGCAAAATCGCTAATGCGCTGTATCGCATCATCGACAAACTCAGCGAAGTACAGCAAAGTGCCCAGCAAGGTGCCTTGATCCGAGAAGGGATGAAAGTTGTCATTGCAGGCCGTCCTAACGCCGGAAAATCCAGCTTACTAAATGCGCTTGCCGGTAAAGAATCCGCCATTGTGACCGAGATTGCCGGAACCACTCGTGATGTATTGCGCGAACACATTCATATCGATGGTATGCCACTGCATATTATCGATACCGCAGGCCTGCGCGACACCGAAGACACGGTGGAACGCATCGGCATCGAACGGGCTTGGGCTGAAATCGCCAGCGCAGATCGAGTACTTTTTATGGTGGATGGCACAGATACTAACGCCGTTGATCCAAAAGAGATTTGGCCTGATTTTGTCGATCGCTTGCCAGCAAACCTCGGTATCACTGTGGTACGCAACAAAGCGGATCTCACAGGAGAAATGGTCGAAAGCAGTGATGAACAAGGTTACCCAGTATTTCGTATCTCGGCCAAAACCGGAGCGGGTGTTGCACAGCTTAAACAGCATTTGAAGCAGTTAATGGGCTTTAACAGCAGCACCGAAGGTAGCTTTATTGCGCGCCGTCGTCACTTAGACGCGCTGCAAACCGCGAGTGAACACCTCATGCTTGGCAAAGAACAGCTTGAAGTATTCCAAGCGGGCGAACTGCTCGCAGAAGAGCTACGCATGACACAACATGCGCTGAGCGAGATCACCGGCGCGTTTACTTCAGATGATCTGCTCGGCCGTATTTTCAGTTCATTCTGTATTGGGAAGTAAAGTGGACAAATAACGGAAAACAACAGCAAGCAACGGTAGATAACACACTGATTTTATTAGATCGTCATTTGCCGTTTGTTTCCATCCGTTGCCGTTAATTGCCAAATCTAGTCCCCAGTTGGTCCCCAATGACATGATAAATGCCGTATTGGGGACCAATTGGGGGCTAAAATGAAAATTTCCATTGAAAAACGAACACTTAGAGCTGACGGCACACGCTCACTACGCTTAGTTTATGACTATGGCTACACCACAAATACGCAAGGTGGACGCCAAAATAAACGTAAGCGCAGCTACGAAACCTTAGACCTGTACGTTCACGACAAACCTAAAACACCCACCCAGCGCCAACACAACAAAGAACATATGCTTCTCGCCGAAACCATTAAGAGTAAACGGCTGGTTGAGTGGCAATCCCAAAAGCATGGTTTTGAGGATCGAACCAAGCGTTCAGCTAGCTTCATAGATTACTTTCAACGGCAAGTTGATATCAAAGAACAAACCACCTCATCCTCCAACCACTCGATCTGGCTGTCAGCTCGTAAACACCTGCTGTTCTACTGCGGGAAACATGATCTTAGCTTTGATGAGCTGGATAAAGACTGGTTAGACGGGTTTAAGTATTATCTGACCAATGAGGCGAAGACCAAAAGTGATGAGCCTTTATCTCGCAACACACAAAGCTCCTACTTCAATAAAATTCGAGCGGCAATCAACGAAGCACATCGAGAAGGTATTATTCGCGATAACCCGCTTGCACAAGTGACCAGTATCAAAGCGAAAACGACAAAGCGGGTTTATTTAACACTGGATGAAGTCAACGCGTTAGCTCACACAGAATGTCGCTACCCAGTCCTTAAACGTGCGTTTTTGTTCTCATGCGCGACGGGTATGCGTTGGTGCGACATCCACCGACTTACCTGGTCAGAAATAGAGACATTCAATAATCACAAACGAATTATCTTCGACCAGGTCAAACTCTCTCACGGCGATGCTAAGAGCCTTCAATACCTTGACCTACCAAAGTTCGCAGAATCGCTTTTAGGTCCAGTAAAAGCGGCACACGAGCGCGTATTCAAGGGATTGAAATACTCTTCTTATATGAATGTAGAACTGCTTAGATGGAGCCTAGCTGCTGGAATCAGTAAACACGTTACATTTCATAGTGGTCGTCATACCTTTGCTGTAATTCAGCTTAGCCGAGGAATCGATATATACGCAGTATCGAAACTGCTCGGCCACAGCGAACTCAAAACAACCGAGATCTACGCTGACATCATAGAACAACGTAGGATGGAAGCCATGCTCACATTCCCCGATATTTTTGCTTCTTCTGGAAAGGATTCAGCGGCCTAAGGCCGCTGCTATGAAAGTATTACTTACGAGAAGTGGTAGCGACATAGTTTGCTGCCCTTTTTTCGATCTCATAATGAGATGAAACACGCTGCTCCTCAACCCATTTCATTATGGCTTGACGCTCAAATCGGAGGTGTTTGCCAATTTTGAAAAATGGTATTTCCGCAGAGCTGGTCAGCTTATAAAGCTGGTTTGTAGACAAACCGAGTAAGACAGCACATTCATCAACAGTTAGAATATCCTTTCCAAGCAACTCCACCTTTTGTTGCTGCAAACGCTGCTCCAGAACAGCGCGCTCAACACGATCTATTTTGGCGAGAATGGATTGAAGAAGAACTTGCTCGTTGGTTGTCATAGTATCACCTCCTCGCCCATTGGAATGTCTCTAGGAAGAGTGGGAAAACTGGGAAGTACTCTATTCATCGATACCCATCTCCTTCAATTCGGAGAGGATCTTTTCCGGCCAGAAAGCGAAAAAACGATGATCAAACTCAGTACCGTTTTTCTTCTCGATAATCCGAAGTGTTCCTCTACGATCTTCATTGGTTTCAAACCACCCTTTGTGAATCAAAGGGCTTAATTGACTCTTATACTGACGCCGCAGTCGTAGCTGCTTAACAAACTCTTGTTTGTGGATAAGCCACTGGACGTCATCACCATCCTGCCGCCAGTAACCATACTTTGACGGTCTGCTTGTGCAGAGTTCAGGAAGCTTATTTTCCCAATGGCTAATCGCTTGTTTCAAAGCACTCAACACCTCATACGTTTCTTGATTGTGCTGATGCCCTCGATGGGCTAGCCAGCGGCTAAAAACGCTATATACGGAATAGAGCGACTCTTCTTCAGACCATGGCACTAACTGGTTTCGTGATGCAACAGACAACGCGACACCAACAAGGACAAAGCGCTTCAATACCCGATGAACCTGGCCGGAATAATTGCTTTTAGACCAATGCTGCCTCAGCGTTTCGATTTCACGCTGTAAGACAACATCCAGATCGGGCTTATCTGAAATAAGCGTCATCCAAGCCGTGAACAAAGTGCCAAAGTACTTTTGAGTCTGCTTTTCTAAGTGCTCAGCAAACTGAGATGGTGAGGAAAAGCGGTGTAGATCCGCAAAACAGCCAAAGCGCTCTTCGGCAGGAATTTCGATTACTCGAATGAGCTGACCTGCTTTCACTTGATAACCAGCTGACTCCATCAGCTCTGTCAGGCCAATCTCTCCATTACTCAATGTCAACGTCCGCCAATTGGCAATATTCGCCAGGCCGCCTGTCTCCGTGGCTCGCAACTTTCCACATCCGTTGACGATTTGATAAGCCGCAGAACTGGCTTCTTCCGCCGAGCACAACCCTAGCTCATCTAACACAAGCAACATGTCATGATGTTCCGATGCAACCGCTTCAATACCGTTTGCCGTCGTTTTCCACGACTTGATATATGACTTATCAGCATAAACAGACGCTGCAACAAACGATGTGACAGATTTCCCCGACGAAGACGGCCCCATGATATGGAATGCCGCACTTTCCATTCCAACAGGCTTGAGAAGCGGTGCGGCCAACGCAACACCAACAGAAAAAATGAGCAATGGGTTGCCGACCAACAAAGAACCGACTTCACTTTGCCATTCCGCTAAGCTCCCTTTTGCCAAACAGAGCGAATCAGCCATACCACCAGAAAAATAGTAGGACTCATCTGACCGTCCGAAACTTTTCTCCGGAGTAACGAACACCTTGTCATGCCAACCTGTTCTTGTGACACAAAAGGCCGTTTCTGCCGCTTTGAGCTCTTCCCGCAAATAGCGCTGGACCATATTCCATGCAGTTTGCTCAGGCTCCAGCCAAAAACCGGTATCAAACAATTCATCTCTTAACTGATAGTTGGTCCCTCCCATGATCTTTCTGGCAGGCACTATCATTCGAATCGTCTGCTTGTCCATATTGATGATTTCAATACAAGCACTGAACCCTGACTTCCGATCAGGTGAACGCGTTCTAGCAAGAACCTTGACCGAAGAGCTCAACGAACGCCAACCTCGCTCACGGCAGAAATACTGTAGTTGATCATGGTGATGACGAAACTTCATATGACCTCCCTATCACAGGCTCAAAAGCCACTTCTGCACATCTTCAAGGCGAAATCTCACACTTCGAGCGCCAGGTGATAGTGTGACTGGTGTAGGAAAAGAACCATTTTTCACATAACGGCGAATGGTTGCCTGAGAAAGCTGAGTTAACTGACAAACTTCTTGATAGCTTAATAGCTGATTTGATTGTTTTTGTTCGGTCATAACTACTCCTGACAGTTAATGGATAATCAAGGAATAGTTTGCAGGGTGAGCAACGCAAAGGCGCGCGGTGCTCAGGCCCATTTTGGGCAGTTTCGCGTGAAAAGAAGCCTGTCAAATTCATGGTTTAGAATTACAGAAGCAGATAATGAGGCGGTAATGTGAGTAGGCATTGCTTCACTGTTATTCATCAAGCCACAAAGCGCTATACGTTAAGTTGCTCACCATAGTTAACGCATAGTGATTAGATCCACACTTTCACAAGTGAAAGTGTGTTTTCAGCAATCCCTCCCTGTAGACAAGCAACACCAGCTATATCTCCTCTCGAATAATTTCATTTCAACTCTAATTTTTAACCGCTGGCTGGCATTTCTGTTATAGTTGCGCTTACGTTCAGAATGCCTGCATGGATAGGAACACATGATCAAATGCCACCTCGCCCGTTTGATGGGAGAGCGCAAATTAAGAATAGCGGATGTCATTCGTGAAACGGGTTTAAGCCGCAACACAGTGACACTTCTGTACAAAGAAACAGCACAAAAAGTGGACTTAGAAGCCATCGACAAGCTGTGCGTGCTATTTAATTGTCAAGTTGGTGAGCTCCTAGAACAGTCACCAGAGAATGATCAATAAAAACAATAACGAAGGGCTGATATGAGCTTCACAGAAGATTCAAGAGTAAAAATACCAACGATCCTACATCTCATGCGTTTGGGTTATGAGTACCTATCCCTGAAAGGAACGCACTGGGACAAGGATACAAATATCTTCCCGGAATTATTCTCCTTAGCGGTCAGCCGTATCAATCCTGACATGACCTCTGATGACGTTGGCCGTTTGCTCGAAGAAGTGAAACTCTCTCTGGATAACGAAGACTTAGGCCGAGCTTTTTTCAATAAGTTGAAGGCTCGATCTGGCACTAAGCTGATCGATTTCGAGAACTTTTCCAACAACAGCTTCCATGTCGTTACTGAGCTAACCTACAAGAACGGAGACGATGAATTTCGTCCTGACATTATCTTGTTAATCAACGGCATGCCGCTGGTGTTTATTGAGGTGAAAAAGCCTAACAACCGAGACGGTATCGTCGCGGAAAGAGAACGCATCAATAAACGTTTTCAAAACCCGAAATTCAAGCGCTTTGCTAACATCACTCAATTCATGATTTTTTCCAACAATATGGACTACGTCGATGGTGATCCAGAGCCAGTACAAGGTGCATTTTACGCGAGCAGTTCATATGACAAGCCAGTGTTTAACTACTTTCGCGAAGAAGAAGTGTTAGATCTCACTGCACTTTTAAAACCACTGACTGATGAGCAAGAACTGGCAGTACTCAAAGACAACAACTTAGAAGTGATCCGCAGCAACCCTGAGTTTTTGAGCAACAAAGAGCCCAGCCGCCCAACCAACCGAATCTGTACCTCTTTACTCAGCAAAGAGCGTTTGTCCTTTGTTCTACGCTATGCATTGGTCTACGTATCAGAGAGTGATGGCCTGCAAAAACACATCATGCGCTATCCACAGATGTTTGCGACCAAAGCCATTGAGAGAAAGCTAAACGAAGGAGTTCGTAAAGGGATTATTTGGCATACCCAAGGAAGTGGTAAAACCGCGTTAACCTATTACAACGTTGGGTTCTTAACAGATTACTTCCAAAAACGAGAAATCATTCCAAAGTTCTATTTTATCGTCGATAGACTAGACTTACTGCAACAAGCACAGCGAGAGTTTACTGCACGCGGCTTGATTGTTCATACCATAAACTCCCGTGAAGCGTTCACGCGTGACATCAAAGCCACACAAGTGATTCACAACCACTCAGGCAAAGCCGAAATAACCGTCGTCAACATTCAGAAGTTTAAAGATGACCCCGACGTTATTTCAACGCAAGATTATAACGTCACAATCCAACGTGTTTACTTCCTGGATGAAGTTCATCGCAGTTACAACCCGAAAGGTAGCTTTCTAGCCAACCTGACTCAGTCTGATACCAACGCTATCAAAATAGGCTTAACGGGTACGCCATTACTGGGTGAAGACTATAACTCACGAGTTCTTTTTGGCGATTACATTCACAAGTATTACTACAATGCTTCCATTGCCGACGGCTATACACTGCGCTTAATTCGTGAAGAGATCGCGACCAATTACAAAATGACGCTTCAGCAAGCGCTAGAAGAAGCTGAAGTAAAAATGGGCGATGTAGACCGCAAAGAAATATACGCCCATCAAAGTTTTGTTGAGCCAATGCTGGACTACATCATTAGCGACTTCGAAAAGAGTCGCGGCACGCTAAATGACGCAACCATAGGCGGTATGATCATTTGCGATAGCTCAGACCAAGCAAAGAAAATGTTTGAGCTGTTTAATGCTGTGTACGCCTCAAAGCCCCTATCCAGTAGTGACAGCGTGGAACCTCAGCAAGCAACATCGGTAGCAGAACCGATCCCGACTTACGTTCAAACGGCGAGCATGGAGCCAGCCAAGCAAGCCCACAAAGTGAGCAATGCTGCGCTGATTTTGCATGATGTCGGCACAAAACAAGAACGCAAAGATTGGGTTGAAGATTTCAAAGCAGGAAAAATCGACTTACTGTTTGTTTACAACATGCTACTCACAGGGTTCGATGCTAAACGCTTGAAGAAACTCTACCTTGGCCGTGTGATCCGCAAACATAACTTGTTACAAGCACTGACACGCGTCAACCGCACATACAAAGACTTCCGTTATGGCTATGTGGTCGATTTTGCAGATATTCGCAAAGAATTTGACGCGACTAACAAAGCTTACTTTGACGAGCTGCAATCTGAACTAGGCGACGAAATCGAAAGCTACTCCAAGCTATTCAAATCACAGGAAGAGATCAAACAAGAGATAGAACACATTAAAGATGTGTTGTTCCGCTTTGATATCGGCAACATGGAGACCTTCTGTGATCAAATCAGCCAGATACAAGACAGAGAAACTGTATTAGCACTGAAAAATGCCCTAGCTGATGCACGAAGCCTGTATAACCTTATTCGCCTGCAAGGTGAGTACGACTTCCTTGATGAACTGGATTTCACCAAGCTCAATGTGTTATTTCGTGTTGCCAGCGATAGACTAGACATGCTTAATCTTGCGATTTCAATACAAGATGGCGTGGACATTGGCAATCTGCTCAATAGAGCTTTAGAAGATGTGATTTTTACATTCACAAAAATTGGCGAAGAAGAACTTGTACTAGCTGACAAACTGAAAAATACCCTTCGTCAAACACGCGAAGCACTGGCAAGTAACTTTGACCAACAAGACCCGAAATTCATCAATCTGAAAGATGAACTAGAGCGATTGTTTAAGAAAAAGAACCTCAGTGAAGTGACGCAAGATGAAATGGTCGCCAACATCGATGCGCTCAACAAAATTCACCAACGAGTGAAAGAGTTGAACCGACAGAACAACCAATTGCGTCAGAAGTACCTAGGTGACACCAAGTATGCGCGTTTACACAAGCGTTTATACGAACGCCAACAAGAGCGACGTGACATTACAGATTCTGAAAGAAAGATTTTTGAGGCCCTGCTCGGAGTCAAAGAAGACGCCGATAGCCAGGTACTCGACAACACATCCGTTCTCGATAACGAAAGCTATTTTGAGCGGCATTTGCTACCAAAGGTTCATAACCGCTTTATCAAACAGCAGAGCATTCCCTTGAATGCGGAAGCAGTTCGTTATGTAAACCACCTTGTCGTAGCAGAATATTTAAAAGAATTTAATACAGGTAGCCAATCCTGGTAAGAACACCAACTAAGGCAGTACACAAACCATGGTCGAACTCGAATTTAGAGAAAAAACAAAAGCCCTTATCGATAGCCTGAAAAGCATCTGTGCAACCAATGGCTTAGGCAACAGTACCGGGGAATTTGAGATCATCACTCAGGTCTTTTTGTACAAATTCCTGAACGATAAGTTCGCCTATGAAGCAAAGAAAATAGACGACAAAATCGCCAGCGCGGCGAAATGGGAAGAAGCGCTGATTGAAATGAGTGAAGAAGATCTAGAGATGCTCCAGATCCAGATGGGCGGTGATACTGCTCGTCTCAAACCACATCATTTCATCAGTCACTTGTTCAACCAGCAAGACAAGCCCGGGTTTGCTCAGCTGTTTGACGATACCTTGATGGACATCGCCATCACCAATAACGATGTGTTTGCGGTAATGACGGACACAGGCGAGAAAGTACAACTGTTTACCCGCATCAGTGAAAACGTGACCGTTTCCAAGCGTGACGCTTTTTGTAAAGCGATCATCAACAAACTGATTGAGTTCAGCTTTGAGCGTATCTTCAACCAGAAGTTTGATTTCTACGCCACCATCTTTGAATACCTGATCAAAGACTACAATAGCAACTCTGGCGGTAAATACGCCGAGTACTACACCCCTCATGCGGTAGCACGCATTATGGCCGCAATATTAGTGCCTGAAGACCAGCAAGGCACCGTGCGCAATGTGAGCTGTTATGACCCATCAGCGGGCTCTGGCACCCTGCTTATGAATGTCGCTCATGCAATCGGTGAAACGCGTTGTAGCATCTACACGCAGGACATTTCGAAAAAATCATCAAACCTACTGCGTTTGAACCTGATTTTGAACAACTTAGTGCATTCAATCCCTAACGTGATTGAAGGTAACACCTTGCTGCATCCACACCACAAGGAAAATGGTGACCTACGCAAATTTGATTACATTGTCTCTAACCCACCATTTAAGCTGGATTTCAGTGATTTTCGTGATGAGTTGGATAGCAAAGAAAACAAAGATCGCTTTTTTGCTGGCATTCCCAAAATCAAAGCTAAGGCCAAGGACAAAATGGAAATCTACCAATTGTTCTTGCAGCACATTATTTACTCATTAAAACCAGGTAGTAAAGCAGCGGTTGTGCTACCAACAGGGTTTATTACCGCTCAATCTGGCATTGATAAAATGATCCGTCAGTACTTAGTTGATAACAAGATGCTGGCGGGTGTGGTCTCCATGCCATCCAATATCTTCGCGACCACAGGAACCAACGTCTCTATTCTGTTTATTGATAACAGTAACAAAGACAAAGTGGTACTGGTTGATGCATCAAGCCTGGGGCAAAAGGTCAAAGAAGGTAAGAATCAGAAAACGGTTCTAACACCAGAAGAAGAGCAGCAAATCATTGATGTGTTCAACAATAAGTGGACGGAAGAAGACTTCTCCGTTGCAGTCAGCTATGACGAGATCACTGCGAAAAATTACAGCCTTAGTGCTGGGCAGTATTTCGAAGTCAAGATCGACTATGTAGATATTACCGCAGAGCGGTTTGCGGAAAAAATGCAGGGCTTTACCAGCAATTTGGACAGTTTGTTTAATCAGTCTCGTGAGCTAGAAGTAGAGATTAAAAAGCAGTTGACGGGCTTGAAATATGAATAACTGGCAAGTTAAAACTTTAGGAGAGTACCTTTCACTTCAGAGAGGATATGACTTAACAGCAGAACAAAGAACCAAAGGCAATATTCCTGTGATGGGAGCAGGTGGCCAGAATGGTACTCACGGCGTTTCAAAGGCTAGTGGACCGGGAGTTATAGTTGGGCGAAGTGGTAGTTCATATGGCCAAGTTTACTTATCTGAGGGTGATTTTTGGCCCCACAATACATCTATGTTTGTCACTGACTTCAAAGGTAACGATGAGTATTTTACTTACTACTTATTAAAAAACCTTGATTTTGACAGACTCAACTCAGGAAGTGCTCAGCCATCACTTAACCGGAATTTTATTTATCCGGTTAAAGTTAGAGTACCTAAACCAAATGAACAAACCAAAATCTCGGCAGTGCTCAGAGCTATAGACCAAAAAATCGAACTCAACAACCGCATCAATACTGAACTAGAAGCGATGGCGAAAACGCTTTATGACTACTGGTTCGTGCAGTTTGATTTCCCAGATGTGAATGGAAAACCCTATAAAGCTTCTGGCGGTAAGATGGTTTACAACGATGCCTTGAAGCGTGAAATACCGGAGGGGTGGAGCGATAAGACACTCTCTCAGATAGCTAACATTACGATGGGGCAATCGCCAGCGGGAAGTTCCTATAACGAAGAAGGCACTGGAACCATTTTTTATCAAGGTTCCACAGACTTTGGCTGGTTATTTCCTAGTACCCGACAATACACTACTGCTCCTAGCCGCATGGCAAAGAAAGGTGACATTTTGTTAAGCGTTCGTGCACCTGTTGGCGATATGAATATTGCCAACACCGATTGTTGTATTGGTCGAGGCTTAGCCGCATTAAACAGTAAAACTGGATCTGACGGCTTCCTATTTTATGTGATGAAGTATTTCAAACAGATTTTTGATCGCCGAAATTCAGAAGGCACAACATTCGGTTCAATTACAAAAAACGATTTACATTCACTTACATTAGCTTATCCAACAGCGGATTTGCTTGAAAAGTATGATGAAGTTGTCACAAATTACAACAAAATGATATTTGAACGAAGCCTAGAAAATCGTGAACTTGTAAATCTTCGAGACTGGCTTCTTCCCATGCTAATGAACGGCCAAGTAACGGTAAAACCAAGCACTGAACCACAGGAGGCTCAGCATGGCTAAAGATCTCACTGAGTCTTTGCATGACAGACAAAACATCCTTAATAACCGTTACGCTCTGCAAAAAGCAGAGCAACACCTGGCATTAGGTGGTGTTCAGTTTAATGGTGAGGCGGTGTTCACTAAGCAATAAATCATGGAATTGTTTGAAATCAGTGAACGTACAATTGAGCGCTATTTGTCCAGCCATGTAATGAATTAAAAGTGGATATAATTCATAGTATTACATCATGATGCCGACATTAATGACGGCACCATAATCAGCGTTTGATGTCGGCGATCCAACAGGATAGTGAGCAGCAATACACCATGATCGGCTCTGTAATCATCATGGTTTAAAGATGACAAAACTCATCAATAACGCAATAAGGTTAATTGAATGACAGATAACATCCCCCAAGCTCCGCATGGTGAATTTGTCCTGTTTACCAGTGGAGATGGCAAAACTCGCGTAGAGTGCCGCTTTGAGTCAGATACCTTGTGGCTTTCACAAGCAGCAATGGCAGAGCTTTACCAAGTGAGCTCACAGGCCATCACTCAGCATATTAAGGCTGTCTATTCTGAAGGGGAGCTTGAGCAAAATTCAACTTGTAAGGATTACTTACAAGTTCAATTAGAGGGTGGTCGAGAAGTAAAACGTAACATTCGACACTACAGTCTCCCGGTGATTCTTGCGGTAGGGTACAGAGTTCGCTCGACGCGTGGTACACAGTTTCGCCAATGGGCCACGCGATTGTTACAAGAGTATTTGCTCAAAGGCTTCGTGATGGATGACGAGCGCCTCAAAAATCCGCCCGTTGGTCACTCTGCGGTGCCTGACTACTTTGACGAGATGCTGGAACGCATTCGCGATATCCGAGCCAGTGAGCGTCGTGTTTATCTGCGAGTCAAAGACATCTTTACCATGGCGGCAGACTACGAGCCTTCCAATAAAGAGACCACTCTCTTCTTCCAAACCATTCAGAATAAACTGCATTATGCCTGTACACATATGACGGCCGCTGAGCTGATTGCTAGCCGTGTGGATGCCAGTAAGCCAGATATGGGGCTAACCAGCTATAAAGGCGATGAAGTGCGTAAGACCGATGTCACCATCGCCAAAAACTATCTGCGTGAAGACGAAATCAAAGAGCTTAATCGAATCGTTAATATGTGGCTCGACTTTGCCGAAGACCAAGCGCTGCGTCGCAAGCAGGTATTCCTAAAGGACTGGGCCGATAAGCTTGACCAGTTTTTAAGTTTTAATGATCGGGACGTATTAAGCGGAGCGGGAAAAATAACCAAGAAAGACGCAGATGATAAGGCGAAATTAGAGTTTGATCGCTTTGCCCAGCAACGCCGCCGTTTAAAAGAAGCCGAAGGCGCACTTGCTAATATTTCAGCCCTAAAAGCAATACTCAAAAAAGACAAATAGCGCGACTAACTCAGTTGAACCAGCCATGGTACCGACATCAATATCGGTACCATCGTTCTCAGGTCTGCATTTATCCTGCCAAAACACCATCGAAAAACCACTTTGAGATTTCAACTGGCTATCTCACATACAACTAGCACATCGAAAAGCAACCCAAAAGCGCTCTTGCTCACAGCCCACCGCGTGCTGCCCCATGGGCTTTCACATGTGAAAGTTCATCAGCCCTCAAGCGATTCAAACTGCTCAAATCCCACAATCATCAAGAAATTTCCGTCACAATCCCATCAAAAGAAATAATCGACACTCAGGTCCCACAATGATTGGAGTACAACGCCCTACATCCCCGCCAAAACAATAAAGCAACGAAAATAATCCGTGGCAACGTCCCACAAAGATAGGTATCTGGAAAGCACAAGGATAGGTCCCAGGAGAGGAATCGATGTCATGCTTGCCAATGAGCGGTGGGACACGAGGAAAATTACGCACCCCAAAAGGGCAATTACAGATGCGTAAATAACAGTACGTTTGCGCTACCTTGAGCAAAACAAACAAGGAGCCAATATGACTGTATTAAATGAACATTCCGCCGCCTATCAATGGCATCAACGAGCCCAGCAGCGACACCCCGAAAGTGAACAAGAGTGCTTTGAACTCGCGCTATCACAATCGCTAAAAGCCCTTAATGATATCGAGAACTTTGCAATGCAGGAGCCCTACCTGCTTGAGTTTTTAGCCAGTTGCTACGCTAACCAGTTTTGGCGAATCCATCGAACACATAAGGAAACCTCACCTGGCCGCTACGGCTGTCGGGTTCGGATTCGCAACCATCGCTTTGAAGCGGCTTGGTACTACAACTGGTACCTCAGTGCTAACCAAATGTCTCAGCGAAACAACAAAGAACAACGCGTTCGCTCAAAGCATTTAGCCAAAGGCAAAGGCTTTCGTTACCCACCGGGGCGATTTTCAAAAGCCAACGATGAATGGGAATCCGATCTTATTGAGTACACAGAAGATGCCTTCGCACTGATCCGTGAAGTGCGGCATGAAATCCTCACCATCAAACAAAAAGCGCAAATCTGTACAAAACGACTTCACAAGCTTCGTGAACACTTTCAAAAAATGGAGAAGCACTATGACTAAGAAAACCACGCCCAACGTCGGCATCGCACAACTAAGCAAGGACATTGAGTTAAGTAATCTCAAGTTGAAGCTGCCTGAGCCAGTTCCTTTGCCAGAAAGAATCGATGGTTTATCTGATTTCGTTTCGACAGAGTCAAAGCACTTAATGGCAGCAGCAAAAGAACTGAAGAAACAAATGGATAAACTAAAGAAAGCCTTGTCAAAAGAGTACAACGTCGAGTACCCATTTCGCTATGAGTTCATTGTTACGAGTGAACAGCGCTTACCTAAAATCAAGTGGCACCGCGTGATCGCTCGTGGAGGCTGGTATCCAGAGCTTGAAACCCAAGAAGTTTCAAATGGGGTGTTACGTCGTTTTTCAAACGCAATGCCCTGGGAGATCTCGCTGTATTTGCATTTGCTAGACCAACTCAACCAGCTGGAACAGCGTGTGAAGCCTATAAGAGAACTGTCTAGTCAGGTGAGAAAAACGATGCGAGCGATAAAAAAACTGCAAAATTAGTTCTATCCAATCAGGAAGCTTCATGCCGTGAAATGAAGCTTCTACCCACAGTTTGCATTTTCAAAATCAATGATACGCTGGTAGTAAAGTGAGGAGAAAATGCTGTGATGAGATTGAAAGTTCAGGTTGAAAAAATCAATGCTGCAAGCGTCGATATCGCTTGGTTCGCGGGGTTGAACAATCACGGTATCGTTACGGTTCAAATTGCTCAAAGTGAGTTCCGGTGCGCTATCGCGGAGTTAACGGCGGCAAGGTTCTTAATTCTCGACAAACAGGTATTCGGGCGCTTACCAAACAGCGGTAAAGGTCTCGCACTCAGCCTAACCAAAGAAACCATTTTAGCGGCCAAAAATGAAGCTCTCAAAGCAGCCGCACTGTTTCTGTCCAACCGTCTATCCGGTATCAAACTTTATTCTGACGAGATTGTTGATATCACTCATCCAGAAACAAAAGACATTATTACACCTTATGCTTCACCCTATCCGACGTTTGAGGTTGCAAAGCTTGGCACCATCGCCATCAGTAACCATGCAATGCAACGCTATCAACAAAGACACAAGCAAGGTGATATTCGTAATCCGTGGCACAGCTTACAGAAGCAACTCTCCCATCCAAATCTAGAAAGACAGGCTTTGTCATCAAGAACACGTTTCCAAAAGCTACTCCGTTACGGAAGCGAGCAACATGAAATTTGGGCCAACCCTACAGGCAATCTTTACTTTCAAATTGCATCCTTAGCGGAGCACAAATTGGTTGTGACGGTTTTTTCTCAGGTAACGCATGCTTTCGATGAAATTCATGCTTAGGAAAGCTAAGCTAAATAGAGATAGAAGATACTTACAGGAGGTGAATATGGAACTTTGGATTTGGCTGGGAGGTTTATTACTGACAGTCGCCGCAGTCGGTGGGGTATTTTGGTATTCAGGACGACAGCGATAGCTTTATGACTGGTCGATCTTATCGAGCTCCTGCCTGATCTGCTCAATAAGCGCCTGCTTTTTAGTTTCACTGAGCTTTTCAATCAAACATGCCAGTTCCGCTGAGCTGTCGGAATCTGAAAAGAAAAATGCAACAGGCACACCAAGCTCCTGAGCAAGCTTTTGTAGCGTACCGATATCGGGCATATGACGCCCTTTTTCATAATGATTCATACGGCCACTCGCTGAACTTGGGTCCATACCCAAACGGATACCAAGCTCCCTCTGGCTGATACCAACGCGATTTCTTGCCTGTTTAAGGCGCTGTGGAAATGGATTTGTTTTAGACAAGTGAGAATCATCATCAACCTACGATGCTTAGATTTTCTAAGTTTTAATTATACCTGTATACTTAGGAAAACTAAGCACAAAATGGAGACTAAGATGAAAACACTAAAAAAGTTCGCACTATTTTGCGTTTTTTGTCTTGGTGCGTTAGTGACTGTATATCAGAGCTGGGGAGTGATGTTGATGGCCATCCCAAGCGTTATTTGGCTACATAAGCCTTTGGTTGTTATCCACAAAAATAAGTACATCGCGTTGTTATTTTGGTTTGTACTCTTTTATATAAACTGGCTATTCGCCACTGCCGCCGCCCTCACCTATTTCTTCATTCATGTCTGGCATTTGCACCAACAGAACATTCCGCTCAATGACTCGTCTTGCGTTAAGCGAACGCCTCGCCTCATCAACCCAAGCACTGGTTTGTTGATGAAGAACAGGCACTTTGATATCGCAGGTAATGCTTATGGCTGGAAGAATGATTGATCTGAGTAGGTGATGATCACACTCGTCCCTACAGGAAAGGATCGTAAATACAAAATGATCCACGATCCATAGCAAAAGCCCCCGAACAATAACTGATGAGTTTATTGATCAAAAGATATCTCCTGCTTATCCACAATGAGTCAACTTGGTGATCAACCGATAAATAACTGCAAAATCAGATTGTTTTGAAAAGGAAATTCCTCATGAAACCGAAGGCTAGGTTAACTCAGTTATCGTTACTAATTTTGCTCACTGGATGTGCCTCTACATCAACGCCTATCCAATATGACAACAGCCACAGCCGTGCTCATAACATTGCTCATGCAGGTGGGCTCTACCAAACAGAAGACAAAGTCATTCCAATGAGAGACTTTGAAGCATTTAAGCTCGCGAAAGCTGCCGCAGGAAATACATTATTGTTCACGTCTTCAGTAGGTGTGGGACTTGAGTTAAGTGAAGGACTGGGCCTTGGTTTGCTAACGTCATTACTGGAGCAGCCTGATACCGCTTCGCGAAACAGCATTATTGCTTGGATGCCTATACAAGAAGCGACATCCACTCGAGACGCACAGCAAAAGTTGCTCTACCACTTCAACGAAGCCATCGAAACCGTGCTTCAAGAACAATCTATTCACTATGAGCGCACGAATGGCAATTCAGAACAAAAGGTAGAGTTCTACTTCCATAGTGCAGACTACCAATGTCCAAAATACCAAGCTGGTATGACAAACCAGGACCTATGCTACATCACCGCTGAAGTTTTCGAACCGAGAAGAACGATGTCACCGTCTTTCGTCAACGATGGACAGGAAAGTTATGCATTTGAATCCAACCATCACGTCTACTACCAGAGGTTTAGAGTTTCGCCAGGCAAGAATAGTGACATCCCTTCTGATGCACTTTATGCTGCTATTAGTAGTAAGTTGCCCGATTGGATCTTCATCTATATAGCAAAAGGCAACATTCACTTTGGTAAACAGACGATCACCGCACCTTACCTGCTAGAGAGTGGAAAACCACTCTTGTTTATCGTTGCTGAGAAGAAAGAAGGTGAAAGCTGATCCTGTTTCTCACCATTCCCACTTTTCCCATCCTGATCTATGATGGAAGTCATCTTGGGAAGTAAGAATTTGACCATAAATTGCAATTTGGTCCCCAATCGGTCCCCAAGACGTCGCGCGAGGCCAGCTATTATGGGAAACTTCACTTTCTGTATTGGTAAGTAAGCGCTCTCAGCAAAGGTGCATCTGCTTGATGTGCCTTCGCTGTCATCCTATTTTTATAATGTACTAATATAACGACTTAACCGCATCATCCCGTCAGTTTTTCCTCAATAAGCTGAAATTTTCTTTCTAGTTTGTCAAATACCTCTCATTACTCAGGGATATTTTCTGATAAATTCGGCATCAGTTAAAATTCTATTATTATATTACAATATGAGATAAACCATCATGGCAAACAGTAACAGTAGCAAGTTGGTTACCTTTGCAGCGTCCATCGCCGGGCTGCTGTTTGGGTTAGATATTGGCATTATTTCAGGTGCACTGCCCTTTATTGTAAATGAATGGAACATCAGCATTCATGAACAAGAGTGGGTTGTAAGCACCATGATGCTCGGTGCTACCATAGGCGCCATCTCGAATGGCTGGTTATCGGCAGCGCTAGGACGTAAAAACAGTCTGTTAGTCGGCGGGATTATGTTCGGAGTGGGGACTCTGGGCTGTGCGCTCGCACCAGACATTGTGGTGATGTATGTATTCCGCATAGTCCAAGGCTTCTCAATCGGTATTGCATCATTTGCTGCACCACTTTATCTATCAGAAATGTCGGATAAATCCGTACGTGGCCGCCGTATTGCAACTTACCAGTTGATGGTAACTATCGGCATTTTAGCAGCGTTCTTATCCGATACCGCTTTCAGTGTTCAAGAAACCTACTCAATGCTCGGCTTGGATGTCAGCAACTGGCGCTTAATGTTCGCAGTATTGATGCTGCCATCGATTCTGCTGATCTTCACCGTTATGTCGATGCCAAAATCGCCACGTTGGTTAGCCTCAAAAGGCCGCTTGGTTGAAGCACGTAAGATCCTGCGCGACATCCGTAACGGCGACCGTGAAGCTGATGAAGAATACGAAGATATCATGCGCAGTTTAGCGGTTAAACAATCAGGCTTTGCCCTGTTTAAAGCCAATCCTAACTTCCGCCGCAGTGTATTCTTGGGCATGGTTTTACAATTCATGCAGCAATTCACCGGCATGAACATTTTGATGTACTACGCTCCAAAAATCTTCGAAATCGCCGGATTTAATACCGCAACAGAACAGATGTTCAGTACCGCGTTTATCGGTTTAGCCTTTGTACTGGCCACCTTTATTGCAATCGCAATGGCCGATAGCTGGGGTCGTAAGCCAGCCCTGAAGATCGGTTTTACCGTAATGGGGCTCGGTATGTTTGGTTTAGGGCTGCTGCTGAAATATGTGCTGGAAGGCGATGCACCGGCCTACTTCTCTTATCTCGCAGTGTTGGTATCTATGGTGTGTATCGTTGGGTATGCCATGAGTGCTGCGCCAATGGTTTGGGTACTCTGCTCTGAAATCCAACCGCTGAAAGGCCGTGATTTTGGTATTGCCTGCTCAACCACCACCAACTGGGCGTCTAACATGGTGCTGGGTGCCACATTCCTGAGTCTGCTCAATGGCATTGGTACCGCCCAAACCTTCTGGATGTATGCTGCTTTCAACTTTATGTTTATCGTAGTAACACTGCTGTTTGTGCCGGAAACCAAAGGCGTGACGCTGGAGAAAATCGAGTCAAATCTGATGGCTGGCAACAAACTGCGCGATATTGGCGCTTAAGTTCGCACTAGCAAAATCGCACTAAAAAAAGGTCACAACCATGGTTGTGACCTTTTTTGTTGCCATAAAAGCTGGCTCATTCACGTTATAAAGATGATGATTTCCACTCGGGTATTCCATTACCATGAAGCCAATAATCCCTTCACACACTTAACCAAACAGCATGAACAGTAAAGTTGAAATATTAGTGGGTACCACCTTAGGCGGTGCCGAATATGTTGCTGATGAACTTACAGCGCTACTTGAGCAACAGCAAATTGGCGTCACCAACCATTTAGATCCTGAACTGGCCGAATTAGATCCAAGTGCCTTATGGCTGGTGGTCTCTTCTACTCATGGCGCTGGCGATCTTCCCGATAATCTGCAACCTTTTTACCAACAGTTACAGCAATCCGATGTTGATTTAAGCTCAACCCAATACGCCTTATGCGCTATTGGTGACTCAAGTTACGACACATTTTGCCAAGGCCCAGAAAAATTAGCTGTACTGCTCGAACAGCATGGAGCGAGGTTATTCACAGATAAGGTGCAGATCGATGTTCAATACGATCCAGTACCGGAAGATCCTGCAATTCAATGGCTTGAAAGTTGGATCGAAAAATTATCTCATTGATTTTGGATTTATACCCATTCATACACAGATTAGATCTAAATTATCCACATTTTAAAAATTCAGATCATAAATATGTGGATAAAATGTAATTTAGTTCTGATCAAGCATTGCATTACTTAGCTATAGGATCGGTCAATGATCCCCCTTGTGGATAAAACAGCGATCTATCAACAGCAATTGGCCGATTAGATCCCTTATAGATCACAGCCTAGATCTATTGTAATTCAATGTTTTTAAACAATTAATTGACTTATCAACCGATATTAGCCCCCTTAATAGTAAACATAATAAGTAGATCTATATAAAGATCTTAAGATCTATAAGCCAAGCAGCTATCCGATCTTTTAGTGCAAATAGATCGTTCACCTCAATCTTTGAAAATGCTAAAATGATCGGCTACGTGGTTTTTGTTTTTTAGTATCCAGAAGGTTAAGCAATGCGTTTTCACGAGCGGTTTGATGTGATTGTTGTCGGGGGTGGTCATGCAGGAACAGAAGCTGCATTGGCATCTGCCAGAATGGGCTGTAAGACGCTCTTACTAACACACAACCTGGATACGTTAGGCCAGATGTCGTGTAACCCAGCAATCGGCGGCATTGGTAAAGGTCATTTAGTTAAAGAGATCGACGCGCTAGGTGGCGCAATGGCCACTGCTACAGATTACGCTGGGATCCAATTTCGAGTGCTGAATAGCAGTAAAGGTCCAGCTGTGCGTGCTACTCGTGCTCAAGCGGATCGCGCCTTATACCGTCAAGCCATTCAACGTATTTTGCAAAATCAGCCTAACTTACGATTATTCCAACAAGCGGTTGAAGATCTGGTAGTTGAAAACGATCGCGTTGTGGGTGTGGTGACTCAGATGGGCTTAGCATTTGAAGCTCCGGCCGTGGTGTTGACGACAGGTACCTTCTTAGCAGGCAAGATCCATATTGGCCTTGAAAATTACAGTGGTGGTCGAGCCGGTGATCCACCCGCTATCGCGTTGGCAAGCCGCTTACGTGAATTACCTTTACGGGTTGGCCGTTTAAAAACAGGTACACCACCGCGTATTGATGCCCGTACCGTTGATTTCTCGCAAATGACAGAACAGCAAGGTGATAAACCTTTGCCTGTAATGTCGTTTATTGGTGATGTTAGTCATCATCCGAAACAGATCTCTTGTTACATCACTCACACCAATGAACGTACCCATGACATCATTCGTGGCGGTTTAGATCGTAGCCCGATGTATTCGGGTGTTATTGAAGGGATCGGGCCGCGTTATTGCCCATCGATCGAAGATAAGATCCATCGTTTTGCGGATAAATCTTCGCATCAGATCTTTATCGAGCCGGAAGGTTTGACGACTCACGAGCTGTATCCAAACGGCATTTCCACCAGCTTACCATTTGATGTACAACTGAATTTAGTGCGTTCTATCCAAGGGATGGAACATGCTGAGATCGTGCGTCCAGGCTATGCCATCGAATATGATTATTTTGATCCGCGTGATTTGAAAAACTCTCTGGAAACGAAAACGATTTCAGGTTTGTTCTTTGCAGGACAGATCAACGGTACAACCGGTTACGAAGAAGCGGGCGCGCAAGGCTTGTTAGCCGGTGCGAATGCCGCATTGCAAGTGCAAGGCAAAGACGCATGGTGTCCACGTCGTGACCAAGCCTATTTGGGCGTGCTGGTGGATGATCTTTCTACCTTGGGTACTAAAGAACCGTACCGTATGTTTACCAGCCGCGCCGAATACCGCTTGCTGCTGCGTGAAGATAACGCCGATCTGCGCTTAACCGAGAAAGGCCGCGAACTGGGCTTAGTTGATGATAACCGTTGGGCAAAATTCTCAGCCAAAGTCGAAGCGATAGAAACGGAATCACAACGGCTGCGTAGCAGTTGGATCCATGTGAATTCGCCATTGGTGCCAATACTCAATCCGCATTTGAATACGCCGATCTCTCGTGAGGCATCGTTTGAAGAATTACTGCGCCGTCCAGAATTAGATTACGACAAGCTGATGTCACTCGAAGGCTTTGGTCCGGCGGTAGAAGATCCGCAGGTGGCTGAACAGATCCAAATCCAAGTGAAATATGCTGGTTATATTCAACGGCAGCAGGATGAGATCAACAAAGCCGTACGTAATGAAAACACCCGTTTGCCGCTCGATCTGGATTATGCCAAAGTGCCGGGTTTATCAAACGAAGTGACCGCTAAGTTGAACAGCCATAAACCAGAGACTATTGGTCAAGCATCGCGCATATCTGGTGTGACTCCAGCTGCTATCTCGATTTTGTTGGTGCACTTGAAGAAAATGGGCTTACTGCGCCGCAGTGCGTAAGGCGAAATCTTCGCTGTTAAAGGGAAGCTTCGGGCTTCCCTTCGTGTTTTATGGGCATCATAATATTGGCGCCAAATTGATTACGGAGTATGACGCGTGCTGGCTGCACAATTATCATCCTATTTAGCAGAAGCCAATCTTGAGGCCACTGAACAGCAGCAACAACAGCTGCTGGCATTTTTGGGCATGTTGCAAAAGTGGAATAAGGCCTACAACCTCACTTCGGTTCGCGATCCCGAGCAGATGCTGATCCGCCATATCATGGACAGCTTAGTGGTTTCGCCTTACTTAGTTGGGCAACGTTTCATAGACGTGGGTACTGGGCCAGGTTTACCCGGCATTCCATTGGCGATTATGAATCCAGATAAACAATTTGTATTGCTCGACAGCTTGGGCAAGCGCATTCGTTTTCAAAAGCAGGTACAAATTGAGCTTAAGTTGCAAAACATCAGCTCAGTTGAATGCCGTGTAGAGGCTTATCAACCTGAACAAGGCTTTGATGGGGTGCTAAGCCGTGCTTTTGCTTCGGTTGCCGATATGCTGCAATGGTGTCACCATTTGCCTGCATCTGCTGGGCAATTTTATGCGTTAAAAGGACAGTTGGACGAAAACGAACTGGCTGATATTCCAAAAAATTTCAAAATTGAGCAGAAAATCGAATTACGGGTTCCTCAGTTATCTGAGCAACGACATCTGCTGATTATCACTTCTTGCGATTGAGCTCCTTGCATTTCGCTGACGTATCAAGCAACTTTGTGCAGATATTAAACGGAAATCAATCACTGATTAGATGGACAAGGTGACATTGTGGCGAGAATTATAGCCGTAGCTAACCAAAAAGGCGGCGTTGGAAAAACAACGACAAGTGTCAATTTGGCCGCGTCGCTGGCGGCCACCAAACGCAAAGTACTGTTGGTGGATTTAGATCCGCAAGGAAATGCCACCATGGGCAGTGGCGTCGATAAATACGAAGCTGAGAACACTGCCTACGAATTATTGGTTGAAGAAAAACCGTTTGAGCAGGTCGTGGTGCGTAATACTGTCGGTAAATACGATCTTATCGCTGGTAATGGTGACGTGACTGCCGTCGAAATCAAACTGATGGAATTCTTTGCCCGCGAGATCCGCTTACGTAATGCACTGAATGCTATTCGTGATCAGTATGACTACATCTTTATCGATTGTCCGCCGTCTCTTAACATGCTGACAGTAAACGCAATGTCTGCTGCAGATTCGGTCTTAGTCCCGATGCAATGCGAGTACTATGCCCTTGAAGGTATTACCGCATTAATGGATACCATCACTAAATTGGCAGCAATGGTTAATCCTGGGCTGGCCATCGAAGGGATTCTGCGGACGATGTATGACCCGCGTAATCGCTTGGCCAATGATGTGTCCGATCAGCTTAAACAGCATTTTGGCGATAAGGTTTATCGCACCGTTATTCCGCGTAACATTCGTTTAGCTGAAGCGCCAAGTTTTGGAGCGCCTGCCATGTACTATGACAAAGGCAGTGCGGGAGCCAAGGCCTATTTAGCGTTAGCGGGTGAGATGATCCGCCGCAGTGAACAACAAAATAAAAAAGCAACACAGGCTTGAAGGATAAACAATGTCTTTGAAAAAACGGGGTTTGGGCAAGGGCCTAGACGCGCTGCTCAGTACGAGTCATGCTGCGAACGCCAAAGTCGATAGCCAAACGAATGAACAGCAAGCTGCCGCTGGCGAATTGCTGCTAAATCTGGATCTTGATCTGCTTAAACCCGGTAAATATCAACCTCGTAAAGACATGTCACCTGAAGCGCTAGAAGAGTTAGCCGATTCTATTCGCAGTCAAGGCATTATTCAGCCAATCGTTGTTCGTAAGCTGGATGAGCAACTGTATGAAATCATCGCCGGAGAACGCCGTTGGCGTGCGGCACAATTAGCGCAATTAGCCACTGTGCCTTGTATTGTAAAACAAGTACCGGATGAGAATGCAGTGGCAATGGCGTTGATTGAAAACATTCAGCGTGAAGACTTAAATGCAATGGAAGAAGCGATTGCGCTTAATCGCTTGTTAGAAGAGTTTAATTTGACCCACCAGCAAGTGGCCGATGCGGTTGGAAAGTCTCGTACAGCGGTTTCTAACCTGCTGCGGCTTAATACCTTAAATGAGCCTGTGAAGCTGATGTTGGAGCGTGGTGACCTTGATATGGGACATGCGCGAGCGCTTTTATCACTGGAAGGCGACAAGCAAACTAACGCCGCAAGACTTGTTGCTTCAAAAGGATTAACTGTTCGTGAAACAGAACGTTTAGTGAACAAATTGCTAAATCCGGTCGTTCCGCCGGAAAAGAAGGAAAAAGACGCAGATATTTCACGTTTAGAAAGCAAATTAATTGATCTTTTAGGCGCAAAAGTGAGCATCTCGCACACAAATAAAGGTACTGGCAAAATTGTAATTAATTACCAAAATCTATCTGAATTAGATGGTATTCTCGCCAAAATTCACTAATTTAGCAGATAAAGTAATTAGTAACCCACCATATTAGATGAAAATGTAGTAATTTTTCTACATAAGCTTATTTTCTAAAACTAATAAATTGGCGATATGTCACATTTCCATCGCCAATTTCCATTTTCCATCACGTTGCATTGAAGTCTTTTAACGGTATACTTTCGCAAGCTTTTTGTGCGTGGTGTCTCGGCAACTGAATTATCTCAGTCCGTTGCACAAAAAGTCATGAATGCGGAGAAGACTGATTGAGTAAGATTTTAGCCCATCGTTGTCGAAAATCAGCGTTAAAACTGGTTGGTTCGCAAGCGGTGGTCGCTGGGGGGGCTTCAGCGGTCTTTTTCGCTCTGTGGGGGGTACAGTTTGGAATGTCCGCGTTTGCGGGGGCTGCCATTGCTGTGCTTCCTAATCTTGTATTCGCAATCCTAGCTTTTGCCCATGTGGGGGCGACGGCATCAGCAAAAGTTTTAAAAGGCTTTTACTGGGGAGAAGCGATAAAGATGTTGTCCACAATTGCGCTGTTTTCACTGGTATTTATCAACATGGAAGTCGCTATCGTGCCACTTTTCATTTGTTATCTATTGGGGCTTATGGTGCATTGGGCAGCGCCTTTGTACTTAAAGTAAAGTTAAAGTGGGATGAATCATGTCTGCAACTGGTGAAGCTTTAACACCGCAGGGCTATATCCAACACCACCTTACCAACCTCCATGTTGGTGAAGGGTTTTGGTCATGGCACCTTGATTCATTGTTCTTTTCGGTAGGACTGGGTGTATTGTTCCTGTGGATTTTCCGCAGCGTTGGTAAAAAGGCTACAACAGGCGTTCCTGGCAAACTGCAATGTTTTGTCGAAATGATCGTCGAGTTCGTAGACAACAGCGTGAAAGAAACCTTCCACGGACGCAATAAACTGATTGCACCTTTGGCTCTGACCATTTTCGTGTGGGTATTCATGATGAACTTCATGGATATGGTTCCAGTAGACTGGTTACCACACTTGGCAGGCGCTATCGGGGTTCCGTACCTCAAAGTGGTGCCATCTACTGACCTTAACATCACATTCAGCTTAGCGTTGGGTGTGTTTGCGCTGATCATTTTCTACAGCATTAAGGTCAAAGGTGTTTCAGGTTTTGTGAAAGAACTGACACTGCAGCCCTTTAACCATTGGGCAATGATACCAGTCAACTTCCTGCTCGAATCCGTTACCTTACTGGCGAAGCCAATTTCATTGGCGCTACGTCTCTTCGGTAACCTTTACGCGGGTGAGTTGATTTTCATCCTTATTGCGCTGATGTATGGTGCCAACTTGGCAGTCGGTGCCCTGGGTATTGGTTTACAACTCGGGTGGCTGATTTTCCATATTCTGGTTATCACACTGCAGGCGTTTATCTTCATGATGCTGACCATTGTTTATTTAAGCATGGCGCATGAAGATCATTAAGGATTGCTAAACAATATTTTAACTAAATCATTAACTAACATAGATTTAGAATTTGGAGATACAGATGGAAACGATTCTGGGCTTTACTGCAATTGCTGTTGCTTTGCTCATTGGTCTGGGTGCTTTAGGTACCGCTATTGGCTTCGGTCTGCTGGGTGGCAAGTTCCTGGAAGGCGCAGCGCGTCAACCTGAAATGGCTCCTATGCTGCAAGTTAAAATGTTTATCGTTGCAGGTCTGCTCGACGCTGTAACCATGATTGGTGTAGGTATCGCACTTTACATGCTGTTCACCAACCCACTGGGTAACATGCTGCACGGTTAATGCTTCTGTCTTAAATCAAAAGTAGGAGGCTGTTGTGAATATCAACGCTACCCTCATCGGTCAGACGCTCGCCTTTTTCCTCTTCGTGTGGTTCTGCATGAAGTTTGTTTGGCCACCTTTGATGAGTGCCATCGAAGAACGCCAAAAAAGGATTGCTGATGGTCTTGCAAACGCTGACCGTGCAGCCAAAGACCTCGAGTTAGCCCGAGAAAAAGCTTCGGACCAACTCAAAGATGCTAAGGCTACAGCCAACGAAATCATCGAGTCTGCGAATAAACGCAAGGCTCAGATTATTGATGAAGCCAAAGCTGAAGCAGACGCTGAGCGTGCGAAAATCATTGCTCAGGGGAAAGCAGAAATTGAAGCTGAACGTAATCGTGTGAAAGAGGAACTGCGTCAGCAAGTTTCTGCTCTGGCACTGGCTGGTGCTGAGAAAATTATCGAACGTTCGATTGATGAAGCCGCTCAAAGCGACATTATCGCGAAATTAGTTGCTGAAATTTAATAAGGGAGTGGAGTTATGGCTGAGTTAACCACCATTGCTCGTCCTTATGCTAAGGCAGCTTTCGACTTCGCGGTTGAACATCAAGCAGTTGAAGCATGGGCAGAAATGCTGAACTTCGCTGCATTGGTCAGTGAAAATGAATCCATGAAGCCATTACTGAATGGCTCGTTATCAAGCGATAAGCTGGCAGATCTTTTTATTAAGGTTTGTGGTGAACAGATTGATGCATATGGTCAGAACCTGATCAAAGTGATGGCGGAAAATGATCGCTTGGGTGTGCTGGCTGCTGTATCTCAGCAATTCGCTGAGTACCGTCTCGAGTGGGCCAAAGAAGTTGAAGCGACGGTAACGTCAGCAACTGAATTGACCGCAGAACAAGTACAGCAGATAAGTGTTTCTCTTGAGAAACGTCTTGCACGCAAAGTTAAGCTGAATTGCAGCGTAGATGCCGGCCTGATTGCCGGTCTAATTATCAAAGCAGGCGACTTAGTCATTGATGGCTCTGTCCGTGGTAAGTTGAACCGCCTGTCCGATAAGCTGCAATCGTAATTGGGAGTTTGAGCATGCAACTGAATTCCACTGAAATCAGCGATCTGATTAAGCAGCGGATCGAGCAGTTCGAAGTTGTCAGCGAAGCCCGTAACGAAGGAACAATCGTTTCGGTAAGCGACGGCATCATTCGCATTCACGGCCTAGCCGATGTAATGCAAGGTGAGATGATCGAACTGCCAGGCAACCGTTATGCAATCGCGTTGAACTTAGAACGTGATTCTGTAGGTGCCGTAGTAATGGGTCCTTACGCCGATTTGGCGGAAGGCGTAAAAGTAAAAACTACTGGTCGTATTCTGGAAGTTCCAGTTGGCCGTGGTTTGTTAGGTCGTGTGGTAAACACACTGGGTGAACCTATCGATGGTAAAGGCCCAGTAGATAACGATGGTTTCGGTCCTGTTGAAGTGATCGCGCCAGGCGTTATTGACCGTAAATCAGTTTCTCAACCAGTACAAACCGGTTATAAAGCTGTTGATGCCATGATCCCAATCGGTCGTGGTCAACGTGAGCTGATCATCGGTGACCGTCAAACTGGTAAAACTGCGATGGCTATCGACGCCATCATCAACCAGAAAGATTCAGGTATCAAATGTATCTACGTTGCTATTGGTCAGAAAGCTTCTACCATCGCTAACGTAGTACGTAAGCTGGAAGAACACGGCGCGCTGGCAAACACCATCGTGGTTGTGGCTTCTGCTTCTGAAGCAGCAGCGCTGCAATACCTGGCACCATACTCTGGTTGTACCATGGGTGAATACTTCCGTGACCGCGGTGAAGATGCACTGATCATTTATGATGACCTGTCAAAACAGGCCGTTGCATATCGTCAGATCTCTCTGTTGCTGCGTCGTCCACCAGGTCGTGAAGCTTACCCTGGTGACGTTTTCTATTTGCACTCTCGTTTGCTAGAACGTGCTTCTCGCGTAAACGAAGAATACGTAGAGAAATTCACTAACGGTGAAGTAAAAGGCCAAACCGGTTCCTTGACCGCGCTGCCGATTATTGAAACCCAGGCGGGTGACGTATCTGCGTTCGTACCAACTAACGTAATTTCGATTACCGATGGTCAGATCTTCTTGGAAACTGACTTGTTTAACTCTGGCTTACGTCCAGCGGTTAACCCAGGTATTTCGGTATCTCGTGTGGGTGGTGCTGCTCAGACTAAGATCATCAAGAAACTGTCCGGTGGTATCCGTACCGCGCTGGCGCAGTACCGAGAGCTGGCTGCCTTCTCTCAGTTCGCATCTGACTTAGATGACGCGACTCGTGCGCAATTGCAACACGGTGAACGCGTAACTGAACTGATGAAGCAGAAGCAATATGCACCGATGAGTGTAGCTGACCAAGCTGTGTCTATTTTCGCAGCTGAAAAAGGTTACCTGAAATCAGTTGAACTGAAGAAAGTCGGTGATTTTGAAGCTGCCCTGCTCTCCTACATGAACAGCGAGCACGCTGAGCTGATGAAGACCATCAACGCTACTGGCGATTATAACGCCGATATCGAAGGTGAACTGAAGGCTGGTCTCGACAAGTTCGTGGCAACCCAAACCTGGTAATTACACGCGAGGTGTCTAGTACACCTCTGGTCCAGATTGGAGAGTAAAGATGGCCGGCGCAAAAGAGATTAAGACAAAGATCTCCAGTGTGAAAAACACACAGAAGATCACTTCTGCGATGGAGATGGTGGCTGCAAGTAAAATGCGCAAAGCGCAGGAACGCATGCATGCTAGCCGTCCATACGCAGAAAGTATGCGTAAGGTGATCGGTCACGTTGCGCAAGGCTCTCTGGAATACAAACACCCCTATTTAGAGGTGAGAGAAGCCAAGCGGGTTGGTTACATTGTAGTGGCAACCGACCGTGGCCTTTGTGGTGGTCTGAACGTCAACCTGTTTAAAAAGGTTGTTACAGACGTGAAGAGCTGGCAACAGCAAGGTGTTGATGTGGAATTTTGTCCTATCGGCGCTCGTAGTGTGCAGTTTTTCAAAAGCTTTGGTGGCAAGGTGCCTGCCTTTTCTTCTGGTTTAGGTGATGCACCTAAATTGGCAGATTTGATCGGTACAGTGCGCGTAATGCTGCAAGCTTACAACGAAGGCAAACTGGATCGTCTGTATGTGGTGTTCAACAAGTTTGTTAACACTATGTCGCAGACTCCTGTGATCGAACAGCTGCTGCCTTTGCCTAAATCCGAAGAAGATGATGCTAAGCATCACTGGGACTATATCTACGAACCAGATCCAAAAGTATTGTTGGATAAATTGCTGGTGCGTTATGTGGAATCTCAGGTTTATCAGGGTGTTGTTGAAAATCTGGCGTCTGAACAAGCTGCCCGTATGGTAGCTATGAAAGCCGCTACAGATAACGCAGGTTCCCTGATCGATGATCTGCAACTGGTATACAACAAAGCCCGTCAGGCTGCGATTACGCAAGAACTGTCGGAAATCGTATCAGGTGCAGCTGCGGTTTAGGCTGGGTAACGAAGACAAGTTTTAGAGGATTAATCATGAGCACAGGTACTGTTGTCCAAGTAATTGGCGCGGTTGTGGACGTAGAGTTTCCACAAGATGCTGTACCTCAGGTATATGACGCTCTGAAAATCGTAGGTGAAGGTTCCTGTAATGGTCTGGTGCTGGAAGTGCAGCAACAGCTCGGTGGTGGTGTAGTTCGTACCATCGCTATGGGTACTTCTGACGGTTTGCGTCGTGGTATTGAGGTTGAAAACACAGGTTCTCCTATTTCTGTTCCTGTTGGTACTGCCACTTTGGGCCGTATCATGAACGTTTTGGGTGAGCCAGTGGATGAAGCGGGTCCTATCGGTGAAGACGAAAAATACGTTATCCACCGTGCAGCTCCTTCATACGAAGAGCAATCAAATACTACTGAACTGCTGGAAACTGGTATCAAGGTAATCGACTTGGTATGCCCATTCGCTAAGGGTGGTAAAGTTGGTCTGTTCGGTGGTGCGGGTGTTGGTAAAACAGTTAACATGATGGAACTGATTAACAACATCGCAAAAGCTCACTCAGGTTTGTCTGTATTTGCTGGTGTAGGTGAACGTACCCGTGAAGGTAACGACTTCTACTACGAAATGCAGGAATCAGGCGTACTCGACAAAGTGGCAATGGTTTACGGTCAGATGAACGAACCACCAGGCAACCGTCTGCGTGTGGCGTTGACCGGTTTGACCATGGCGGAAAAATTCCGTGACGAAGGCCGTGACGTACTGTTGTTCGTAGACAACATCTACCGTTACACCTTGGCTGGTACTGAAGTATCAGCACTGCTGGGTCGTATGCCATCAGCTGTGGGTTATCAGCCAACACTGGCTGAAGAGATGGGTGTTCTGCAAGAACGTATTACTTCTACCAAAGTGGGTTCTATCACTTCGGTACAAGCGGTATACGTACCTGCGGACGACTTGACCGACCCAAGCCCTGCAACTACCTTCGCTCACTTGGATGCGACCGTAGTACTGTCACGTCAAATTGCTTCTCTGGGTATCTACCCAGCGGTTGACCCACTGGATTCGACTTCACGTCAGCTGGATCCACAAGTAGTTGGTCAAGAGCACTATGACACAGCAACAGGCGTACAAAACGTACTGCAGCGTTACAAAGAGCTGAAAGACATCATCGCGATTTTGGGTATGGACGAACTGTCAGATGACGACAAGATGACAGTGTCACGTGCTCGTAAGATTGAGCGTTTCCTGTCTCAGCCATTCCACGTAGCAGAAGTATTTACTGGTTCTCCTGGTAAATATGTTTCTCTGAAAGACACTATCCGTGGCTTTAAGGGAATTCTGAACGGTGAATATGATGATCTGCCAGAACAAGTGTTCTATATGGTTGGTTCAATCGACGAAGCCGTTGAGAAAGCCAATAAAAAGTAATCGAGTTTTGCTCGGTTAACATAGGAGAACAGGATGGCAGCCATGACAGTACAACTTGATATCGTCAGCGCAGAAAACCGTATCTATTCTGGTCTAGTGGCCAGCTTACAGGTAACCGGTTCTGAAGGTGAATTGGGCGTAATGCCTGGTCACACCCCGCTATTGACCAATATCAAACCTGGCATGGCGCGCATCGTCAAGCAAGACGGCCAAGAAGAAGTGTTCTATCTTTCAGGTGGTATTCTGGAAGTACAACCTTCTTCTGTATCTGTATTGGCTGACGTTGTAATGCGTGCCGATGAGATCGACGAGCAAGCCGCCGTTGAAGCTAAGCGTCGTGCAGAAGCCGAAATGGCTAATGCTGGTGCAGACTTCAACTATGCTGCAGCCGCAATGGAGCTAGCAAAAGCTATTGCTCAACTGCGTGTTGTCGAAACTATCAAGAAGAACATTGCCAGATAATGTAACTCTGCTGAAAAGGCGCCTTAGGGCGCCTTTTTTATTTCAAAATACAAGAAACGCTGACCTGTAATCTCGATTTAGTTAAAATGCGCGGGTCTTTAAATAACAGGGAATGGATATGTCGCTCAATGTTGTCATTCTTGCTGCGGGTAAAGGGACTCGTATGCGCTCTGACTTACCGAAAGTGCTGCACAAGGTCGCTCATAAAGCGATGGTGCAACACGTGATCGATACCGCGAAGTCGCTCAATGCAGACAGCATAAATCTGATCTATGGCTATGGTGGCGACAAACTACAAGCTGCAGTGAATGACAGTACATTGCAATGGATTGAACAAGCAGAACAATTGGGTACTGGTCATGCAGTGGCGCAAGTCGTACCACATATCAGCGATGATGACAGCGTACTCATTCTTTATGGTGATGTGCCGCTAATCCAAACCAATACTTTGCAAGCGCTGCTGGATGCGCGCACTACAAATGGTATGGCGCTGCTGACCGTCAAACTAGATAACCCGACCGGTTATGGTCGCATCGTGCGCGATAACGGCCAAGTGGTTGGTATTGTCGAGCAGAAAGACGCCAACGCTGAACAACTGGCAATTAATGAAGTCAACAGCGGCATTATGGTGGTACCGGGCAAGCAGCTGAAAGCCTGGTTGGCAAAGCTAGACAACAACAATGCACAAGGCGAGTTTTACCTCACTGATATCGTCGCAATGGCGCACGCTGAAGGCGTTGCAATTGCGACTGCGCATCCGACTCATGCGATTGAAACGGAAGGCGCCAATAACCGCGTCCAACTGGCAACGCTGGAACGTGCCTACCAAGCACGTCGCGCTGAAGAACTCATGCTCAATGGCGCTAACCTGCGCGATCCAGCCCGCATCGATATTCGCGGTGATGTCACAATCGGTATGGATGTGATGATCGATGTGAATGTGATTTTTGAAGGCATCGTTGTGCTTGGCAATAACGTCACTATTGGCGCGGGGTCGATCCTTAAAGATTGTCAGATTGCCGATAACGCCGAAATCAAACCTTACAGTATTATTGAAGGCGCCAAACTTGGCAATGCCGCTAGTGCGGGTCCATTTGCGCGTCTTCGCCCTGGTGCTGAACTGAAAACTGATGCCCATGTCGGTAACTTCGTCGAGATGAAGAAAGCGGTGTTGGGTGAAGGCTCTAAAGCCGGCCACTTAACCTATTTAGGTGATGCGCAGATCGGCAGCGGCGTTAATATCGGCGCCGGTACCATCACCTGCAACTACGATGGTGCCAATAAACACCTGACCGTGATTGAAGATGGCGTGTTTGTCGGCAGTGATACCCAGTTGGTTGCGCCGGTGACAGTGGGTAAAAATGCCACGCTGGGTGCAGGGTCAACCATTACTTGTGATGTGGGTGAAGATGAATTGGTGATTACTCGAGTGAAACAACGTCACATTGTGGGTTGGCCGCGACCAGTAAAAAAGAAAACTAGTTAAGTTTTTCTGTTAACTTTCGTTTCAAAAGCACCGTTTAAGGTGCTTTTGTATTTTTAGTGCTTTTAACGGAAAACCTTGCCGAATATGCTTGCTCACAAGTTTCGAATAGTTATAATTTGTTTCGAATCGAAATTTAGGTGATTTATGACCAAGCGCAATACCCAACAACGCCGCCGCACTATTGTGGAACGGCTCAATCTCACTGGTGAAGTCAGTGTCGAACAGTTGGCTGCCGAATTCAGTACTTCCGAAGTCACCATTCGCAAAGATCTCGCTGCGCTCGAAAAAGATGGCCTATTGCTACGCCGTTATGGTGGTGCCATCCCATTGCCGCAAGAGATTGCGGTTGCGCCAGCCAGTGGCCCATCCGCTAATCAACTCGCCATCGCCGCAAAAGCTGCCGAACTTATTCGCGATCACAACCGCATTATCATCGACTGTGGAACGACTACGCTGGGGTTAATTCCCGAACTGAACCATAAACGTGGCTTGGTGGTGATGACTAACTCCTTGCAATTAGCTAACGCGATTCATGAGTTGGAACATGAACCTACCTTATTGATGACCGGTGGTACTTGGGATCCTCACTCTGAGTCGTTTCAAGGGCAAATGGCTGAGCAGGTGCTGCGTTCTTACAATTTCGATCAACTGTTTATCGGTGCCGATGGTATTGACCTCGAGCGAGGTACCACCACGTTCAATGAGTTGACTGGCCTCAGTAAAGTGATGGCCGAAGTGTCACAGCAGGTCATTGTCATGCTCGAAGCCGACAAAATTCAACGTCGTATTCCCAACTTGGAACTTCCATGGGGGTCGATAGACATTCTCGTCACCGATAATCGTTTAGCCGCAGATGCCGCAAACACTATTCGTGCACGAGGTATCCAGTTGCTGCTGGTGGATACAGTTAACAATTAATATTTTTATTAGGGATAGCCATTATGTGTGGAATCGTCGGTGCTGTTGCACAACGTGACGTAACAGAAATTTTGCTAGAAGGACTCAAGCGCCTCGAATATCGCGGTTATGATTCTGCTGGTGTTGCCGTGATTCATCAAGGCGAACTTCAACGCACTCGTCGGGTGGGTAAAGTACAAGAGCTTGTTAATGCTCTAGACGAGCAACCATTGCCCGGTGGCACTGGTATTGCGCACACTCGTTGGGCGACTCACGGTGAACCAAGCGAACGCAACGCGCACCCACATCAATCTGCCGGGGATATCGCCGTAGTGCATAACGGTATTATTGAAAACCACGCCGAGCTGCGCGAACAACTGCAGGCTTTGGGTTATCAGTTTGAATCAGATACTGACACTGAAGTTATCGGCCACCTTGTACACCATGAACTGAAATCTAATAATTCTTTGCTCGCTGCAGTTCAAGCCACTGTAAAACAGCTGGAAGGTGCTTATGGCACAGTCGTTATCGACCGTCGCGATAGTGAGCGTATGGTGGTTGCTCGTAGCGGCAGCCCGCTGGTGGTTGGTTTTGGTCTGGGTGAGAACTTTGTCGCTTCTGACATCATGGCACTGCTACCCGTTACCCGTAAGTTTGCTTATTTGGAAGAAGGCGATGTGGCCGAAATTACGCGCCGCAGTGTCAGCATCTTTGATGCCGCAGGTAATGCCGTTACTCGTGAAGCGAAAGAAACCGAAGTATCACACGACACGGGTGATAAAGGCGAATACCGCCATTACATGTTGAAAGAGATCCACGAACAGCCTTTAGCGCTGGCGCGTACGTTAGATCAGCGCATCAGCAGCGGTAAAGTGATTGCTGATGCGTTTGGTGATAATGCGGAAGCGTTGCTTAAAGATATCCGCCACGTGCAGATCATCGCTTGTGGTACCTCATACCATGCGGCGATGACCGCGCGTTACTGGTTGGAACAATGGGCGGGCGTATCATGTAACGTCGAGATTGCCTCCGAATTCCGCTATCGCAAGTCATTCACCTTCCCGAACAGCTTGTTAGTCACCATTTCTCAATCGGGCGAAACTGCAGATACTTTGGCAGCACTGCGCCTTGCCAAAGAGATGGGCTACAAAGCGTCGCTGACCATCTGTAACGTGCCTGGCTCCTCATTGGTGCGCGAGTCCGACATGGCCTACATGATGAAAGCGGGCGCTGAGATTGGCGTAGCATCCACTAAAGCCTTTACCGTGCAATTGGCGGGCTTGCTGATGTTGACCGCGGTCATTGGTCGTAACAATGGCATGGGCAGCGATGTAGAAGCTGCGATGGTGCACAGCCTGCAATCTCTGCCAGCCAAAGTGGAGCAAACCTTGGCTTTGGATGAAGCGATTGCTGCATTGGCAGAAGATTTTGCCGATAAGAGCCACGCGCTGTTCTTAGGTCGCGGCGAGCAATATCCGATAGCGATGGAAGGTGCGCTGAAGTTAAAAGAGATCTCGTATATTCATGCGGAAGCATACGCATCTGGCGAGTTGAAACACGGCCCTTTGGCACTGATTGATGCCGATATGCCGGTGATCGTGGTAGCGCCGAACAACGAGCTGCTGGAAAAACTCAAGTCTAACGTGGAGGAAGTACGTGCTCGTGGCGGCCTAATGTATGTGTTTGCCGATGTGGATGCCAAATTCCGTTCAGATGACACAATGAAGGTGATCCCTGTGCCGCACTGTGATGAATTTATCGCACCGATCATCTATACCCTGCCACTGCAGCTGTTGTCATACCATGTAGCGTTAATCAAAGGCACTGACGTGGACCAGCCGCGTAATTTAGCTAAATCAGTGACGGTGGAATGATTTAATTCATTGATAATAAATAATATTTTTAATTTTACACTATAAAAATAGCAATCTCGCTTTTTAAATGCAAATTAGAAAGCGAGATTTTTTTGAGCTAACCACAGTGATTTTTAGATCAAGATTCGCTGATTGAAATTGGAATGAGCAATATTTGATTACACTGTCTATCAAAGAGAGCAATGTGAACAATTGCAGGGGTTGGTTAATACCAATTATTGCCTAGAGCGTTTCGCTTTTGCTTACCAATGAGAAGATTCTACTCGCTATTTTTGCATTGATTTTACTTCGTGCGGCATCGTTGAAAGGTAAATCGCGCGTTATGGTTTGGTTATTCTCATCATCCTTCCTATCGTTGGACTAATGTCTAGTGCCCGCCGAGACTGAATGATCCATTTATTAGGCAACTTCGTAACCAATTGACAGAATTAACCTTGGGTAAATTAATTGTTAAATTTAGTGCTGGCGTGGCGACAAATCTTATTAGGTAAAACCACTTAACCATTGTGTGTTCAAAAGTTTTTTGTGATAATGTTCACGTTTATCAGACCGATTAAACAAGGGGCACATTCTTGGATTAATTGCGTGTGATTGCAAAACGCCAGTAGCTTGAAGTTTAAAGGTATAGGACAAGCGCTGAAAACGTTATGACATGGTAAACATTGGACGTTTTCGGTTTTAAAGACAATCAATAGTCTCGCTTTAGCATTCAGACCTTTATCGCTGTTTTTAAGCTTTTGGTGCTGATATTTAGTAAGAGTGTAATTGGGGCGTTTTTAAGTTGTTTTTTACTTTATTTCAATAAGATAAAAAATATCTTTAGCAAGCTTCCATCTACCATCCAGTAAAAATTTAACGAACTTTAGGTTAATGAATACTGAATAAGTGTTTACTCATGCAGATCCTCGTTGATTTGTATGCGTACTCGTACAGCCTTTACCAAAAATCAGCAACTTGGCAATCATCCAAAGGTTTGATGTATGCAGATTGGTTTCGGCGTCTATTATTGTAATTCCGATGTTCTGTTGGTTGCTGTAGTAGCGTCGCAAATGCCACCTATCGTAATGACTGGTGGATGTTATCAACCTCTGTCGTTAGAGGAAGGTTCTTCGTGTTTATTCGTAGCCTAAGTAAGTTCGCTTTAGCAGCCTTAGCATTAGTGCTTTCTGGCTGTGAGGGTGGTGTGCTAGACCCTAAAGGTCATGTAGGTGTGCAGGAAAAAGAGCTGATCATCATCGCTACTGTGTTGATGTTATTAGTGGTTATTCCTGTAATTTTCATGACGCTGTATTTCGCTTGGAAATACCGCGAAGGTCGTGATGAAGTCTATATGCCTAACTGGGCACACTCCACAAAGATTGAGTCAGTTGTTTGGACGATCCCAATCATCATCGTCATCATTCTGGGCACTATTACCTGGAAAACGACCCATGAGTTGGATCCGTACAAGCCTCTGGAAGATGCTAACGGTACTCAGCTTGACCACATGGTGGTTGAAGTTGTGTCGCTTAACTGGAAATGGTTGTTTATCTATCCAGAACAAGGGATTGCTACCGTGAATGAATTGGTATTCCCTAAGGATGTACCGGTTCAGTTTAAGATTACTTCTGACTCCACCATGAATTCGTTCTTTATTCCGCAGTTGGGTAGTCAAATCTATTCAATGGCAGGTATGGAGACCAAACTTCATCTTATTGCCAACCACGCTGGTACGTATGATGGCTTCTCAGCCAACTATAGCGGCGCGGGTTTTACCGGTATGAAGTTTAAGGCTATTGCGACCGAAACTGATGCTGATTTCAACAGTTGGGTAGCTAAAGTGAAGTCTAGTGGTACTCCGCTGAATCCTCACAGCTATGAGAAGTTGGCAGAGGAAAGTGAAAATCACCCCGTAGAATATTTTGGTACTGTGACTGATGGCCTGTTCCACCAGATCGTCATGAAGTATATGCAGCACTATAACGACTGGGGCAAAGGCGGCAACAAGCACGGCGAAGGAATGGAGCACGGTGAGCATAATGGTGCAAAAGCATCAGAAGAAATGCCGCAGATGCATCATTCAGCTGATCATGCCGCAGCTCACGGGGAGGCGTAGGAGTCATTATGTCTTTATTAGGTAAACTTTCGATTGATGCGGTTCCGTATCACGAACCCATTGTTATGGGAACCTTGGCCGGTGTTGGTATCATTGGTGCTTTGGTTGTATTTCTACTAACCAAGTACAAGTTGTGGCTGCCTTTGTGGCGCGACTGGATTACCTCCGTAGACCATAAACGTCTAGGTATTATGTACATCACACTGGCCATGATCATGCTGATCCGTGGTTTTGCTGATGCCATCATGATGCGTACTCAATTGGCCTTGGCAACTAACGGTAATACTGGTTACTTGCCACCTGAACACTATGACCAAATCTTTAGTGCGCACGGCGTTATCATGATCATCTTTATGGCGATGCCATTCATGGTGGGTCTGATGAACATCGTGGTGCCATTGCAGATTGGTGCGCGTGACGTAGCCTTCCCGTTCCTGAACAACCTGAGCTTCTGGTTGACCGCTGGTGGCGCAATCCTCATCAACATCTCTTTAGGTGTGGGCGAGTTTGCTAAGACTGGTTGGGTGGCTTATCCACCATTGTCAGAGCTGACATTCAGTCCTGGCGTTGGCGTTGACTACTACATCTGGGCATTGCAGATTTCAGGCCTTGGGACTTTGCTAACGGGTGTTAACTTCTTGGTGACGGTATTCAAGTGCCGCGCGCCTAGCATGAAGTTAATGCAGATGCCGGTATTTACTTGGGCATGTACTTGGGCAAACATCCTGATTGTGGCGTCATTCCCTATTTTGACTGCTGCACTGGGTCTGCTAACACTTGACCGTTACCTCGATTTCCACTTCTTCACTAACGAAGGTGGTGGTAACGCGATGATGTATATCAACCTGTTCTGGGCATGGGGTCACCCTGAGGTGTACATCCTAATCCTGCCAGCGTTTGGTATCTTCTCTGAAGTGGTAGCTACATTCAGCTCTAAGCGTCTATTTGGTTATACCTCAATGATCGTGGCTAACGGTGCCATTTCGGTACTGGGCTTCATCGTATGGTTGCACCACTTCTTTACCATGGGTTCAGGAGCCAACGTTAACGCCTTCTTCGGCGTAATGACGATGATTATTGCGGTGCCGACCGGGGTGAAACTGTTTAACTGGTTGTTCACTATGTACCGCGGTCGTGTACGTATCACCGTGCCTATCATGTGGACCTTGGGCTTCATGACCACCTTTACTATCGGTGGTATGACAGGCGTATTGTTGGCCGTACCCGGTGCTGACTTCGTATTGCACAACAGCTTGTTCTTGATTGCTCACTTCCATAACACCATCTTGGGTGGTGCGGTATTTGGCTACTTGGCTGGCTTCGCATACTGGTTCCCTAAAGCGATGGGCTTCCACCTGAATGAGAAATACGGTAAGCGTGCGTTCTGGGGCTGGTTGATCGGTTTCTACGTTGCCTTTATGCCTCTGTACGTGTTGGGCTTCTTGGGTATGACTCGTCGTTTGAACCATACCGATAACCCTGATTGGAACATCTGGTTGTATATCGCTTGTGTGGGTGCCTTCATCATCCTGTTCGGTATCGTATCGCAACTGCAACAACTGTTTGTTTCGTTCCGCGACCGTAAGCAAAACATGGATACCACCGGTGACCCATGGGGTGCTCGTACCTTGGAATGGCAGACTTCGTCGCCGCCACAATTCTACAACTTCGCCAAAATCCCAGAAGTGCATGACATTGATGCCTTTATGGACGCGAAAGAGAAAGGTACTGCTTACAAGAAAGAAGCTAAGTATGAGCCTATCCATATGCCAAAGAACACCTCTGCTGGTGTGTTGATTGGTGGTGCGCTCACCGTAATGAGCTTTGCATTGATTTGGCACATTTGGTGGTTAGCTGGCGTATCTTTTGTCGCGGCAATCGTATTCTTCATCATGCGTGCTTATGACAATGATGTGGATTACTACGTACAACCAGATGAAATTGAAAAGATTGAAGATGCCTTTGTGAAAGGTGCTTCGGAGGTGAAGGCATGAGCAGCGTAAGTCAAGCAATTGATGCTCATGAGCATCATGATCATCACGATACAGGCAAAAACACATTATTTGGTTTTTGGCTCTACTTGATGACCGACTGCCTGTTGTTCGCGTCAGTATTTGCAACATATGCAGTACTGTACATGAACACTGCAGGTGGCGTTTCAGGTCACGATATTTTTGAGCTGGACTATGTGGCTGTAGAAACCGCAGCCCTGTTGCTCAGTAGTATCACTTACGGCTTTGCCATGATTGCTGCACACAAGCAGAATCGCTCAGCAACCTTGGGTTGGTTGGCTATTACCTTTGTGCTGGGTGCAATCTTCATCGGGATGGAAATTAATGAGTTCCATCACCTGATTGTGAATGGTAATGGTCCAGACCGTAGTGCGTTCCTATCTTCATTCTTTGCTCTGGTAGGTATGCACGGTTTGCACGTAACCGCAGGTCTTATCTGGATGGCCATTATGATGGTTGAAGTGGTTAAACGTGGTTTAGGTAGCCGTACCGTGACCCGTTTGGGCTGCTTAAGCATGTTCTGGCACTTCTTGGATGTTATCTGGATCTGTGTATTTACCGTTGTTTACTTGTTGGGGGTAGTGTAATGAGCGATTTATCTCATGCATCCCATGACGAAGGTCATGGCAGCGTTAAGTCTTACCTGATCGGCTTTGTGCTATCAGTAATTCTTACCGTGATCCCATTTGCGTTAGTGATGACGGGTGCATTTTCAAAACCAGCAACAATCGTGACTGTAGTTGTGTTTGCCGTGGTGCAGATCATTGTGCATTTGAAGTATTTCTTGCACTTGGATTTCACCCCAACTGGCAAAGAAAATACCGTAGCGTTCCTGTTCTCGGCATTGATTATTGGTCTGGTGGTCGGTCTGTCCATCTGGATCATTTACAGTGCTAACGCTCTGATGATGTATATGTGAGCTGATTAATATGCTGAAGCCTTATCTCAACGTCACCAAGCCCGGCATTATTATGGGTAATCTGATCTCTGTTGCTGGAGGCTTTTTCTTAGCTTCCCAAGGCAACGTGGATTGGGGTTTGATGTTTGCTGCAATTCTGGGGTTATCACTGGTGGTAGCATCAGGATGTGCAATCAATAACTGCATCGATACCGATATTGACGCCAAAATGCGCCGTACACAAAAGCGTGTAACGGTGACGGGTGAGTTATCTATTACTCACGCATTTTGGTTTGGTGTTGCGTTGGGATTCGCAGGTTTCGGCATCTTAGCTGTCTACACCAATGCGATGGCGACCTTGTTTGCTGTGATTGGTTTCGTGGTTTATGTCGGGGTTTATAGCCTCTACATGAAGCGCTTATCGGTTTACGGCACCATCGTAGGTAGCTTATCGGGAGCTGTACCGCCGGTTGTAGGCTACTGTGCGGTATCGGGTAAGTTTGATGCAGGTGCGGCAATTCTTCTGTTAATGTTTTGCCTATGGCAGATGCCTCACTCTTACGCGATTGCCATCTTCCGTTATGAAGATTATAAAGCTGCGAAAATCCCTGTGTTGCCCGTTGTACATGGCGTTGAAAAAGCGAAATTACACATCGTGGCCTATGTCGCCTTGTTTGCCGTGGTATCTGTGTTGTTACCGTTAACAGGGTACACAGGCGTCGCTTTTATGGCTGTGGCTTGTTCTACCAGTTTGTGGTGGTTAGCCATGGCATTACGTGGCTATCGTAAGGATGTCGATATCAATGGTTGGGCGCGCCAAGTGTTTGGTTTCTCAATCATCACCATCACCGCTTTGAGCGTCACAATGGCTCTCGACTTTAAAGAAGTCACTTCGCAGCTATTTGTACAGCTTTAATCGCTACATATATACAGTACATAAAAAAGCCCGCAACTGCGGGCTTTTTGTTTTCCTTTTTGTACACAGTGCTTAGAACACCACGAACGATTACTATTAATTACGCTTAATAGTGCCAAGGGAATTTTGAAAAGTCTTGGTCACGCTTTTCAAGAAAGGCATCGCGCCCCTCTTCTGCTTCTGCTGTTCCGTAGGCTAAACGGGTGGCTTCACCGGCAAATAACTGCTGACCCACTAAACCATCATCTGGCAAGTTGAAACCATACTTCAACATGCGCATTGCCGTTGGACTCTTAAAGTTGATCTCTTTGGCCCAGCGCAGCGCTTCTACTTCTAACTCAGCGTGTGGGATGGAACGGTTAACCATGCCCATATCAAACGCTTCATCAGCACTATAGTTAAAACCACAGAAGAAGATTTCCCGTGCGCGCTTTTGGCCAATCATTTTCGCCAAATACGCACTACCGTAACCAGAGTCAAAGCTGGCGACATCTGGATCTGTTTGTTTGAAAATAGCGTGCTCTTTTGATGCCAAGGTTAAATCGCACACCACATGTAAACTGTGGCCACCGCCAACGGCCCACCCCGGCACAACAGCGATCACTACTTTCGGCATAAAGCGGATCAAGCGCTGCACTTCTAGAATATGTAACCGTCCCATTCGGGCGATATCTGCTTTACCCGCTTCAGCACCTTCATACTTATAACCATCTTTACCGCGAATGCGCTGATCACCACCCGAAGAGAATGACCATTGGCCTTTCTTCGATGGCCCGTTACCGGTTAAGAGTACACTGCCTACATCTGACCACTGGCGCGCATGGTCGAGTGCGATATAAAGCTCATCAACCGTTTTAGGACGAAAAGCGTTTAAACAATCGGGACGGTCAATGGCAATGCGCACTGTGCCGTGGGCCTTAGCGCGGTGATAAGTAATATCTTCGAACTCAAACCCAGGGACTTCATCCCAAAGGTCGGCATCAAAAATATCGGATACAAAACGAGACATAACTAAATCCTGTTACCTAGGAACATAATGTCAGAGATTATCGCAAATGAACTGCAAATTATCTCTGCTGAAAACTGGGTGTGATGACACATTGGCTTGGCAGTACTCATCTTTAAATTCGCTAAAGCTATCTGCAGAACTCAGAATCGAATCAAGTTCAGTTAATTCAGTACCGGACAAGCGCTCACCTATAGATGCTTTAAGTTGTGCCTTCTTCTTATCTATACGAATAATCTGGGTGCCCGTCATCGCATCTAACTTACGCTCAATCTTATTGAGCATGGCCTCTGTTTGAGCGATGGGCTCGTCCAGCTTGTCGGTGCGCGTTGCGAGGTAGTAAATGACCCCAGCAGCGATGGCTATCAATATCCAACCTTTCATGATTTGTCCTAATCGTTCAAAAAAGCGAAAGTTAGCCACAATCCTAACAAGGAAAAAAAACACAGCACAGCGAATTTAAAATTAGCAGCAACAATAAAAATATCGTCTACACTTTATCAACGGGTGATTTTTGCCCTCTGCGCTGGTTTCTTATACATAAAACGCCGCATATTTTTCCAGTTGGATGGAATCTTGAGCAGTCGAAAATTTTATTGCAAATAGCACTTGCAAGGGGTTTTTGTCGCCCTATAATGCGCACCCACTGAGACGGCACAGCGCGAAAGCAAAGGCGGTTGAGGTGGTGATGAGGATGACTCATCGCAAGGCGAAAATAAGTTTGAAATCAAGCTTGACGCCTGAACGGGGAGGTGTAGAATACGCAGCCCTGACCTGAAGCGAGTTCTTCAGGGTGCTCTTTAACAAGTTATCAAGCAATCTGTGTGGGCACTCTCAGGTTGATATATCGACAACGATTTATCGACTTTATGAAGAGTGTTCATACGAACAGAATTCATTAGAGTCAAAACTTTCAATTGAAGAGTTTGATCATGGCTCAGATTGAACGCTGGCGGCAGGCCTAACACATGCAAGTCGAGCGGCAGCGGGGAGTAGCTTGCTACTCTGCCGGCGAGCGGCGGACGGGTGAGTAATGTCTGGGAACTTGCCCATTCGAGGGGGATAACAGTTGGAAACGACTGCTAATACCGCATACGCCCTACGGGGGAAAGGAGGGGCTCTTCGGACCTTCCGCGAATGGATAGGCCCAGATGGGATTAGCTAGTTGGTGAGGTAAAGGCTCACCAAGGCGACGATCTCTAGCTGGTTTGAGAGGATGATCAGCCACACTGGAACTGAGACACGGTCCAGACTCCTACGGGAGGCAGCAGTGGGGAATATTGCACAATGGGGGAAACCCTGATGCAGCCATGCCGCGTGTGTGAAGAAGGCCTTCGGGTTGTAAAGCACTTTCAGCGAGGAGGAAAGGTTAGTAGTTAATACCTGCTAGCTGTGACGTTACTCGCAGAAGAAGCACCGGCTAACTCCGTGCCAGCAGCCGCGGTAATACGGAGGGTGCGAGCGTTAATCGGAATTACTGGGCGTAAAGCGTGCGCAGGCGGTTTGTTAAGCGAGATGTGAAAGCCCCGGGCTCAACCTGGGAATTGCATTTCGAACTGGCAAGCTAGAGTCTTGTAGAGGGGGGTAGAATTCCAGGTGTAGCGGTGAAATGCGTAGAGATCTGGAGGAATACCGGTGGCGAAGGCGGCCCCCTGGACAAAGACTGACGCTCATGCACGAAAGCGTGGGGAGCAAACAGGATTAGATACCCTGGTAGTCCACGCTGTAAACGATGTCTACTCGGAGTTTGGTGTCTTGAACACTGGGCTCTCAAGCTAACGCATTAAGTAGACCGCCTGGGGAGTACGGCCGCAAGGTTAAAACTCAAATGAATTGACGGGGGCCCGCACAAGCGGTGGAGCATGTGGTTTAATTCGATGCAACGCGAAGAACCTTACCTACTCTTGACATCCACAGAATCTGGTAGAGATACCTCAGTGCCTTCGGGAACTGTGAGACAGGTGCTGCATGGCTGTCGTCAGCTCGTGTTGTGAAATGTTGGGTTAAGTCCCGCAACGAGCGCAACCCTTATCCTTACTTGCCAGCGGGTAATGCCGGGAACTTTAGGGAGACTGCCGGTGATAAACCGGAGGAAGGTGGGGACGACGTCAAGTCATCATGGCCCTTACGAGTAGGGCTACACACGTGCTACAATGGTCAGTACAGAGGGATGCGAAGCCGCGAGGTGGAGCCAATCTCTTAAAGCTGGTCGTAGTCCGGATCGGAGTCTGCAACTCGACTCCGTGAAGTCGGAATCGCTAGTAATCGCAAATCAGAATGTTGCGGTGAATACGTTCCCGGGCCTTGTACACACCGCCCGTCACACCATGGGAGTGGGTTGCACCAGAAGTAGATAGCTTAACCTTCGGGGGGGCGTTTACCACGGTGTGATTCATGACTGGGGTGAAGTCGTAACAAGGTAGCCCTAGGGGAACCTGGGGCTGGATCACCTCCTTACCTAAGCGATATACGATTTGATGAGTGTTCACACAGATTGCTTGCTGATGAAGCAAGTCATTAGTTCTTGTTAACTAATGTGCTCTTTAACAATTTGGAAAGCTGATAGTAGAGATTAAATAGTGATATTTAATCGAAATTGAGTTCTCAAAATACTTCAATCAAGTGTTTTGGATATTCATGTGTTCGAAAGGACACAATCAAGGCGAAAACAAACCATATGGGTCGTGCATACGATTCGGTCGAGGAAACTCATCCGGGTTGTATGGTTAAGCGACTAAGCGTATACGGTGGATGCCTTGGCAGTCAGAGGCGATGAAGGACGTATTAACTTGCGATAAGCTCAGATGAGGCAGTAAAAGCCGCTTGAGTCTGAGATTTCCGAATGGGGCAACCCACTTACATAAGTAAGTATCATTAAGTGAATACATAGCTTAATGAGGCAAACCGGGAGAACTGAAACATCTAAGTACCCCGAGGAAAAGAAATCAACCGAGATTCCCCTAGTAGCGGCGAGCGAACGGGGACCAGCCCTTAAGCTTTTGGGGTGTTAGTGGAATGCGTTGGAAAGCGCAACGGTACAGGGTGACAGTCCCGTACACGAAAACTAACCTTAAGTGAAAACGAGTAAGGCGGCACACGTGACATGTTGTCTGAAGATGGGGGGACCATCCTCCAAGGCTAAATACTCCTGACTGACCGATAGCGAACCAGTACCGTGAGGGAAAGGCGAAAAGAACCCCTGTGAGGGGAGTGAAATAGAACCTGAAACCGTATACGTACAAGCAGTGGAAGCGGTTCTTGAGACCGTGACTGCGTACCTTTTGTATAATGGGTCAACGACTTACATTTAGTAGCAAGGTTAAGCGAATAGCGGAGCCGTAGGGAAACCGAGTGTTAACTGCGCGTTTAGTTGCTAGGTGTAGACCCGAAACCCGGTGATCTAGCCATGGGCAGGTTGAAGGTTGAGTAACATCAACTGGAGGACCGAACACACGTCTGTTGAAAAAGACGGTGATGACCTGTGGCTGGGGGTGAAAGGCCAATCAAACCGGGAGATATCTGGTTCTCCTCGAAAGCTATTTAGGTAGCGCCTCGAGCGAATACCATTGGGGGTAGAGCACTGTTAAGGCTAGGGGGTCATCCCGACTTACCAACCCTTTGCAAACTCCGAATACCAATGAGTACTACTCGGGAGACAGACGGCGGGTGCTAACGTCCGTCGTCAAAAGGGAAACAACCCAGACCGTCAGCTAAGGTCCCAAAGTTATTGCTAAGTGGGAAACGATGTGGGAAGGCTTAGACAGCTAGGATGTTGGCTTAGAAGCAGCCATCATTTAAAGAAAGCGTAATAGCTCACTAGTCGAGTCGGCCTGCGCGGAAGATGTAACGGGGCTAAGCAATACACCGAAGCTACGGGTACATACTTTGTATGTGCGGTAGAGGAGCGTTCTGTAAGCCGTTGAAGGTGAAGGGGTAACCCACACTGGAGGTATCAGAAGTGCGAATGTTGACATGAGTAACGATAATGGGGGTGAAAAACCTCCACGCCGAAAGACCAAGGGTTCCTGTCCAACGTTAATCGGGGCAGGGTGAGTCGACCCCTAAGGCGAGGCTGAAAGGCGTAGTCGATGGGAAACGGGTTAATATTCCCGTACTTCTGCTAACTGCGATGGAGAGACGGAGAAGGCTAGGCCAGCGCGGCGTTGGTAGTCCGCGTTTAAGGTAGTAGGTGTTGTGCTTAGGCAAATCCGGGCACATTTACACTGAGAGCTGATGACGAGTCACTAAGGTGATGAAGTGGTTGATGCCAAGCTTCCAGGAAAATCTTCTAAGCTTCAGGTTAGTAGGAATCGTACCCCAAACCGACACAGGTGGTCGGGTAGAGAATACCAAGGCGCTTGAGAGAACTCGGCTGAAGGAACTAGGCAAAATGGTACCGTAACTTCGGGAGAAGGTACGCTCCTGTTGGTGATGAGACTTGCTCTCTAAGCTGACGGGAGTCGCAGATACCAGCTGGCTGCAACTGTTTATCAAAAACACAGCACTGTGCGAACTCGCAAGAGGAAGTATACGGTGTGACGCCTGCCCGGTGCCGGAAGGTTAATTGATTGGGTTATCTTCGGAGAAGCTCATGATCGAAGCCCCGGTAAACGGCGGCCGTAACTATAACGGTCCTAAGGTAGCGAAATTCCTTGTCGGGTAAGTTCCGACCTGCACGAATGGCGTAATGATGGCCAGGCTGTCTCCAGCCGAGACTCAGTGAAGTTGAAATTGCGGTGAAGATGCCGTATACCCGCGGCTAGACGGAAAGACCCCGTGAACCTTTACTATAGCTTGGCACTGAACATTGACCCTGCATGTGTAGGATAGGTGGGAGACTATGAAGTTAGGACGCTAGTCCTGATGGAGTCGACCTTGAAATACCACCCTTGCAGTGTTGGTGTTCTAACCTTGGCCCCTAATCGGGGTTAGGGACAGTGCCTGGTGGGTAGTTTGACTGGGGCGGTCTCCTCCTAAAGAGTAACGGAGGAGCACGAAGGTTGGCTAAGTACGGTCGGACATCGTACGGTTAGTGTAATGGCACAAGCCAGCTTAACTGCGAGACAGACACGTCGAGCAGGTACGAAAGTAGGTCATAGTGATCCGGTGGTTCTGAATGGAAGGGCCATCGCTCAACGGATAAAAGGTACTCCGGGGATAACAGGCTGATACCGCCCAAGAGTTCATATCGACGGCGGTGTTTGGCACCTCGATGTCGGCTCATCACATCCTGGGGCTGAAGTCGGTCCCAAGGGTATGGCTGTTCGCCATTTAAAGTGGTACGCGAGCTGGGTTCAGAACGTCGTGAGACAGTTCGGTCCCTATCTGCCGTGGGCGTTGGATGATTGAGAGGGGCTGCTCCTAGTACGAGAGGACCGGAGTGGACGAACCGCTGGTGTTCGGGTTGTCATGCCAATGGCATTGCCCGGTAGCTACGTTCGGAATCGATAACCGCTGAAAGCATCTAAGCGGGAAGCGAGCCTCAAGATGAGTCATCCCTTAGACTTTAAGTCTACTAAAGAGCCGTTCAAGACCAGGACGTAGATAGGCAGGGTGTGTAAGCGTTGTGAGGCGTTTAGCTAACCTGTACTAATGACTCGTGCGGCTTAACCATACAACCCCGATGGGTTTTGGTGAACCTTGATGAATAAAGAAATACTTGATTTGAAGTATGAGAACGAACTACTAAAAGAAAGCAGCTTTCCGAATTACTTGTTTTTGCCTAGAAGGCGAGAGCAGAAAAGAATTTGTCTGGTGACAATAGCATTGTGGTCCCACCTGATCCCATCCCGAACTCAGAAGTGAAACACAATCGCGCCGATGGTAGTGTGGGGTTTCCCCATGTGAGAGTAGGTCATCGCCAGACGCCTAATTAGAGAAGGCCACCCAAACGGGTGGCCTTTTTGCTTTCCGTTTATCCGTATTCCAAAGTCACCAACTACGTCTAAGGGGGCTAGTTAATTTATCCGAGATTACCTAGTCAGCCAATTATGTTTGGCTGACTCAGCTCCCCGCCTAATATGATGATTAGCAACTGTAATCAAAGGGAAAATCTGTTTTAGATCGTTTACATTACTGATCGCTGTTTTTTCAACTGATTATGCTATGTTCATCAATATAGAGTCGGTAACTCTGTGATAATTTACATTATTTACTATTCGTCATATTCAGGTTATCGCACTTTGAGCTAGGCTCTGTTCTCGCTTATAGTGTGAATTCATCTAGAGACTTTTCCTTTGCCTTGTGGAGGCCGTCTTGAATCTAGCGTGGCGGGATAGACCTCTATTTTTCGTAGTCGGTTTTATTCTTTTATATTTCGGGTTGTTTGCGGCTGTCTATTTCGTTGGTCAATCAGATTCTGTTGCGGGCGCTACTCAACAAGCTAATCAATTCTGGCAAAAGCAGCTGACGCGTTCGACTAGCGTTTTAACTAAGTCAGTCCTTAATCAAGATGATAAGCGAATCGAAGAAGAGTTGAACTATTTGTCATCGCTTCCGGGGGCTGTTTCGGTTGTGTTCGTTGATGACGATGATTCTGTAAGGTTTGCTAACCATTCGCTCTGGTTAGACATGCCCGTTGCCGAAGCCTTTGAAAGCTATTCTGTTGAACTAGCCAAAACCGTTTATCAGTCGCAATTGCCGATTTCTCGGGTAGATGAAGCCGCATTTGTGAGCCGGTTTTATTACCCGGTGTCATCAAAATCCGATGACGTCTACCACATTGTAAAGTTGATCTATGTCGAGTCCGATTATCATCAATCTGCTCTGGTTGCAGAGGATGAATTTAATCAGCACTTTATAACTTTATTTTTCGTCATTTCAGGGCTGCTTGCATTAATTGCACTGGCGGCAAATCACTACATTTTTAAGCCTGTTCGTGTGTTAACTAAGGTGGCACAAGCGTCTTCTCCGCGCACCTCGGCTAAGTTACCACTCTCAATATTCGACGAATTATTAGCTTCAATTGATTCATTACATTCCCATCGGAAACGCTTGATTGATCGTATTCGTGATAATGAACAGCGTTGGCTGTTTGCGGTAGATGGCAATCGTAATGGTTTGTGGGATTGGGACATTGTGAAAGGCCGCGTATTTTTCTCCAACCGCTGGAAGGAAATTTTGGGTTATTCGCCAACAGAGCTTGACCCTGATGCTAAGGTTTGGCGCCAGTTGTTGCACCCAGAAGATAAAGCGATTGCGTTCGAGGTCTTGCAAGAATATTTAGATGGTAAAGCTGATGAGTATGATTCGCTGCATCGGTTGCAACATAAGGACGGTCATTACCTCTGGGTTAAGAATCGTGGGATGATTGTGGCATGGGACATCAATGGTCGCCCGACGCGGATGTTGGGTTACCTCGCCGATGTTTCCGATGATATTCAAAATCAGCATGCGTTAGCATTTTTAGCCAGTCATGATCCGCTGACAAATTTAGCCAATAGAGCACATTTGAATCAGGCGCTCAGCCGTTTATGTGCACAACATGATCGAATGAAATATAGCGCGGTATTTGTTATCGACCTCGATAACTTTAAAGTCGTTAATGATGCGCTAGGGCATAAATCCGGTGATAGTTTGTTGGTGCAGATCAGCAAGCGTTTAGCCGAAACTGCTGGTGATAGCTTGTTGGCGCGATTAGGCGCTGATGAATTTTCATTAGTGCTCGAAGATGCCGGCCAATCAGAAGAAGAAGCCCGTGAGTTAGCCTTTGCTCTCGCGGGGGATATTCGTCAAAGCATCTCTCAGAGCTTGGTGATCAACGGGCATAAATTGCATATTTCAGCGAGTATCGGGATTGATTTACTTCGTCCTGGGCAAGTCAGTACCGCCGGTGAGTTGATGCGTTGTGCTGATATGGCCATGTTTGATGCCAAAGAGCGTGGACGTGATAACTGCGTTATCTATTCGGCTGAAATGGAGCATCAGGTAAACACGCAACTTATTATTCAAAACGATCTGCGCGATGCCATCGAGCGACACGAATTAGAACTCTATTATCAACCGATAGTGGATGAGCATGGCATTCTGTCCGGCGCTGAAGCCTTGTTGCGTTGGCGTCATCCACAATATGGGTTTATTTCCCCTGCTGATTTTATTCCTGTGGCAGAGCGATTTGGTTTGATTGATAACCTGACTCGCTGGGTGTTAAAAGACGTTTGTGAGTTCGTACAACAAAACGCTGAAAGAGAGCTGCCCAAAATCTCGATTAATATCAGTGCGCGTCAGTTTAATGATCCTAAGTTTGTCGAAAGCCTGTTAGTGCAAATTAAAGGCCGACAGTTAACCCCGAGAGCCTTTGAGCTGGAGTTAACCGAACACCTGTTTTTAACTGATCTATCGCTGATTAAGGCGCGCTTTACCGAGTTGCAACAAGCAGGATTTACCATTGCAATTGATGACTTTGGTACCGGATATTCTTCATTAAGCTATCTGCAGCATTTGCCACTTTCTCGACTAAAAATTGATGCGGCATTCGTGCGCAATATTGGCAAAGGTGAGAAGGGTAAAACCTTGGTGAAAGCCATTATTGAGATGGCGCATGCAATGAAGTTAGATGTGGTGGCTGAAGGCGTTGAGACCGAGGAGCAACACACCTACCTCAAGAGCCAGCAATGTGATTGGTTCCAAGGTTATATGTGGAGTAAGCCACTTCCTGCAGCTGAGTTTGCTCGATTGTTGCCTCGCGCTGGCGAGGTGCGTCAGTTAGTTTCCAATATTAAACCAGTCCAAAATGAGCTTTAGTCCCTTCGAACGACAGTAATCATGTTCAATCAGGATTTCATGTCGCGCATCAGCAATTTGTTGCAGTTGAGTGTGTGGGCCACGCACTCGCCACTGCGAATCGTTATCTACCACGCAATCTTTGCCCGCTTGTAAGATCAATGTCGGTATGGGGAGCTGCTTCGCCGCCTGCAATGCTCTTTCCGCGGCAGGAATTGCCTCAACGAGCCATTGGTTGGTCGGTGAACCGAGTTGTATTTGCGGTACTTGCTGGTACAGGGCTAATAAGCGTGCGTATCGTTGGCGGCTATGCGTTAGCGGATTGCCATAAAATGGCTTGGCATGGTAATCCTGTCCGCCCAGAATATAATTTGGCTCTTTGCCGGGCGCATAACAATTTAACCTATTTGCCAGCCATTCAACCCAAGGTTTGGGCAGGGGTAACTTAATGCCAAACATAGGTGCACAAAATGCCGCAGCACTAAAATGATGATGTTGGTGTTCCAAATACAGGGCGGCAATGGCACATCCCATCGAATGTCCCAATAGATAGCGTTGCGAATGTTGCTGTGGCAGCACTATCTCATTGATAAATTGGCCAAGATGCGCGACATATCGCTCGAAACTGTCAATATGGCCCATATGCGTATTGGTTGCGAGTCTGCTTGAAAGCCCTTGTCCAACATGATCGGCGGCGTAAACACTGAATCCTTGCTGGTACAGATCGTAGATGACCTCCATATATTTGAGGTAGCTCTCGACGCGACCATTGCTGATCACCACAACTTTGTTGTGGTTTGGATGTTCGATAAAGCAGTAGGACATTGTATGGCCATCAGCCAGTGTTAGTGATGTTTCACCGACCTGTTGCCAAAATTCAGCTAAGACCGTCTCTGATATCGGATGGTCATATTTACTGCGAAACTTCCCCACGATACCTCCTAAATTGGGTTCCACTCTCTCAATAAAGCATATCAGCATTTGGTCCATCATTGCTGATTCGCTAGATTAATTCATTGATATTGATAGAGTTGAGATTCGCTAATCAGCACTGTGTTCTGGCTGACTAAGTCAGCCCCTGGCTTTTGTAACATTGGCAATCATAGAGTCGTATTGCAGCCATGCTAGAATAAGGCAGTTACCACTACCAAATCCGAATAACGCAGGTAACGCGAACGAGGCTTTTTTTATGATTGATACTTCTATCCCGTTGGTGGATTTGCACCGACATTTGGACGGTAACGTCCGCATTGGAACGATTTGGGAACTGGGTCAACAACATGGCATTCAATTGCCTGCGAGCTCGGCAGCAGCGCTGGCGCCACATGTGCAAATTCAAGGAAAAGAAGCAGATTTATTAGGTTTTTTAGCCAAATTAGATTGGATGGTGGCCGTGTTGGCCGATTTAGATGCGGTGCGCCGTGTCGCCTATGAGAACGTGGAAGATGTGGCGCAATCAGGCTTAGATTACGCCGAGTTGCGTTTCAGCCCTTACTATATGGCGATGAACCATAAGTTGCCGCTGCAAGCCGTGGTGGAAGCGGTGATTGATGGTACCAACGCCGGTATGCGTGACTTCAACACCCAAGTGAAGTTGATTGGTATTTTATCGCGCACCTTTGGCCAGCAAGCTTGTTTAGACGAGATGACCGCACTGTTGGGTTGCCATCAAGGGTTAGTTGCTGTCGATTTGGCCGGTGATGAGTTGGGTTTCCCTGGTAAACTGTTTAACGATCATTTCAAAAAAGCGCGTGATGCGGGCTTGCAAGTGACGGTTCATGCCGGTGAAGCGGCGGGGGCAGCCAGTATTTGGCAAGCAATAAATGAATTAGGTGCGGTGAGGATTGGCCACGGCGTGAAAGCGGTGGAAGATAGCACATTGATGGAATATCTCGCCAAACATCGCATTGGGATAGAGTCTTGCCCCACAAGCAATATTCAAACATCTACAGTTGCTTCGTACGCTGCTCATCCGCTGAAGCAATTTATCGATGCGGGCTTGTTAGTGAGCTTGAATACCGATGATCCGGGCGTAAGTAATATCGATATTGCCCATGAGTATCACATCGCCAAGCATGAGTTGCTGCTGACAGATGCCCAATTACGACAATTGCAGCAGAATGGTGTTGAGATGGCGTTTTTATCGGACAGTGAACGTAAAGCGTTATACGCGCGTAAATCTACATAACCAGCAATGCCAATTTTGCCAATAAAAAGCCGACTTAGGTCGGCTTTAATGTGGCTTAACTGTTCTCTATTGCACTTAGATAACGCGAGAGAACTGTTGCTGGCGCGCTTTTTCGCGGAAATACACGTCAAAACAGATACAGATGTTACGGATCAGCAGACGACCCGTTTCACCCACATGGATTTTGCGGTCAGCGACAGTAACGAGCTTGTCATCGATGAAGGTTTGCAGCAGTTTCAAGTCTTCTGCGAAGTACTCTTCAAAGTTGATGCCCAATTTCTCATCCATCTTGGCCATATCTAAATCGAAGTGGCAGATCAGCTGTTTGATCACCGCGCGGCGGATTTCGTCATCACGGTTTAGTTTGCAGCCTTTCCACAATGCATGACCATGGTCATCAATGGCTTCGTAGTATGGACGGATATCTTTTTGGTTTTGCGCGTAGCAATCACCGATTTGGCTGATTGATGACACGCCCAAACCTAACAGATCACACTCTTCTTGGGTGGTGTACCCTTGGAAGTTGCGGTGCAGACGACCTTCACGTTGTAATTTCGCCAATTCATCATCTGGCTTAGCAAAGTGATCCATACCGATGTATTGATAGCCTGCGCCAGTCAGCGTTTCGATAGTGTGTTGCAGGATCTCCAGCTTTTGCTGTGGTGTTGGCAGATGTTCATCTTTGATCTTACGTTGCGCGGCAAAGCGGCTTGGCAAGTGTGCGTAGTTGAACACTGACAAACGATCTGGCGACAGCTCCAAAATACGTTGGATAGTCTGTGCAAAAGTTTCTGGGGTTTGATGTGGCAAACCGTAGATCAAATCCACGTTGGTCGACACAAAGCCCATCGCTTTGGCTTTGTTGATCAAGGCAAAGATAAAATCTTCATCTTGTTCACGGTTGACCGCGACCTGTACTTCTTTGTTGAAGTCCTGAACCCCAATAGAGATGCGGTTAAAACCGGCTTCTTTCAGGGTATCCAGCATGGTCAATTCGATTTCGCGTGGATCAACTTCAATGGAGTATTCACCTTCTTCTGCAAAATCAAAGTTTGCTTTGAGCAACTTGGTCAAACGCAAGATCTGCTCTGGATTTAAGAAGGTTGGGGTACCGCCACCCCAGTGCATTTGGGTGACCTTGTAGCGCTTGAACAATGGTGCACGCTTGAGGATTTCGCTTTCCAAATATTCGATGTATTGGTCAGCTTTGTGCTGATGGCGGGTAATAATTTTATTACAGCCACAGTAGTAGCAAAGCTTGGCACAGAAAGGCACGTGGATATACAGCGACAGTTTGTCGCTTTTGCTGTGTTCAATCGCCGATAGCAGATCGCCCTCAGTGAAGGAATCATCAAACTCCAGCGCCGTCGGATATGAGGTATAACGCGGACCGCTGTAGTTGTACTTCTCGATCATTGACTGATCCCAGCTGATTTTAGTGGGCTGCTCCAAGACGCGTCCTCCGACATTAAATTAGCAACAGGCGAAGTATGCAATGTTACTCGCCAAATAACCTTGATCCAGTTTGAAATTCTTACATGGATATTTAAGAAACAGCGAATATCTATGAAAAAGTTACGAATGTCTGCCCAAGTGGTTCGGTTTTGTGCACCGACTCACGCCTTAGGCAATAACCTCGGTTGCAGATTAATGGGTCGGTTTGAGCTCAAAGCTTGCTAAGGTTTTCGCTTCACTAAGAATTGCTTGTTGCAGATGCGACTCTGATTTCATGCGGTCTAAATCAAGGCGCATGCGCTCTTGTTTGGGTAATGCTGCGCGCTGCTCAAGAATAGGGTGAGTTTTAATTAACTCATAGTGTTGATAAGTGGCGGGGAAATCGTCTACGACACGCTCGGTGAGGGCCAACGCTTCAAACAGCTTGGCGATACGTAATACCCCTTCGGAGATTTCACAACGGTCTTCAATCATCGCTTGGGCGATATAGCGAATATCGCCCAATATTTTCTGCTGGCGCTCTTTGATGGCGTGCTGCTGTGCACTGATAGCGGCTTCACGGGCTTTTTTCTGCTTTTGCAGACGAACTAACAACATAGTGGCATATGTGGTTAGCCCCACCACGATTAATAAACCAATAACAACTATCGCAATCGGCACAGCGGCTCCTTAGTTATTCATCATCCTGTTGGTATTGTTTCAGCAAATCAGCACCAGATTCAAATTTTGCCAGCAGATCATCTTCATCATCAGCGGCTTCGGTCTCTGATAGATCATCAATCCCCAGTTTTTTCATCAAGCGCTCGATTTCATTCAATTGCTTGTCGAGCCATTGCTGATCTGTGCTAGAGAGGTCTTTACCTTCCTCTAGCTGATCTAACAGTGAATTCAGCCGTGGATCATCTTCAAGCTGCATCAATTTTTGTTCGTCAGTCAACACAGGTTTTTTCACCGGTTTTACTGTGGCAATTGGGGCTTGTTGTGCAGGCAAATTCAACGCTACAGGTTTTTTGCTACCTAAACGCGGGTCTTTCTTGGCATTCTGCTGACCGCCAGCAGAGCCGGTTGTGCCGACCGTTTGGCGGCTTCCGGATTTATTGCCTGAATCTTGCTTTTTACGGGCAACTTTACGGTCATCTTTCTTGGTTCTTGGTGCACGCTTTGCGCCATTTTCATTAACGTTGCGCGACTTTTTAATTCTGGTCATATGGATCTCTTTGATGAATTAGCTAACAGGGTGCAAGCGCCTTCATCTGTATTTTACTGCAGCTTTGCAACCGGGGCGCGATTTATAGCAAATTACGCTGCTTTTTGCATCAATACAAAGTCGCCATCGGCAAATAAAAGCGTGAATCCGTACTGTTGGGCTAAATAGGCAAAGGTTTTAGGTTGATAAAAACTCACATGGGTCGGATTGTTCTTGAGATGCCACTTTGCAAACGCGGGCAGTGAGCGTAGCAATGGGGTCGAAATTGTCAGCCAACCATTGGGTTTTAAGCAAGCGCTGATGAGACGCCATTCTTTCGCTGGCTCGCGAAAGTGCTCAAATACACGGTAACTGCAAATAAAGTCATATTGCTGTTGCAACAGCGCATGTTGTGCCGCAAAGAAAGGGTCATATTGTTGTAATTGATAACCTGCCGTATCCACTACGGTGAAAGCGCTCTCTGATAACACGCGTCCAAAATTAAGCCCGTTAAGGTTACTTTGGCCAAGTTCGCCTAACTGGTGCATCAATGACGCAATAAACCCGTCGAGTTGTCGTTGCTTACCTGAACGTTGGGTCCGTCCATAACGTTGTCGCTCTACACTGGGTAGCAGGTGGCTGTTAGGGTCTGCGAAGACTAAACCGCACACTTCGCAGCAATAAAAACTGCGTTTTTTATCTTGAAGGAGTAACTGTGTGGCAGTGTGTTTACAAAGCGGGCAATGATGCATCTACTTCATATCTCAACCAAAAACTGAAAATCAGGCAATAAAAAAGCGGCAGACGAGCTGCCGCTTGATGATGACACTTTGTGTCAGATTCTGCTAGTCGCTATCCAAGCTTAGCAACGGACTTTCCCGGTCCTCTCCCTATTTTTATTTGGCGCATTCCAAGCTATGTCGTTTGTGGTCATCCCGACCTTTCTCAATCAAGGTTTCCTGCCTTGATCACAGGGGTGATTGCCGCATCCCCTGTAAGCTGAGAGCCCCCCAAATGGCTCTGCAAGCTGTTGTGATTCCCCAATGTTAAATTATTATTTTACTGACAGGGAATCAAAAACTGACGCTATTAAACGTTATTGTATTATCCATGTCAACCAATAATTGGTTGACGTGAACGTAAACTGCAAAATTGGTCTATAGCCCAGCCAAAAAGGCGGCTAATGCGGTGATCTCTTTGTCGTTCAGTTTACGGCTAATATCGACCATCATGCCGTTTAGGTCATTATGGCGCTCAGCAGTTTTGAACTTCTCCAGTTGTGCTTTGATGTATGCTTCATTTTGCCCAGCGAGAGCAGGAAAGCCGGCTGCAGCGAGCCCTTGCGCATTGACACCGTGACAGGCTGAGCAAGCCGCAATATCACGTGACATATCACCGCCGATATAAAGTGCGCGGCCAGCACTGTCACTAGAGTCTGTTGCGGCAGCCTTGTTGGGTAAGCTGGCGTAATACAGCGCGAGATGTTGTATATCATCCGCGGATAGTTGTGCTGCAAAAGCATCCATCATCGGATCTGAGCGACCAGCAGCACCTTGCTGAAAATCTTGTAACTGTTTGCTGAGGTAGCGGCTTGATTGCCCGGCAAGGTTGGGATATTGGGCTATTGGGCTGATGCCTCGCTCACCATGGCAACCGGCACAAATTGCCGCCTTTTGCTTGCCTTTGGCGATGTCAGATTCAAGTGAGTTAGTGGCGTAAGCGGAAAAACTCAACCAAAGTAATGGTAATGCACGAGTTAAGCAGAATTTGATCATGATGATTTTCGGTGTTGCGAGTCAGGCATGTTAGAATGACGGGCTAATAAGCGCATTTTTACACAAATTTGACCGCAACGCATTTTACCCGCGGTAAATATAGGCAATGGAGACACTCACTTGACTGACGCTAGCATCGATTTTCGCAAGACACACTTTGTGATCAGTGCGCCGGATATTGAGCACCTCGAACAAAATCTTCCCGGCAACGACGGAATTGAAATCGCCTTTGCCGGCCGTTCTAATGCAGGTAAATCGAGTGCATTAAATGCGCTGACTGAGCAGAAAAACTTAGCGCGCACCAGTAAAACCCCTGGGCGGACTCAGTTGATCAACGTGTTTGAAACTGCAGCAGGTTGCCGTTTGGTGGATCTTCCTGGATATGGTTTTGCGCAAGTGCCGTTGGCCATGAAAAAGAAATGGCAACAGGCATTGGGTGAATATCTGCAACATCGCGAATGCCTCCAAGGGGTGGTGGTGCTGATGGATATTCGCCATCCCCTTAAGGATTTGGATATGCAGATGGTGCAATGGTCAGTGGAAAGCCAGCTGCCGGTGTTAGTCTTGCTGACTAAATCCGACAAACTGACCCAAAGTGCTCGGATGAAAACCGTTAATGATGTACGCAAGGCATTAGCAAACTTTGGTGATGCCGTGCGGGTGGAAGGCTTCTCGTCATTAAAAGGTACTGGCAAGCCAAAAGTGTTAAGTATCTTAACCGAATGGTTCACGGGTACTCAGGCTGAAGCCACAGAACTCACCGATACCCCTGCAGAATAACCCTCTTTTTACCGCGCAAAAAAAAGCCGAGTACATGAGATGTGCTCGGCGTAAATTCATTTAGCCCCTTTTGGGGAGAAGCTAAAATCCAACAAGACTCAAGAACCATCAAAGCTGTGATTTGATGGTTCTGTTGCAGAATAGCGCATCTTTTTACCAAATTAAAGTAATTACTCTAATCTCTAGGCAAAAAAAAGCCCCGGCCGTGTGTGGAGGCCGGGGCGCCATTATTTGGCTGATCACTAAAAGTGAAATAAAGGTCTGAAAGATAGAACATCTTAACCTCTGTACCCTACGTCAAGAATAATACTGCATTTATTCGTATTTTGAAAACAGTTTTTTGTTTTTGGTGTTAATAATCTCGTGGTTGATCACAATCGCCACGGCATTGTTCCTTCGTCACCAACGATAATTTATTGCTAATTGATTGAATAAAAATAAAAAAGCCATCAATTGATGGCTTTTTTGAGAACAGATGTTTTCTGCAGAAATCCGCTAAGAGTAGCTAGTGGGCTTGTTCCCAGCTGTCACCAATGCCTGCTTCTGCCAGCAACGGCACTTTAAGATCAGCTGCCTCGGCCATCAATTGGCAGATTTTGGCTGTCAATACTTCGGCATTTTGCTCGTCCACTTCAAACACCAATTCATCGTGTACCTGCATCACCATGGTGATGTCATCACGTTGCTCGCTACTAATCCATTTATCCACCGCAATCATCGCTTTCTTGATGATGTCGGCGGCCGTGCCTTGCATTGGGGCGTTAATCGCGGCCCGTTCAGCGGCTTGGCGGCGCATGGCGTTGCGGTCTTTGATCTCCGGCAGATACAAACGGCGGCCAAATAGTGTCGATACATAACCTTGTTCAGCGGCCAAGGCGCGGGTTTCTTCCATGTAGCGCATCACGCCAGGGTAACGTTTAAAGTAGGTATCGATATAACTTTGGGCTTCGCTGCGCGGAATATCCAACTGGCGGGCTAAACCAAAGGCCGACATACCGTAAATCAAACCAAAGTTAACCGCCTTGGCACGACGGCGTTGTTCAGAGGTAACCGTTTCAAACGCCACATCAAACACTTCGGCGGCGGTGGCGCGGTGAATATCTTTGCCTTCGGCAAATGCGGTTAACAGGCCTTCATCGCCCGACAGATGCGCCATGATCCGTAACTCAATTTGTGAGTAGTCGGCTGCCAACACTTTGCGACCCGTTGGCGCAATAAAGGCTTGGCGGATCTTGCGGCCTTCTTCGGTGCGGATCGGAATGTTTTGCAGGTTTGGGTCGCTCGATGACAAACGACCGGTTGCAGCATTGGCTTGGTGATAACTGGTATGTACTCGGCCAGTTTTGCCGTTGACCATCATCGGCAGTTTGTCGGTGTAGGTACTTTTTAGTTTGGTCAGGCTGCGGTGCTCCAAAATCACTTTGGGCAGCGGATAGTCGAGCGACAGTTCGACTAACACTTCTTCCGCAGTTGATGGCGCACCTTTTGGCGTTTTTTTGATGATCGGATACTTGAGCTTTTCAAAGAACAGCTGTTGCAGCTGTTTTGTGGAGCCCAAGTTGAACTCTTCGCCGGCGATTTCATAGGCTTTTTGTTCGAGCTCGTCAATCTTACGTGCCAGCTCTTCGCTTTGCTGCCCCAGCAACATGCTGTCGATCAGTACGCCGTTGCGTTCCATTTTCGACAAGATAGTGATCAGCGGTAGCTCGATGTCTGTAAACACACTTGGCAGGCCACTTTCTTTGCTCAAACGTGGCCACAGGTGTTGGTGCAAACGCAGGGTGATATCAGCATCTTCAGCGGCATAGTGCGCTGCCGTTTCTAACTCAATCTGGTTAAAGGTTTTTTGCTTCGCGCCCTTACCGGCAATATCTTCAAAGCTGACGCATTTATGGCCGAGATATTTCAGCGCCATGCCGTCCATGTCGTGACGTGAAGCGACAGAGTTGAACACGTAGGATTCGAGCATGGTGTCAAAGCGCACGCCTTGCAGGCTGATGCCAGCGTTGGCCAGAATACTGATGTCATATTTAAGGTTTTGGCCAATTTTGCCAATTGCAGGGTTTTCCAAAATTGGTTTTAATTTGGCGAGGACTTCGGCCTTATTGAGCTGGGCTGGTGCGCCTGCATAATCGTGCATTAACGGCAGATATGCCGCTTTGCCTTGCTCGATAGAGAAAGATAAACCGACGAGCTCTGCATCCATGTAGTTAAGGCTGGTGGTTTCGGTATCCACGGCGAATTCATCCGCCTTGCTCAGTTGCTCGAGCCAGCTATCGAACTGCTCGTGGGTGAGAATGGTGTCATAGGCGATTTCCACCGCGGCGGTTTCTGCCACATCTTCGGCGCTGGCGGCTTCGTTGTGAGCGTTTTGTGGTGCTTTGTTATCGAGCACTTCGCCGAGCCAACGTTTGAACTCCATTTCGCCATAGAGTTTGATCAGTTCATCGCGATTGGGATGTTGAATATTGAGTTCATCCCATTTGATATCTAATTCGCAGTCAGTTTTGATGGTAGCTAGCTCGTAGGACAGCTTGAGCATCTCAGCGTTCTCGCGAATTTTCTGCGGCATGGTCTTGGCACCTCGAAAACCAATTGCAACTACATCATCAGGGGTGGCTAATAACTTACTGACGCCACCAAGACCGGTAAGCATCGCCAGTGCAGTTTTCTCGCCTACGCCGGGCAAACCAGGAATGTTATCCGCTTTATCACCCATCATCGCTAACAGGTCGATGATCAACTCCGGCCCAACCCCAAACTTGGTGGCAACCTCTTCGGGGCCCATGATGGTATCGGTCATGGTGTTGATTAAGGTGACGTTGTCATCCACCAACTGCGCCATATCTTTATCGCCAGTGCTGATCAAAATCGCTCGGCCATCTTTACTGGCCTGGCTGGCGAGAGTGCCGATCACATCATCGGCTTCCACACCAGAAACACACAAAAGCGGCAGACCTAGTGCCTTGATGATTTGATGTAGAGGCTCAATTTGGCTGCGTAAATCATCAGGCATTGGTGGACGGTGCGCCTTGTAGTCGGCGTACATCTCATTGCGAAAGGTCGGCCCTTTGGCATCAAATACTACGGCCATCTGGGTGGGAGTATAGCGAGACAGTAGGCTGCGCAGCATGTTGACAACCCCATACACGGCACCGGTGGCTTCACCTTTTGAGTTGGTAAGATGTGGCGGTGCATAATAGGCGCGATAAAGGTAAGACGATCCATCAACAAGGATCAGTGGGTTGTCAGCGATTTTTGGCATAGTGTTGCAATCGTTTTTTAGCTATTTGAATTAGCGTTAAAGAATGCCATAGAAGCGAAATTTGAGCCACGACAAAATCCTCCCAGCCTGTGGATAAGTCTGTGAGTGAAAAAATTAACAGCGTGGAAAAAAGGAGAAATGCTAAATCATCCCTGTAGCTAACTTACTGTTTTTGAATATTTTTAATTTTTTTTGTGAGTTGTGCTTTACTTTGCTTAAAAATTCCTATCTGTGGATTTCTAAAATTCCATTTCCAGATTTACGGCGGAGAGATATCGAACAATCTCTCGCTGGAACAGGTGGAATAAGTTAGCATGATTTTTGAGCAGATCAACAGTTTTGTAACATATTGGTTAAACCCAAATGACATAAGAAGGATTTTTTAATGAAGAAAATAGCTGTGCTGCTGAGTGGCTGTGGCGTATTCGATGGTAGCGAGATCCATGAGGCGGTATTGAGCCTGTTGGCGATTGCTAAAGCGGGGGCGAGTTATCAATGCGTTGCACCGGATATCGCACAAATGCACGTGATAAATCATGCCGCCGGACAAGAAGCGAACGAAAGCCGTAATGTGCTGGTGGAATCAGCCCGGATTGCCCGCGGAGAGATAAAAGCCACCACAGAGTTAGACGTGAACGAATTTGATGGTTTAGTGATCCCTGGCGGTTTTGGTGCCGCGAAAAATCTGTGTGACTTTGCCATCAAGGGAGCCGATGCCCAGCTGTCACCATTAGTGGCGGAGTTTATTGGCCAGTTTATTGCCGCGAAGAAAGTCGTCGGCTTTATCTGTATCTCGCCGATGATGATGCCATTGCTCTATGGTGCAGGTGTGAAAGGGACTATCGGTACTGACGCAGACACTGCGGCGGCTTTTAACGCCATGGGCGGCGAGCATCAATCTGCCAAGGTGGATGATGTTGTGGTTGACCTTGAGCACAAAGTGGTGAGTACTCCCGCTTACATGCTGGCCGGCAATATTGTCGAAGTGCATAACAGCATTGAAAAGCTGGTGGCGAAGGTACTGGAACTCGCTTAAGTTCAGCAAATATTGGCTGTTAAAAATGCCGCAAATTCTGAAGCGTTTGCGGCATTTTATTTTTGCCTCTCATATGGCTGTTAAGGTTTTGCCTTCGCTTTTTGCGCCTTTATCCATGCTTGGTATTGCGCAAAGTAAGGTTCGTCTTTTAACAGCTTTTGCTGTGGGTCAAGTTGAATCCTATCGGCATCACCAATGACCAACTCTCCTTGCCCGTGAGGCATTGATACCGTGAACAGCTTACCGTCAACCAACACTTCAACTGGTAGCGTCAATTCGCCAGTGGTTTGCTGCCAACGTATTTTCAGTACACCACCTTCTCGTTGACTCACTAGCTGTGGCAACTTGGCTTGGTACAGATAGGTGTTAAAGAAGCCTGTCATATCTTCACCGCTGATGCGATTGACGATAGCAATAAAGGTTTTAGTGTTGCTGTAAATCGGCTTGAAGTTGCCCGATTGCGGATCCTGTGTGCCATACACCAACTCGCGCACCGCACGGAAGAATTTGTCATCACCGAGATAGTTGCGCAGCGTGTGTAGCATCAGTGCGCCTTTATTGTAGATGTCTTGCCCCGGGCCGCGTTTTTCATCGTAAACGCCTTCTTCGGTTTTTGACTTACCCGATACCATTGGCGCTTTGTTGGTGACTTTGGCACGTAGCCCGTAAAGCTGTGCGTCATAGGCCATTTTGCCGTGCAGATACTCGGCATAAAGTGGTTGCATATAAGTGGCAAAACTTTCATGCAGCCAGAAATCGTCCCAGTTTTCATTGGTCAGCTGATTACCAAACCACTCGTGGGCCAGTTCGTGTTGCAGCAAGCTGTCGTAACCAAACACGCCTTTGGCGTAATGGTTACCATAGGCGTTGATAGTTTGATGCTCCATGCCCAGATGCGGTGTATTCACAACGCCCATTTTGTCTTGCCAAAACGGGTAAGGGCCGATGTAACGCTCAAAAAATTCCAACTGTTTGGGAAATTCTTGAAACAGCACACTAGCATCTTGTTTATCGCCTTTCAGATACCAATATTGCATCGAATATTGATGACCGTATTTACTGTGGTAATCCGCTTGCAACTCTTCGTACGGGCCGATATTGAGTGCGACGGCATAGGTATTAGGTTGCTGAACTTGCCAATGATAGGTATTCCAACCATCTTGTTCGATTACATCAATCAATTTGCCATTGGATGGCGCGACCAGCGGTGCCGGTACTTTGATAAATAGATCGGCGACTAACGGCTCGCCCATCGGTTGGTCGATGCACGGCCAGAACAGATCGCAGCCTTCGCCTTGCACGGCAGTAGCAATCCACGGTTGGCCATCTTGAGTTTTGCTCCACACAAAACCACCGTCCCACGGCGCATGTTTGGCTTGATGAGGTTTACCAGCGTAATCAATTGCAACCGTAAATTCCGCACCCTGAACTACCGTTTGTGGCAGGGTGATAAACACGCGGCCTTCAGGATTGCTCCATTGCTCTGCTGCTAGCGGTTTGCCATCAATGTCGATGCGGCTGATTGATAATTCGCGGTCTAGATCCACCGAGATTTGTTCAAGCGGCGCTTTAGCGGCAAAACGTAATACCGCATGGCCTGCAATGGTTTGGGTTTCAGGAAATACCTGCCAATGCAATTCTGCGTGTTTGAACAATAATTCTTTTTGAGTGGCGGGCATATCGCCGCCGGACTCTTTCGTGAGCTCTGTATAGAGCGGTTTCTCGGGCGTTGGTTTGTCGGTGCTGCTGGCACAACCTGCGACTGCCAATGTGAGTAGTGGTGCAAATAGGTAAGCGTAGGATTTCATAGCAACTTTCAGGCGTTATTCTTATTGATCGAGCCTCATTGTGCCGTGCGACGCTAAGCATCACTACGGCAAAACTGTTGCGAATCGTTTCAACATTGTGAACAGAGCGTGGGAGATTAACTTTTGCGGCGACTGTCGAGCCAACCTTGCAGCAAACCGGCGAGTAATCCCGCTAAGTGGGCGCTGTTGGCAATGTTATCGCCCATCGCGCCACTAAAACCGAGCACGAGGGAGAGCAACATAAAGCCCATCAGTGATGGTTGCAGCACTAAACCGCGTTGCGGCGCCCATTGGCTCATCACCCAGCTGTAGCCAATCAAGCCGTAGACCACACCTGAGAGCCCGCCAAAATCGGGACCACTAAAGAAAAATTGCACCATATTCGGTAGCGTGCCGGCGACAATGAGCAGCAGTAATAAGCGACCGCTGCCGAGGGCGTTTTCTATGCGGCCACCAAGGTACCACCACCACAGCATATTAAAGGCGATATGCAGCAGCGAAAAATGCAGCAAACTTGGAGTGAATAGGCGCCAAATTTGCCAATGGCTGTCGCTGCTGGCACCGAAAAACGACAGCGCATTGAAGATAGTCTCAGGCACAAACAGCATGACAATATAAATTGCCACGCATGCCATTAAGGTAATCAGCGTAACTGGCCCTGCACCTGTGATCAGTTGGCTGAGCAACTGTAATCCCGGCGCGCCGTAATCGAGCTGAGTTTTACTATCGCCCACTTCCCATGAGGCTTGCAGATATTTGCCATCCATCGGGTTATGGATAAAGTTATTGAATTCGCGTTTAGCTTGCGCAGCATCGCGCTCATTGAGGACATAGATAATAACGCCCTGGGCGGCGTGCTCAATGTGCGTTGATATGCCTTGGCTTTTCAGATAATCGGTCAGTGCCATTGCGGCACGTTGGGATGGTAGTCGACCAATCTCAAGCATTCGCCGCTGCCCAAGCGGTGTAGCCACCGGCAAGACTGTAAACGTCTTCAAAACCGTGTTGATGCAGATACTCTGCGGCGCTCTGGCTGCTAATACCGTGATAACACACCACCACCAGTGGCGCATCAAGATCGGCTTGCGCCATAAATTGGCTGATGTTGTCATTGCCAACCCGCTGAGCACCGGCAATATGCGCTTGTTCGAAGCTGCCAGAATCGCGAATGTCGATAATTTGCAACCGTTCACCCTGTTGCATACGTTGTTTCAGCTCAGCAATATTTAAGATCTTGTAAGTCGACATAGTCTCGCCCGATAAAATAATCACACCTAACAACCTTATGCTTACCAGCAGTTATCCTAGCAATATGTTGGTGTCGTTGTTGATACTGATCACATTTTGCCTGAGGGCACTGCGTGAGTACAGTGCCCAAAGCGGTGATGCAAAGACGTGTGTCTGATAGGGATGGTTATTCCCAGTTCAATATCACCTTGCCTGATTGACCAGAACGCATGGCATCAAAGCCGGCTTGGAAGTCATCAATCGCAAAGTGGTGGGTGATAATGGGTGAAATATCTAAGCCAGATTGGATCAAACTGGCCATCTTGTACCAAGTTTCAAACATCTCACGGCCGTAAATACCTTTGATGACCAAGCCTTTAAAGATCACCTTGCTCCAATCAATTGCCATTTGGCCGCCAGGAATCCCCAGCATGGCGATTTTGCCGCCATGGTTCATGGTGTCCAGCATGGCGTGGAACGCAGAGGGTACACCAGACATCTCTAAGCCCACGTCAAAGCCTTCGGTCATCTTCAGCTCTTTCATGACGTCTTTGAGGTTGTCTTTGCTGACGTTAACCGCGCGGGTCGCGCCCATTTTGCGCGCCAGATCTAAGCGGTATTCGTTCACGTCGGTGATCACCACGTGGCGTGCGCCCACGTGTTTACAGATCGCCACCGCCATAATGCCGATAGGGCCAGCGCCGGTGATCAACACATCTTCGCCAACTAGATCAAACGACAGCGCAGTGTGCACTGCGTTACCGAATGGATCGAAGATAGAGGCTAAATCGTCGCTGATGTCATCTGGAATACGGAAGGCGTTGAACGCTGGAATCACCAGATATTCGGCAAAACAACCTTCGCGGTTTACCCCCACACCAAAGGTGTTGCGGCACAAATGGGTTCGACCCGCGCGACAGTTACGGCAGTGGCCGCAAGTGATGTGGCCTTCACCAGAAACGCGATCGCCAATGTTAAAACCACGAACTTCGCTACCCACGCCGACTACTTCACCGACATATTCATGGCCAACCACCATAGGTACTGGAATGGTGTTTTGTGACCATTCGTCCCAGTTGTAGATATGCACATCGGTGCCACAAATGGCGGTTTTGCGAATTTTGATCAGCAGGTCGTTCGGGCCCATTTCCGGCTTTTCAACATCGACCATCCAGATGCCTTGTTCAGGCTTTAATTTGCTTAATGCTTTCATGATGACTCTCAATGCTCGCCTTAGATAATGCCCATCTCTTTACCGATACGGGTAAAGGCGGCAATGGCGCGGTCCAGCTGCACTTTAGTGTGCGCGGCCGACATTTGGGTACGGATACGTGCTTGGCCTTGTGGTACAACCGGGAACGAGAAGCCAATCACGTAGATGTTTTCTTCGAGCAGTTTGTTAGCAAAATCGCCCGCTAGTTTGGCATCGCCAATCATCACCGGCACGATAGCGTGATCCGCACCGGCTAAGTTAAAGCCTGCGGCGGACATCTGCTCACGGAAATATTTCGCGTTTTCACGCAGTTGGTTACGCAGTGCTGCGCCGTCTTCTAGCAGTTCTAACACCTTGATTGAGGCCGATACGATTGCTGGCGCCAACGAGTTAGAAAATAAGTAAGGACGTGAGCGTTGACGCAGCCAGTCGATCACCTCTTTTTTACCAGAAGTGTAGCCGCCAGACGCGCCACCAAGGGCTTTGCCGAGTGTGCCGGTGATGATGTCTACGCGATCCATCACGTCACAATATTCGTGAGTGCCACGGCCTTTGTCGCCAACAAAACCCACCGCGTGAGAGTCATCCACCATCACCAGTGCGCCGTATTTATCAGCCAAATCGCACACACCTTTGAGGTTGGCAATCACGCCGTCCATTGAGAACACACCGTCAGTGGCAATCAAAATATGGCGCGCGCCAGCATCTTTGGCGGCAATCAGTTGTTGCTCTAAATCGGCCATATCGTTGTTGGCGTAGCGGAAGCGTTTGGCTTTACATAAACGTACGCCGTCGATGATGGAAGCGTGGTTCAATGCGTCAGAGATAATCGCGTCTTCAGCGCTCAGCAGTGTTTCAAATAAACCGCCGTTAGCGTCAAAGCATGATGAGTACAGGATAGTGTCTTCGGTACCTAAAAAGGCAGACAGCTTAGCTTCCAGCTGTTTGTGAATATCTTGAGTGCCGCAAATAAAGCGCACTGATGCCATGCCAAAGCCATGATCATCAAGCCCTTGTTTAGCCGCTTCAATCAGCGCTGGATGGTTAGCTAACCCTAGATAGTTGTTGGCGCAGAAGTTAATCACTTCTTCGTCGTTTACGGTAATGGCGGTTTGTTGTGGCGATACGATAACGCGTTCGCTTTTATAAAGACCGTCCGCTTTGGTTTGTTCGAGTTGTTGTTGGATCTGTTGGTAGAATGCAGAAGATGCCACGTTCAGTCTCCCTTTTTGATAATGCTGACTTGTGGAATTGGCGGCATTTTAACCCCAATTAAACCGCCGCCACAGCGATTTTTAGCCTCTCCGTAGCGCTATTAGCAAGATTAGTGCGTTACGGCGAATTTCATAAAAAAATCTAATCTGATGCTGTCAGCTTGCGGTAAGGTACTTTGGTGAATTAGTTGCTTTGAGCAAGGCTAAGATAGTGTTGTTCGATACGGTCAATCGTCTCGAATGAGTTTTGAGTCGCATAGGCGCGAAACAGCATCAAAAGTCGAAGTACCCCATCATAAATGGCACTTTTGGTGATGCTTTTCATGGTGGTTTGGGTGAGTTGATAGCTGATCCAAAAACTGACAATCATCTTTACCGTATCCGCCAGTGCAGGAATATGGGCCGATTCAATTTTCAAAAAGCCATCGTTACACAGCTGAGTCAATAGCGCGCAAACATGGTTTTGTAGCTGGGTCTGTACCTTGAGATAGCGTGCTTTTAGTTGTTCATCCCGGCTTAAAATGTCGGCTAAGTTGGCGTAAATAAAGCGGAATTGCCACAGCGCGTAAAATACCGCATCAAAGTATTTGATTAGCAACTCTAAGTTCAGCGGTTCATCGTGATAGGGCTGAAACGCCGATTCTAAGTGCTGCTCATATTGCTGGAAAATGCTGAGGATGATGTCCTCTTTATTACGAAAATGGTAATAAAGGTTGCCGGGGCTCATACCCAAGTGGGCGGCAATATGATTGGTGGTGGTACTGCGTTCACCGTGTTCGTTAAAGAGCTGGATACTCGCTTGAATGATACGGTCGCGGGTTTTCATGGCAATCCTTGAATCAATAGGGCCTTGCTTATGTGGTGCGCGCGTCTATGTTACCATTACCGCTTTGGTGGTGAACCTGATTGATAACGCGCATGAACCGCATTTGCTACTCGTTTTTATTGTACCTGCTTACGCCAATATTGCTGATTTATTTAACGATTCGTGCGATCAAAAGCGCGGATTATCGCGGCCGTTGGGCGGAGCGATTTGGTTTGACGCGATTGCAGCGCAGCGATGTATTGATCCACAGCGTATCAATGGGCGAAACTCAAGCCGCCATTCCGTTCATCAAAAAGATAAAACAGCAGTATCCGCAGCTGTCTATCACGGTGACCACCACTAGCCCTACCGGCTCAAAGCTGGTCACCAAAGCCTTTGGCGACAGCGTGCAGCACTGTTATCTGCCGTTTGATCTGCCGCTGTGTATCAAACGTTTTTTGCGCCAAATCCAGCCTAAGTTGCTGATTGTGATGGAAACTGAGCTGTGGCCAAATCTACTGCATTACAGCAAACAGCGAGGCGCCAACATCATGCTGGCTAACGCGCGCTTGTCCGCCAAATCGGCACTTGGCTATGAAAAATGGTCTAAGCTGAGCGGCCCGATGCTTAAGCAACTCGATTTAATCGCGGTGCAAACTCCTGAAGAAGCGCAGCGTTTTATATCCCTCGGTGTACCACAACCGCGGGTGCATATCTGTGGCAGTTTGAAGTTCGATTTAACCCTTGATGCCGCACAACTAGCGCCATATCAAGCGTTAAAACAGCACTGGCAACGTTCGGCGGTGTGGGTCGCAGGCAGTGTGCATCCCGGCGAGTTTGCTGCGGTGCTTGAGTGTCATCAGCAGATTTTGCAGCGCTGGCCTGATGCGTTGCTCATTATGGTGCCGCGCCATCCGGAGCAATTTGATAATTCCGCCAGCGCAATTAATGACGCTGGTTTCGAATGCGTGCGTCGCAGTGCGCAGCAACCGGTCATCAAAACAACGCAAGTGTTACTCGGCGACACCATGGGCGAAATGCTCGGTTGGTATGCGTGTGGTGATTTAGCCTTCGTTGGTGGCTCGCTGATTGTGATGGGCGGCCATAATCCGCTGGAACCCGCAGCATTAGGATTACCAATTCTGCAAGGGCCAAACTATCGTGACTTTTTAGAGATCAGCACCATTTTGCAAGAAGCGGGCGCAATGCAGATTGTGGCGGATGGCGAAGCAATGGCTCGCGCTGCGATAAATTTGTTGAGTGATGCTGAACAAAAATCCGCCGCAGGCCAAGCGGGCTTAAAAGTAGTCGAGATTAATCGCGGTACGCTCGCTCGGCAATTTGCGGTGGCTGCGCCGCTGCTGAATCAGATTACGCACGAGTAGCGCACTCGCAGGTGAAAGCTAACGTGCGCAGTTTATTCCGCTCGGTATTAGATATTCTCAAGCCCAATCGGATTAGTTTGTTGGTAGCCAGCAACTAAATGCTGCCAACAATGTTCATCAAACGCCAGTGTTGGCTGTTTGCCATGTTCTTTTCTAAACGATCGCAGTAACCGTTCCATGTTGCTGCGTTGCCAGTCGGGCGTGGCATCGCGCAGTTCACCGCGGTCAAAATCAATCAGGTAAAACTGGCCATTGCTTAACAGAATGTTTTTCGCATTGAGATCCGCATGGTATACACCACGCTGGTGGAACTTGGCGATCAGTTGTCCCAGCGCTTGCCACTCAGCATCGGTTAATGCGCGTTCTGCTAGCAAGCCCACCAAGTCCAGCGCATTCGGCAAAAGTTTCGTAAGAATATCAGCCCGATACACAAACCCACTGCGCACCACTTGTGCGGCGATAGGTTTAGGTACGGCAAAGCCTTCATCATACAGCTGTTCGAGCAGTTGCAACTCGGCAAAGGCGCGTGTGCTTTCGTAACTAGAAAACGGATAAGCGTCTTTGATCAGTTTGGCAATTAACCCGCCACGCCAGTAATGGCGCAGTGCCCAACGTTCACTATCGTGCGCAACAAACCAAGTGATATTGCGGCCACTGGAGCTGCCTACCACCGCGTTTTGCTGGCGCCAGAAGGTTTCGGTAAACCATTCGGGGCTGATGTCAGCGGGGGTGTCATGACAAAAAGCGATTTGGCCGTAGGCGGTTTTTTTTAACTGCATCTTAATGAGTATCTAAAGCGTTAGCACCTAACGCCATTCTACATTAAGATCTGAGCCTTGCACTTAATAAGCCTTGATAAATCCGATGCGTTTTGACCCAAGCCAAATGAAATCTCTCTGTATTCTGCGTCTGTCTGCGATTGGTGATGTTTGCCATGCAGTTGCTATGGTGCAGGCCATTCAGCGGCAATATCCGCAGCTGCCGATCACTTGGGTGATTGGTAAGGTGGAATATCAACTGCTGAAGCATCTGCCGGGAGTAGATTTTGTCATCTTCGATAAATCTTTGGGCTGGAAGAGCTACGGCGATCTGAAACGTAAACTTGGTGGGCGTAAATTTGATGTGCTGCTGCATATGCAAGTCGCTGCTCGAGCGACGATTGCTTCATGGATGATTAAGGCTAAGGTGCGGATTGGTTTTGACCGCGCTCGCGCTAAAGAAGGACAATGGCTAGTAACCAATGAACGGGTCAAGCCGCTCGCAACACCACATGTGTTAGAAGGTTTTATGGGGTTTGCCGAAAAAATCGGTGTGACGGATTTAACGCCGCAGTGGCATATTCCCATCCCAGAATCAGATATGGCGTTTGCCGAGCAACAACTGCCGAGTGATGAAAAAGCCTTGGTGATATGCGCTGCCGCCAGTAAAGCGGAACGCAATTGGTTGCCGGAGCGCTATGCTGCGGTTGCAGATTATGCGGTGGCCAAAGGCTTTAAAGTGTATTTGTGCGGAGGCCCTGCGCAATTAGAAAAAGATTTAGCGGCCAATATCATCAAACATAGCCAATCTGAGTTGACCAATCTGGTCGGGCAAACCTCCTTGGTGCAGCTGCTGGCAGTGCTAAAACGGGCCACGATTGTGCTGGCGCCAGACACCGGCCCTGCGCATATGGCTGTCACTCAGGGCACTCCTGTCATAGGTTTATACGCCCATTCTAATCCCGGTCGCACCGGCCCTTATCTCTATCGCGATTATGTCGCCAGCGTTTATGAGCAAGTGATTGCGGAGCAGTTTCCCGACCAAGATATTCCTTGGGGCAAACGTGCCAAAGGCGAGCATTTAATGGAGAAAATTAGCGTTGAAAATGTTTGTCTGTTGTTTGATAAAATAATGGTTGATTTTTCACCTCAATGAAATTAACTGCTCTGTTATCAGTGAATTACTCGGGCGACTATTGAAGTATTGACAGCCGTATGGAAGATCAAGTACTTGACCTTGTAATGTGATCAGATTACATTTACAACAGTTTTTGCTGTAACGAATAGTGTCAGTACCCGTTTCGCGGTTTCACTTAATTCGTTTGCACAACTTTTATATATATCTACAAGGAGTTTACTATGAAAAAAAGTGCAATTGCGATGTTGACCGCATCATTATTGTTCGCGGGTTCTGCAATGGCCGCTGATCCAGTTACTCCAGCACCTGCTGCTGGTGGTGCTGCTGCTGGTAGCGCTGGTGCTGCTGGCTTCGGTGGTTTAGGTGTTACTGGTATGGTTGCTGTGGGCGTTGCCGCAGCTGCGGGCGTTGCTGTTGCTGTTGATAGCAACAACAATGATGAAACTCCAGGTACTACAGGTACTACAGGTACTACAGGTACTACAGGTACTACAGGTACTACAGGTACTAACTAAGTTTCGTTGCTCAATTTAAGGCCAGCCATTGCTGGCCTTTTTTATCAGTTGATTACACCTCTATGCACAAAAAGCTCTTATTGGCACTGATATGTGCCGCTGGGTTAACAGGATGTGGTTCTAAGAGTTCAATGGCATATCAGACGTTTAAAGACGCCATTTCTGACCCACCTAGTTATGAAATATCAGCCTCAGATTTAGCGAACATTCCTTATGCGACCATATATGGTCAGTTAGGTGACGGGCCGCAGGCGGTGATTGTATTGGCGTATGCCAAAGGAGATCAGCGTCAATGGCTAACAGCTCAAAAAGAAAGTCTGATCACGGCTCATGGGCGTTTGATTCAGACTGCTGGGCTATCGCAAAATCTTGCTGGGTTAACATTTGAAACCGCTGATCCGCTTACACTTCCTTTGACGCAACTCGATGGTGCTGTGGCATCAGGTTATCTCGATCTGCTACCTAGCTATCGCTTTGGAATGAAGTTTGACAGTCGATTTGTGGTTAAAAGGCGTGAACAGGTGCAATTGGGACCCAACACCCAAGAACTTACCTTAATCGAAGAAACATTTACTATTCCAGAAGTTCACTATCAGGTGGTGAATAAATATTGGCTCGATGACCGAGGTTTAGTGTGGAAATCAGAGCAAGCGCCTTCGCCAGATTTGCCAGTTTTTCGCATCACACTACTGAAGCCTTTTAGCGGAGATTTATCATGAAGCCGCTGCTTTCACTCGTTTTCACGTTAACAATCGGTTTGCTGACATCGCATTCATCATACGCTCAAGCGCTCAGAGTGTCGGTAACTGGTGAGGCAAAGCTAGATCCCGCAATAGCCTTTTCCAGTGACGATCGAATCGGCAATGTGGTTGCAGCCACAACAAATTCCACAGATGCCTATCTCACGGGGGCTGCATGGATTCGGCAATCGGCAGTATTGCATCAAAGTGCGCGCCGGTTATTACTGCTAAGTGATTTACCTAAATTGAAATTAGCCGAAGCGTTAGAGCTGTCGTTACAACAACAGGTCCAGCAACTCAAGGCTACAGGTCGGGTCGTTTTTCCCTTTGATTGGCAATTGTTGGAGCTTAAGCCGGAGCAGAATCGCCATCTCGCGCCAGCCGATCAGTTTTATGTGCCTGCACGCCCAACAATCATTCAGGTGGTTGGCGCAGTGAAACCTTATTCTGTGCCCTTTGAACCGGGTAAAACCGTGGCGGAATATTCTGCTGAGCTGAAACGCTTAGATGGCGCTGACTTAAGTTATGTGTGGGTGATTGCGCCAGACACCAGCATGCGTAAAGTTGGTATTGCCTACTGGAATACCGAGCTGGCTTATCTCGCGCCAGGCAGTTATCTGTATGTGCCGGTGGCGGATGGTGGTGAGTCGTTGCAAGCCTTCCAACATTCGTTACGCCAACTTTTTTCTGCCCAGTTGCTGCCCTAATTTTGCCGGAGCCTTGGACGATTTATGCAAGTTTCTAAGCTGTTAACCCTCACCGGTTTACTTTTGCCTTGTTCCGCCTCTTGGGGCGCATGGTATGATCAAGTTACGCCGACGCGTAACGACTTCGGTGGCATTGGCTTAATGCAGATGCCGACCGCTCGAATGGCGCCAGACGGCGATATGAGCATCAACTACACTCGGGTCAGTCCTTATGTTTTTGGTGCGGTTAACTTTCAGCCGCTGCCTTGGATGAGCACCTCGATTCGCTATGTTAGTGTGACCAACCGTCTCTATGGTCCAGAATCTTTATCTGGCGATCAATCTTATAAAGACAAAGGGTTTGATGTTAAATTTCGGCTGCTAGAAGAGGGTTACTATCTACCTGATGTTGCTGTCGGTTTCCAAGACATTGGTGGTACTGGGCTATTTTCAAGTGAATACTTGAGTGCAACTAAACGGGTTGGTCCATTTGATTTCACCTTAGGAATGGCGTGGGGTTATTTAGGTAATGCGGGGGATATTCAAAACCCGCTGTGCCAAGTAGCTGACCGAATGTGTAACCGGGTTGGATATGCTAATAATATCAATGATACGGGGACCGTCAGTTTCAACAATTTCTTCCGTGGTGATCGTGTCGGGCTTTTTGCTGGTGTCGAATATCAGACTCCATGGCAGCCATTGACGCTCAAGCTGGAATGGGATGGTAATGATTATCAGCATGAGCCACAGAATAACAATCAACCTCAGGACTCTCGATTCAACGTCGGTATGGTGTTAAAGCCGACAAATTATCTGGATCTGAAGCTATCCTACGAACGCGGTAATACCTTGTCTTTCGGCTTTACCCTGCATACTAATCTGATCAACGATGTCATGTTGTATAAGAAAGATCCGCCGGTGAGAGCATTAGCTACGCAACCAGAAGATCAATCATGGGACAAAGTTGCCAAAGCTTTGGGTAAAGATGCAGGATTCTACCCACGTAAGATCTATCAAAATAATCAACAAGTGATTATTGAAGGTGTTCAGGGTAAATATCTCGATCGTGAAAAAGCAGATACCCGCGCTGCGGCCATTTTGTATAACGTCACAGACTTAGGTACTCGCGAGTACCTCTTTATTGAAGAGTCTGGTGGCATGCCGGTAGTAGAAACTAGCGTGTCACGTAAAGCGTTAGCGGAGAAGCTCAACTTTGAACATGATTTTAATGAATCGCCAAAGCTGACCGATGTTCGTGCACCACAAGCGCCAATCGGAGATGAAGTCTGGCACAGGCCGACCTCTTCAGGCTGGGGATACTACGTTAACCCAGGATTTACTCAATCCTTGGGTGGGCCTGACGGCTTCCTGTTGTACCAATTTAACTTACGTGGTGGATTGCGTTATAGCTTTAACGACAGTCTTGAAGTCAGTGGTAACTTAGCGCTTAACCTCTTCAATAACTTTGATAAGTTTAAGTACGATGCTCCAAGTAATCTGCCGCGAGTGCGTACTTATATTCGTGAATACCTGACCCAATCAGATGTGGGCATCAGTGAGTTACAAGCCACTTGGTTTAACAATTTTGGTAGTAACTGGTACAGCCAAGTCTATGCTGGCTATTTGGAATATATGTACGGCGGCGTTGGCGGCGAATTGCTCTACCGACCATTTGGTAAAGATTATGCCTTCGGTGTGGATCTCAACGCAGTGAAGCAGCGTGACTTTAATCAGCTGTTCGGTTTTAGAGATTATGAAACCGTGACTGGTCACGTCAGTTTCTACTATGAGTTGCCTTGGTATAACTTGCATACCCAAGTGGATGTTGGTCGTTATCTGGCTAAGGATTTAGGCGCAACTTTCACTGCATATCGCGAGTTTGATAACGGTGTGCGTTTAGGTGCCTATGCGACGTTCACCGACGTTAGCTCTGAAGAATATGGTGAAGGTAGCTTTACCAAAGGTGTATTCCTGCAGATCCCATTTGATGTTTTCTCAACTCGTAGCTCATTGAGCCGCGCCAGCTTTGGTTGGTCGCCTTTGACTCGTGATGGTGGTCAGAAGCTAGGACATAAATATTCGCTCTACTATATGACTGAGCAACGCGGTGCCAAAGCGGTGAATGCCCGCGAAAAATAAGCCTTAGCGTTGCGAATTCAAGCCCTGCCAATCGGTAGGGCTTTTTGCTTTTATGGCTTTAAGCTTATGTTTCGATGCTACCTTAAACCGTGTCATACTATGGCAAATCTTTAGCGGCGTCAGTTAATCAGCGTTCGCGCTGGGCTGATTTGTTCGCTTAATGTTAAGAGAGTGATTATGCATAATATTGCGGTTTATCCGGGGACATTTGATCCCGTCACCAACGGCCATACAGATCTTATCATTCGTGCCGCATCACTGTTTCCTAAACTAATTATTGCTGTGGCCGCCAATCCATCCAAACAGCCGAAATTCACCTTAGAACAGCGGGTTGAGCTATTAAATTTGGTCACTGAGCAGCTTGATAATGTTGAAGTTGTTGGTTTTAGTGGTCTGTTGGTGGACTTTGCCAAGCAGCATCAAGCCACTGTGCTTGTGCGTGGATTACGTGCTGTGTCTGACTTTGAATATGAGTTTCAGTTAGCCAGTATGAACCGCCGCTTATATCCCGGCTTAGAGAGCGTCTTTTTAACGCCGTCGGAAGAGAACAGCTTTATCTCCTCAACATTGATCAAAGAGGTTGCGCTCCACGGTGGTGATGTGCAGCAGTTTGTGCACCCCAAAGTGATGCAAGCATTGCAGCAACGCTTTGAAAAATAATATGTTGCCCAATAAAAATGCCGAATAGTTACGGCATTTTTTATTGAGATATTTTGAGGGACGGTCAGCGTTTGCCGATAAGGCGGTACCAAAACCACAGCTCTAATCCGCAGCCTAACATGATAAAAACCAACATACTCTGTTTGGCTCCGAGCCAATAGCACCCGAGTGCTGCCAGCAATAATAGTGCTGTGACCCATGCTCGATACTGTTTTAGTTGTGCCATTGGTTCCTCTCCACTTTGGTCAATATGACTCTCGTTAAGCTCAGCGAATTTATCGCCAGTTATAGGCCAAATACCACGTTTTCGCTGCGCAACATCCTAGTTAACGCTAAGGCTAACAGCAAGGTGATTGCCAGCGTTGCCCCTGATGACACTAACAACTCTTGCAGCGGCAGCGTCTTACCCTTAATGACTTCCATCAAGGCGCCTTGTTGACCTGACACCGGCAGCCATCTCAGAACATCTGGAGCGATATTATAACTGGCACTCATTGCCAGTGCTAACGGTATAAACATCACCATCGTTAGATAGGACTGCGCTTCCTTAAAGGTTTTCGCCATAAAGGACACAAACAGTTGCAGGCTAGCAGCCATCATCGCCACTGGCAGACCAATCACCAACACAGTTGCCATAAAGGCGGGAGTGATAGTGATGCTAAAGCCGAGTTCCGGCCAAGGCACCATCGGGTAGGCAAAGTGGCTGATAAGCAGAATCAACACTAAGCCCAACATCGCAAACGCGGTTACAGCGAATAGCTTGGACAGCACTAGCTGACCAGTAGTGACAGGATGGCTAAGCAGCAGCCCTAACGAGTTGCGTTCTCGCTCGCCGGCACTGGTATCAATGGCTAGGTTCATACCAGAGATAAACACCGAATACAGCATGGTGAAAATGGCGATACCCATGATCATGCCACCTTTTGAGTCTTGGGTCGCCTTATCATGTAATTCCACTTTTAGCGGCTGCATGATGCGAGGGTCAATCCCGCGCGCCAGTAAGCGCAGGCTACCCATTTCCGAAGAGTAACCTTGCAAAGTCCGTTGCAAGCGACGAATCGATTTCTGCAGTTTCTCTTCCGAGTCGTCAGCCACAATAATCACTTCAGCACTTTGGCCTTGAGCCATCTGCGCTGCATAATCGGGGCTGATTTCGAGTCGAATTTTCTCTGCTTTTTCGCTGTCGCTGTTGTTAATTCCTTTCTGCCCTAGATAACGCACTAAATCGGGGGCTTGTGCAGCATTGGTGATTTTGATCGGCAAATCATCCGGGCTTGAGAGTTGATTGATAAGCACCATAAACAAGCCACACATGATCAATGGCGTGCCGATGGCATAGTAGAGGCCGGCCAGCACCGAACGTTTGTCGCGGCTGGCGTCAATGAGTTCCTTGCGGAGTAAGGTGAGTACTTTGCTGATCATGCGGCAATCCCCTCATCGGTGCCAATCAATTGAATAAAGGCTTCTTCCAGTGAATCTTTGCCCGTCCGTTCGCATAATTCCTGCGGACTACCGATAGCGGCTACTTTGCCGTTGGCCATCACAATGACTCGGTCACACAGTGCTGCAACCTCTTGCATTACGTGACTGGAGAACAGCACACAATGGCCTTGCTGTTTTAAATCGAACAGCAGATCGCGCAGTACCCGCGTGCTCATTACATCCAAACCGCGAGTGGGTTCATCAAGAATGATATTGGTTGGTTTATGTACAATCGCTTGAGCCAATGCGGTTTTCATCCGTTGCCCTTGAGAAAAACCTTTGCAACGGCGATCAGCGATATCATCCATGCGCAGTTTAGCCAATACTTCGCTGGTGGCTTGCTTGGCGTCACGGCTGCTCATGCCAGATAATTTAGCAAAGTAACTGATGTATTCTCTCGGAGACAGGCGTTCATACAAACCAAACGGATCCGGAAACAATCCCAATTGCGCTTTGGCCGCCACTGGGTGTTTGGCCACATCAATGCCATCGATTTCCGCACTACCGCTGTCAGGCTTAAGTAGGCCAAACACAGTACGTAAACAAGTGGTTTTGCCCGCGCCATTAGGGCCGAGCAGGCCAGTGATCATGCCGTCTTCGGCACAAAAACTCAGGTCATCCAGCGCTTGTACTTTGCCAATTTTTTTACTGATATTGTTTACCTGAATCATGGTTTATTCTCCGGCAAAGGTTCTACAGTGCTAGCGTTTAGATAAAAGCCGCGACGCACATCTTTGTTCAGGCACTCGGCGTCAATGCTCGCTAACTCATCACCACTGATAAAATCGGCAATCAAATTACCGGCACAGGATTGTGCTGCCACATTGTGGGTGGCGTAGGGTGAAATTAAATGGCGCGCATGGCTCAGTTTCGCCATGGCGATGTCGGCCCAGGCAGGCGGTGTCGCGGGATCTTTCTCGCCAGAGAGCAACAAGGTGGGAATATCGCTGCTGATTGGGGCGCCAAATGCTTTATCTGCGGCGGGGATATTCCAAATCGGGCAGCTTTCATCGAGGCTTTTCAGCATCATCTGTCCCATCACGCTTTGTTCCGCTTCGGCGCGTTGCGCGGCGGTCAAGCGTGGCCAATCTTCACCGCACACAACCGCAGCGTGCATGCCCATCGCCATATCTAGAGAACCCACTTGCATGGCTAATAGCCCCAGCAGTGGTTGATAGTTTTTGCGATATGCCTGATGGATGGTAAACGGCAGCAGTGAGCGTACCGCTGGCGAATAAAGCGCTAAGCGTAATGCGCCGAGAAACTTGTCGCGGGTCAGCGTCAGCAGCTCTGTATTGCCTGTAACCGGGTGATGAGTTTTTTCCATCACCGGATACTCGCTAAGGCTCGCTTGCACCTTGTCAAACTCTTGCCGCAGTTTGGGGTAAGTGTGCTGGCAGCTACTGTCTTGCTCGCAATCGGTAATGACCAAATCTTGAGCCCGAGCAATCGCCGCGCCAATCACCAACACACTTTGACTCATCGGCACCACACCATCGAGGGTGACGGTTTTCAGCACTTGCGGATAGTGGCGCATATAGAGTTGTGCCATGCGCGTACCGTAAGACACACCGTAGAGATGCAGTTTTTCATAGCCTAAATGCTGGCGGACAACGTCAAAATCATGCAGCGCTTGCTCACTGCCGTATTGGCTGACATCGGCATCCAAATTGGCTTTGCATTCGCGGGTTTCTTCGAGAGTATCGAAGGCATCATCGCTCAGCTTCAAAATGTCGCTCAGAGATTGTTCGCGGCAAGACAGTAGATTGGATTGGCCCGTACCGCGTTGATCGATCAATAAAATATCGCGATGTTGCCGTGCTTTACTCAGCATGCGTTCAAATGCCGCTGCACTTTGAATCGCCGACTGTCCTGGGCCACCGGCAATGCCGAGTACCGCTTCTTTGGGCGCAAGGTTTTTGATAGCTGGGATCACCACATAGTGGATCTGAATCTTGCGGCCATTCGGCTTGTTGGGGTTTTCGGCAACTTTGACGCTGCCACATTGGAGTCTGTCGGATAACCCTTCGACGTAGCAGCTACTGCTGTCGTCCGCCGCGTGGGCACTGAGGGGAATCGCGCTGGAGACGAGCAGCAACCCCATCATAGGATTGAGCCAGCGTAAGTAAAACGGCTTCATGCTGATTTCCTTATTTGCAATTCGATGCAGGTGTGTTAATTTAACTCAATCAAGTGTATCAATGTATTAATACAGTATTCAAGGCTAATGTTAGAACTCCTGCATGTCAACCCCAGCAGTGGTGAACCGATTTACCGCCAGTTGACCGAGCAAATTATTCACCTCATTGTCGGCGGACAACTGCCGCCCGAGACTGTGTTGCCTTCAGTTCGGCAAATCGCAGCGCATCTGGCGGTCAACCCCATGACAGTGTCTCGTGCCATTCAGCAGCTGGTTGATCAAGCTTGGCTTGAGCGGCGTCGAGGCCAACCCACTCGGGTGGCACAGAATACTCCCGCAGCGACTGCGTCACCGGCAGCACTATTAGCACCGCAACTTAATGAGCTAATCGCGAATGCGCAACAGTTGGGTTTGACACTGGCACAACTCGAGCAACTGCTGGCGCAACAGTGGCAACAGCAGCATCAGGATGATAAGTAATGGAGTCGTTTATGGAACAGAAGGCATTACTCGAGTTACGTAACATCACCAAGCAGTTTGACGGTCAAACTGTGCTGAAAGGGTTATCGCTAACGCTTTATCCGGGCATGGTGGTCGGTTTGTTAGGCACCAATGGCGCTGGCAAATCAACCCTGATGCGGATTGCCTTAGGCATTGTGACCGCTGATAGCGGTGATGTGCGCATCCTTGATGAATCACCAGACCGCTTGAGCGCGAAGGCGAAGGCCGCTATTGGCTATGTGGCGCAGCAGCCGTTTGGCTATGAAGGTTTTACAGTCGCGCAAGCACTGAACCTGCATCGTAGTTTTTACCCAGAGTGGGACTTGGCGCTTGAGCAAGAATGGCTGCAGCGTTTTGGGTTAGATGGCAAAACTGCGGTACAGAAGTTGTCCATCGGTCAGCGTCAATCGCTGGCGCTTATCATGTCGATGGCTTATCGCCCTAAATTACTGTTGTTGGATGAACCGGTTGCCAGTTTAGATCCGCTGGCGCGACGCCATTTTATGGCCGATCTGTTTGAGCTGGCATTGGAATCAGGCTCAGCAGTGTTATTTTCCTCGCACATCACCTCAGACCTAGAGCGGGTTGCCAGCCATGTGGCCTTGGTCAAGGAAGGGGAATTACTGCTGATGCGCGAAATTGATGAGCTGCGGGAGCATCTGCGCCTTATCACCCTTGCTACGGATGAATTGCCTGCGTTACCGCCATCAATTCAGGTATTGGGACATCATGGGCGCACCTTAGTGATTGATGGTTATCAAGGGCAGCCGATCGCCCAAGCGCAGAGTTGCTTGCCCATCAATTTGGAGCAGCTGTTTATGGAGTTGCACCCATGATTAAAGGAATGGCGCTTCTATGGGGCAAGGATATTGGCAGCGCGAGTTTCCTGTTTAACCTGCTGCTAGGCCTCGGCATGGCGCTATTATTTGGCAAGATAGACGCCAAAGAGCAACAAGTCAGCATCTTCTTTGGCTTGAGTATTTTTAGTGGTACCTGCGCCATTTTGTGGCAAATCATTCGGTTACAGGCCACTGAATGGGCTGAATTAGTGCCGGGCTATCGCGCAATGGTGTTACGGCAATGCCGCATGCTGTTGCTGTTTGTGCTGCTGGCAAATCTGGCCGTTGCCCAGCTGATATATCAGTCGCAATCAATCGTAGCCTTACAAGGCTTAGCTTGGGCAATTGCTGCGGCATTTGCGCTGTATTGTTTGCGGCAACCTTCTAAATATCAGCTGAGTTTATTCCTGTTTGTGGTGTTATTTGCGTTGGATGATATCGCACCGCTCCTGCCCGCCTATTGCTGGTGGACCATTGCATTGGCGCTGGCTGCACTGCTATCGACTCAAATTAAACGGTTGCGCTGGAACAGCGATGGCATGACGGTATACCGCAATGGCATTGAATGTGGTTGGTTGTGGATGCCAAAGCTGGGGAGTTCACAGCTGCAGTTTAAGATCAGTCGTTGGTTTTATCCTATTCCGCACTTTATGGGCTCTGGCTTGGTTTCAATGTTAGCGCTTGCTGTCGCTTTCCCGCTATTGGCATTTATGGTGAATATCGGCTGGGATAAGCAGTTTCCCGCACCTTTGATTGCCGGCGTATTCACTATCTTTACTGGCTTGATGGTGCATTGGAACCGAGTGATGCGCAGCCGCAATGTCACTTCGTTACTGCTGTTGCCGCTTTACAATGGCGTTGATGGGCTAAGACAAGGCTTTGAATGCGCCCAGCTGCGCTTACTGTTTACGGCAATGGTGATCGTGCTGTTCAGCGTGGGGTTACAAGCGCTGTTGCTGCAAGTGTGGCCTTGGCAAGCTGCGATGCATCTGCTATTGACCACATACTGGGGCGGCGTGATCGGCCTAGCACTGGGCTGCCTCTGCGCTAAACCTTGGCATATGGCGGTCATGGTGTTCTTCTATGGCCTACAAAACGGCTTTATGAGTGCTTATCTGGCGGATGTCGGTCAAATGGAGGCGATGCCGCAATGGCTATTATGGTTCGATGTACTGATGGCGCTGGTGTCCACCGTGTTTTTTCGCTGGAGCAACCAACGTTTGTGGCGTAACGGCCTGCCTTATTAGTGCGCCTTCAACTATTTGAGGGAGAACTAACACTTCTATTTTTGCAAAACTCTTATGCTAATTTCTACGCCAACCCATTCGTGGTTGGCGGTCATTCTGCATGCTGATCTTGCTTCCTGCTGTGGTACGGAATTTGCTGCGATTTACCTACAGCGTCGTTGTCTGCGATTCGGTAAATAATTCTGGTATTTTTGCCGCATAACGGGGAGTTATGCTTGCGAATGGCACCAATTTGGGGCATTGATAGTTAAAGATGCGCTGGAAAAATGCATGGCAGCGATAACCTGCACCAAGGTTGTCAGAGAGGACATTCGGTCTATGGATAAACTAATAAAAAATTATGACTCTGGTGATTTTTTCGATGAACTTATCGAACCATCAGGCTCAGCCCGCCCACCCGCAAAGCAACTCCTTAAATATCTTGATTCACTTTCCGCAGAAGAACTCGAAAAGCGGCGTTTGACCGCAGAAGCCACAGTGCAGGAGATGGGGATCAGCTTTACGGTATATACCGAAGAGGGCAACATCGACCGCGCTTGGCCGTTTGACATTATTCCGCGCACCATTGACGCCAAGGATTGGGCGGTGACTGAAGCAGGTCTGAAGCAGCGTCTGACCGCCCTCAACCGTTTTATTGATGACCTCTACCACGATCAAAACTGCATCAAAGATGGCATCATTCCTGAGCACATCATCAAAGACTCGAAGAATTTCCGCCCAGAATGTGTTGGTGTTTCACCGGCGTTTGGGGTGTGGGCCCATATCTGTGGTACTGATTTGGTACGCGATCACGATGGTAAATTTTATGTGCTAGAGGACAACCTGCGGGTGCCGTCAGGTGTGTCTTACATGCTAGAAAACCGCGCCATTACCAAACGGGTGTTGCCAGAGCTGTTTGAAAACGATGATATTCAGCCAAACGGTTCTTATCCGGCTGAGCTGTTTGAAACTCTGGCCGCCTTATCACCGCGCAAAATTGATCGTCCAGAAATTGTGGTACTGACGCCCGGCATTTATAACTCCGCCTATTTCGAGCATGCGTTTTTAGCACAGCAGATGGGCGTTGAGTTGGTGGAAGGTAGCGATATGTTTGTCGGTGACGACAACTGCGTCTACATGAAAACCATCTACGGCCCAGAGCGGGTTGATGTGATTTATCGTCGTATCGATGATCTATTTATCGACCCTGAAGCCTTTAATCCAGAGTCAGTGCTCGGTGTGCCGGGGCTGATGCGGGCATGGAAAGCGGGCAACGTCGCGCTTGCCAACGCGCCGGGTGCTGGTGTCGCCGATGACAAAGTGGTTTATGCCTATGTGCCAGCGCTGATCCGCTACTACTTGAATGAAGAGCCGATTCTACCGAACGTGGAAACCTATCTGTGTGAAGATCCAGAGCAGCAAGCGTTCGTGTTAGCCAATTTAGATAAGCTAGTGGTTAAACCTGCTAACGAATCAGGTGGCTATGGCATGTTAGTTGGGCCTCACTCAACAAAAAAAGAGCAGCAAACCTTTGCTGAACTGATCAAAGCCAATCCGCGCAATTACATCGCGCAACCAACGCTGAAGCTCTCCACCGCGCCCACTCTGATTGGAACGGGAGCATTGGAGCCACGCCACCTCGATCTGCGCCCCTTTATTCTGCAAAGCCGCAACACCTATGTCACCACCGGTGGCTTAACCCGCGTGGCGATGAAAAAAGGTTCCTTGGTCGTTAATTCGTCACAAGGCGGTGGTAGTAAAGACACATGGATCGTTGAGACCAAAGGAGAGTAAGCATGTTATCTCGAGTTGCAGAACGGCTTTATTGGAGTGCCCGTTACCTTGAACGCGTAGAAAACATTGCGCGTTTGGTCAGTGTTTACGATGACCTGTTGTACGATCTGCCGCGTGATATTGCGGTGTCGTGGTACAACTTGGTCGAAATTAATAGCGGCGTTGAATTCTACAATCAGCGTTACAAAGTCCGCGATGAACATAACGTACTGAAATTTATGCTGGCAGACGATACCAACCCGGGATCGTTGCTGTCGTCATTGAAAATGGTGCGAGAAAATATTCGGACGACCCGCGATGTGGTGCCGGGTGAGATGTGGGAATTGATCAACGAGCTTGATCTCTATGCGCGGCAAAACATCAAACAAGGGATTAACCGTTCGGTGCGACACGCCTATCTCAATACCATTATTGAAGGCTGCCAAAAGATTATCGGTTTGCTGACCGGCACCATGGATCGTCACGCGGGCTGGCACTTTATTATGATGGGGCGCTTTTTGGAACGCGCTGATATGAACACTCGTATTTTAGATGCGGCCAACTTCCAAATGCAGCATTCACAAGAGGAAGAGAGCGTTAAGCTAGGCCAAGTGGTGTGGTCAAAAGTGTTGAAATCGCAAAGTGCCTATTTGAGCTTCCGCCGCACCATGCGTTGCTCGATCAGTGGTGCCTCTGTGGTGACCTTTATGTTGACCGATGCCTGCTTCCCGCGTTCGCAACGTTATTGCTTAGAGCAAGTGAAAGCCGCCGCTGCAACCTTACCTCGCTACGGCATTATCGCAGCCAACGTAGATAAATTGCTGAAGATTACCAATGGGGTTGAGCACTCGACCGATCTCAACGAGAAATTCAGTGAGTACCTCAACGAAGTGCAGTTAGGCATGATCGCGCTGCATCACCAGATCACTGAAAACTGGTTCCACTTTCAGCAAGGGGATGCCGCATGACCATCCGCGTAGCGATTCAACATAAAACCACCTACGAGTTCGATCGCTTCATTAATGTGTCACCGCATATTTTACGCTTACGGCCAGCGCCACATTCGCGTACCCATATTCACGGTTATTCATTAAAGGTCACACCGGAAGAGCACTTCATCAACTGGCAGCAAGACCCATTCGGTAACTGGATGGCGCGCTTGGTGTTTCCAGAAAAAATGAAGAAGCTTGAATTTGCGGTGGAAGTGATCGCCGATATGACGGTCATCAACCCCTTCGATTTCTTTATTGAAGAATACGCTGAAAAATTCCCCTTTAGCTATGCTGCGGGGTTAAAAGAAGAGCTGACGCCTTACCTCAAAACTGAGGAAGATTGCCCTGAGCTTGATGCATGGATGGCCAGCATCGACCGCTCCCCACAAGCAATCGTTGGCTTTTTGGTATCGCTCAACAGTCGCCTTGCACAAGACATCAGTTATGGCATTCGCCTTGAACCTGGGGTGCAGACCTGCCAAGAAACGCTAACACTGAAGAAAGGCTCTTGCCGCGATACCGCTTGGCTGCTGGTGCAGATTTTACGGCGGCTCGGGTTAGCGGCGCGTTTTGCTTCCGGTTACTTGGTGCAGCTAGTTGCGGATGTTAAGGCGCTGGATGGCCCATCGGGCACCGACCATGACTTCACCGACTTGCATGCGTGGTGCGAAGTTTACTTGCCGGGCGCAGGTTGGATTGGGCTGGATCCAACGTCTGGTCTGTTTGCTGGCGAAGGCCATATTCCGCTGTCCTGTACTGCAGATCCTGTGTCTGCGGCGCCCATTACTGGCTTTACCGACCCTTGCGAATGCGAATTTAGCTACGAAAACGTGGTGACCCGTATCCATGAAGACCCGCGGGTAACTAAGCCTTATTCTGATGAAGAGTGGCAAAATATTAAAGCGCTGGGGCGTGCCGTTGATGCCGAATTTATCGAGCACGACGTGCGCCTGACTATGGGCGGTGAGCCGACGTTTGTTTCCATTGATGATATGGATTCAGCGCAATGGAATACCGCCGCACTTGGTGCCGACAAGCTGCGTCTGGCAAAAGATTTGTTACTGCGAATGAAGCAGCAGTTTGGTGCCAATGGCTTGCTGCATTATGGCCAAGGCAAGTGGTATCCCGGTGAAGAGGTGCCACGTTGGGCGCTGGGCTGTTTCTGGCGAACTGATGGCGAAGCGCTATGGCATGAGCCGAAGTTATTAGCCCGTGTCGATACCAATTACGGCCATACCCTGGCAGATGCTGAGCATTTTGGCGCTCAGCTGTGTGAGCAACTTGGGATCGCGCCGCGTTATCTGCAACCCGCGTTTGAAGATACCCTCTACTACCTGTGGTTAGAGCGACAATTGCCTGAGGGCGTTGATCCGCGTAAAGCGGATCTAAAAGATGATTTGGAACGGCGCCGTCTCGCGAAACTGCTGACTCGTGGTCTTGATACTCCGAGCGGTTATATTCTGCCGGTAGAGTTTAACGGCATCGCTTGGCAAAGCAGCTTGTGGCCGATGCGCTCCGAAGTGATCACCCTAATCCCCGGTGATAGTCCGATGGGGTTCCGTTTACCGCTAAGCTCTTTGCCCGCAGTTTCCGAAGAGGAGTTTGAGGCAGAGCGTGACCCATTTGAGCCGCGTGCGCCATTGCCGGTATTTGACGTAGCCGCGGCTACAACCATTGCCGAACAGCAACAAGCGGCCGGTAACTGTCAGCCGAGCTATAAAATCGTTAGAAACGTGGTGCGTACCGCGATCTGTTTGGAAGTGCGTGATGGTCGCCTGCACCTGTTTTTGCCGCCTGTCAGTTATCTGGAAAACTACGTTGCCTTAATCAATGCCATTGAAGCGGTAGCCAGCAAATTGCAGCTGCCAGTAGTAATTGAAGGCTATGAACCGCCAAAAGATTATCGACTGCAAAAATTCCTCATCACGCCTGATCCTGGGGTGATTGAGGTGAACATTCATCCAGCGAAAAGCTGGGATGAACTGGTGCACAACACCGAAACTTTGTATGAACAAGCTTACCTGTCACGGCTCGGCACCGAGAAGTTTATGCTCGATGGCCGCCATACCGGCACTGGCGGTGGTAACCACGTGACGCTAGGGGGCGTGACCCCGGCCGATAGCCCAATGCTACGGCGGCCGGATCTGCTGCGCAGTTTGGTGACCTACTGGCAACATCATCCCGGCTTGTCCTATCTGTTTTCGGGCATGTTTATTGGCCCAACGAGCCAAGCACCGCGGGTCGACGAAGGCCGTGATGAAGCACTGTATGAGCTGGAAATCGCCTTCGACAACATGCCCGATGGTGAAGTAAACGCGCCTTGGCTGGTGGATCGCTTGATGCGTAACTTGCTGGTGGATATCACCGGCAATACCCATCGCTCGGAGTTCTGTATCGACAAACTCTATGCCGCTGGCAGTGCCAGTGGTCGCCAAGGGTTGTTGGAATTCCGCGGTTTTGAAATGCCGCCTCATGCACGTATGTCGTTAGTGCAGATGCTGTTGCTGCGTTGTTTGGTCGCCCGCTTCTGGCACAAGCCGTACCAAAAGCCGCTAGTGCGTTGGGGCACGCTGCTGCACGACAAATTTATGATGCCGCACTATGTGTGGCAGGACATTAAAGAAGTTGTCGATGATCTACAGCGTCATGGCTATCCCTTTAAATTAGAGTGGTTAGCGCCGTTTGAAGAGTTCCGCTTCCCACATTATGGCCGGCAGCAGATTGGCAGTATTGAACTGGAATTGCGCTGGGCAATTGAGCCTTGGCATGTGCTTGGTGAGGAGATCACCCAATCGGGCACTGCGCGGTTTGTGGATTCATCGGTTGAGCGTTTGCAAGTGCGCTTGAGTGGCCTGACCGACAGCCGTTATGTGCTGACCTGTAATGGTCGCCGCGTGCCGCTGTCGCACACAGGTAAACAGGGAGAGATGGTGGGCGCGGTGCGTTATCGCGCTTGGGCGCCGCCGTCAGCGTTGCACCCAACTCTCGGTGTCGATTCACCACTGGTGTTTGACTTAGTTGATAGTTGGAATGGGTTGTCGGTGGGTGGTTGTACTTATCGCGTGAGTCATGCGGGTGGGCGCAATTATGACACTGTGCCGGTGAACAGTAATGAGGCGGAAGCGCGCCGAGTTAACCGATTTACCGACCATGGATTTACCCAAGGTCCGTTGATGCCGCCGCCTGAATTTAATGCATTGCGTGAGTTTTATGAAAATAAAACCCTGCCAAAACAATTAGCTCCGTCAGATGAGGAACCAACACAGGAATATCCGCATACCTTAGATCTCAGAAGAAAGTATACTAGGCTCTAATTTTCGCCAATCAGCAGTAAAACATGACATCGACAGGTTCAAAGTCTGCCGCTGCAAGCGTTAAAAACTTGCAGGCGCAGGCTCCCTATGCACAGCCCCAGAGCGCTTATGATGAAGCGTTCGATTTTTCACGGGTTGTGAGACCTCATTGGCAATTAGTGATGGAAAACATTGCCAGACTAGGTAACGATGGCATGCAGGATCGCTATCTCCGCGCCCAACGTATTTTGCGCGACGATGGTGCAACCTATAACCTAAATAACGACCCTTTATCTCCCACGGTTTGGTCACTGGACATAGTGCCAAATGTGATTGAACAGGCGGAGTGGCAGTTGGTAGAGAAAGGTCTGGTGCAGCGTGCCAAGCTGTTTGATCTGATCTATCAAGACCTCTATGGCGAGCAACGTTTGCTAAAGGAGGGGATAATCCCGTCGGAGATTATCTTCTCTCATCCGGGATTTTTGCGTGCTTGTCACGGGCTCAAGCTGCCCGGCACCCATAAAGTGATCTTTCATGCGGTAGATATGGTACGCAGCCAAGATGGCCACTTTATTGCGATTGGCGATCGAACACAGGCGCCGAGCGGTACCGGCTATGCACTGGAAAACCGCACCGTAGTGTCGCGGGTAGTACCGGGGATGTTCCGTCACGCCAATGTGCTGCGGTTGTCGAGTTTCTTCCATACGGTGCGGCAAACCCTCGCGAACTTGGTATCGCACAAAACCGATACGCCGCGAATCGTGGTGCTCACCCCAGGCGCTTACAGCAGTACCTACTTTGAACATGCCTATCTTGCAAACTACCTCGGTTTCCCGCTGGTACAAGGCGGCGACCTAACCGTGCGCAATGGCAAGGTGTGGATGAAGTCGCTTAATGGCTTAAGCCAAGTCGACGTGATTTTACGGCGTATGGATGATAGTTACTGCGACCAAAGTGAGCTGCGTGCGGACTCCCGTCTAGGGGTGCCTGGGTTATTAGAAGTGGCACGTAATGGTAACGTGGTACTCGCGAATCCACTGGGAAGTGGTGTGTTAGAAGCGCCGGCTCTGTTGGCCTTCTTACCGGAAATAAGCCAATTTTTACTGAATGAACCGCTGAAGTTGGCATCCGTCCGTACTTGGTGGTGCGGCAATCCCGAGGATAAAGCCTATGTGCTGGCTAACCTCGATCAGTTGATCATCAAACCGGCCTATCGCAGTTTCTACAGTCGCAGCGTTTATGGCCACAGTTTAACTGACAAAACTCGCGCAGAGATTATTGCCCAAATTGAGCACAGTCCACACGCGTATGTGGCGCAGAGTTATATTCCCGGCGCTATCGCGCCAATTTGGCAGAACAAACAACTAGATGGCCGTCCGAGTATTTTCCGTGGCTTTACTGTGGCCGATAAAGACAGCTTTTGCGTCATGCCCGGCGGCTTAACCCGGGTGGCAGAGTCAACCGCAGAAGCGATTGTGACCAGTCTTTCCGGTGCCATGAGTAAAGATACCTGGGTAGTGAGCGATAAGCCGGATACCTCGAGTTTGCCCATTTTGGATGCGCAGCCGCGTGATCGCGCTGAAGTCAGTAATTTGCCATCGCGGGTTATCGAAAATCTGTTCTGGTTTGGTCGCTACGCCGAGCGCGCTGAACTGAGCCTGCGCTTGATGCGCACCATTTTTAAACAACTGAACGGGATTGAGCCATTCCCGCCTGAAAGTCGCGATGTTTTGCTCACAGCGATGTCACAGCTGACGGGTTGTTTGCCGGGCTTTACCGAAGACCCAGAGCTACTGGAGAACCCTAACGATGAGTTAGCGGCGTTGGTGATTGATGGCGCACGGGTCGGCAGTATCAAATTTAACCTACAATCGATGCTGGCCTGTGGTGAGCAAGTCAAAGAGATGCTGTCAGCCGATACGCGGATCATTCTCAACGAATTGCGCGACCATATTCTTGCGGTCGATGAAGCCTATAGTGACGGTTTACCCGCAGTGCCGGAAGAGTCGTTGGATAGCTTGGTAACGTCGCTGTTAGCGTTGTCAGGTTTAAATCATGAAAGCATGTTGCGCGGTATGGACTGGATGTTCCAAGAGATTGGCCGCCGTACTGAGCGTGCGCTGCAAACCGCTACGTTGCTGAAAGCCACTCTCACCGAACATCTCCCGAGTTTACAGCAACAGCAGATTCTGGAATCGGTGCTGCTGAGCGTGGAAGCCTTGATCTCTTTCCGCCGCCGTTATCGGACGCGGGCGCGGATAGCCTATGGCTTAGATCTGCTGATGATTGACGCCACCAACCCACGTTCGCTGATTTATCAGGTGGATCAGTTACGTAAATATCTCAATGAATTACCGCGTAATTACACCCAAAGCTCAGGGTTAACCGCAGAAAATCGACTGATTATCAAAACCCTTAATGACATTCAGTTGGCCGATCTGGAAGCGTTAGCATTGATTGATGAAGAGACCGAAACTCGCGCCAGCTTAGCGCAGCTAATGACCCAAATCGGCGACCAACTTGATCAATTCACCAGTTTGATCAGTGATAAATATTTTGACCATACCGCAGGCCCGCAGCCGTTGGTTAAAGCGCAATGGAAGGCAGATATATGAGATATCGCGTACGTCATCTCACCGAGTATCAATACAGTTCAGCGGTTACGCTGTGCTACAACATGACTCACTTGTTGCCCCGCAGCACGGCGAAGCAACAGGTGTTGAGTCAACGCATTGTGGTGACACCAACGCCGATATATCAGAGCGCCGGAGAAGATTATTTCGGCAATGAAACCTTCTATTTCTCAATTCAAGAGCCGCATAAAAAGTTGGCGATTGAAGTGGAATGTGATTTCGAGATTGAAGAGGAAGATCTGCCAAATCAGCTGCAGTTGCATGACATAACCTGTGGCGACTTGCGTGGTTTGCTGGCACAGCCTTGGAACCCTGAGTTGCGGATGGTGAAAGAATACATGCTTGATTCGACCCATATTAAGTGCTCGAAACTGCTGCGCGAATACGCTGCGGACACCTTTGCTGATGATGTACCGCTGCTACAAGCGGCGTTAGATTTTACCCACAAGATCTTTAGCGAGTTCACCTTTGATGCGACCGCCACCGATGTCACCACGCCGGCTGAAACCGTGTTAAAAGAGAAGCGTGGTGTATGTCAGGACTTTGCCCATTTTGCCATTGCTTGTATTCGCTCGGTGGGCTTACCAGCGCGTTACGTCAGTGGTTATCTGGAAACCTTACCGCCACCGGGGCAAGAAAAACTGGTCGGCGCCGACGCCTCACACGCATGGTTTGCGATTTACGTGCCCGAGTTGGGCTGGGTGGAATTTGATCCCACCAACGATTTAATGCCCAACGGTCAGCACATCGTCACCGCGTGGGGACGCGATTATGCCGACGTATCACCACTCCAAGGCGTAATTTTTGATGGTGGCGATACTCATTCACTGTCAGTTTCTGTTGACGTTCAGCGCGTCTAATCCGAGTAAACTGTTCACATTATCGACCCTCGCAGTCCATTTGGGCTGCGTGATTCAAGCGCTTGTAAAATAGAGTTTTTATTCTACTTTAGCCTAATGCCTTTCATGTGAATAAACCGGTCATATAAATTCATTATTCGTTATTTCAATAAATTAGCATCTGGTCAAACCAGATTTTGACAGTGTGAGACATCGCTTAATTAGGGCAAAAATCTTTCGGCGGCGGCCTGGCTTGAGTTAAAATGGCAAAAGCGAAACAGCTGTAAGCTAAAAGGTGATTTACATCATGTCTCTTGCGCAATACCAAATTGTCAAACTGCTGGAACAGCAAGTAAAACAGCAGCCGGATAATATCGCCCTCGAAGGCTTTGAAATGGCGTCCCCATGGGACAAGGTCAGCTGGACTCAATTTAAAAATTATAGCGATCAATTAGCCGCGGCCTTTATTGACCACGGTTTAGCGGTTCAAGACCGTGTCGCTATTCTGTCTAACAACTGTCCACAATGGTCAATTGTTGATATTGCCACCAATAAAGCGCGTGGCGTGCTGGTGCCGATTTATCCCACTTCAACCCTTGAGCAAGCGGTATACATTCTGCGTGATTCTGGGGCAAAAGTGCTATGCGTCACCAATCAGGCGCAATACCAAATGGCCTGTAAACTGCAGCCATTGTGCCCGGCGCTGCAGCAGGTAATCGTGTTTGATAATGACGTGCAGCTGAAAAGCGAACTGCACTTTCATCTCGACACTCTGTTGTCTGAAGAAGCTGGCGTCACTCATCCTGAGTTGCAACAACGCTTGGCAGAATCAAGCCTCGATGACCTGTTGACCTTGATTTACACCTCAGGCACCACCGGTGATCCTAAAGGAGTGATGCTGGATCAGCGCAATGTGGCGTCAGCGATGCGTCAACATCACCAGCGAGTGCCGTTTGAGCAAGGCGATGTCTCATTAGTGTTTCTACCGCTGAGCCATGTGTATGAACGCGGTTGGAGCTACTACGTGATGAGCCGCGGCGGCCGTAACGTCTACTTGGCCGATACACCGCGAGTACAGCAAGCCATTGCCGCCGTTAAGCCGCACACCGTTTGTGTTGTGCCACGCTTCCTTGAAAAAGTGTATAGCGCCGTTATTGATAAAGTGAACAAAGGCCCTGCATCACGGCGCAAGTTGTTTGCTTGGGCGATTTCGGTAGGCCAACGTCAGTTTGAAGCTGACCAAGGTCGCGCCAAAGGTAGCCTGTTGTTGAAGTGGCAGTGGTTGCTGGCCAATAAACTGGTTTACAGCAAGTTGCATAACGCGCTCGGCGGCCGCATCAAATATATGCCTTGCGGCGGCGCGGCGTTAGATGCCGACGTTGGTGCGTTCTTCGCAGCGATCAATATTCCATTGCTGGTGGGGTATGGCATGACTGAAACCACCGCAACGGTGGCATGTTGTTCGCCAGACAATCGAGTGAAAGGTGCTAACGGCTTACCGCTGGATGAAGTGGAAGTACGTCTCGGTAAGGATGATGAAATTCTAGTGCGCGGTGAAACCGTGATGCGCGGTTATTTCAATCGGCCACTGGAAACCGCTGAAGCTTTTGAAGATGGCTGGTTGAAAACCGGTGATGTCGGTCGTATCGACGAAAACGGCAATCTGTTCATCACTGACCGTCTGAAAGAGCTGATGAAAACCTCTAACGGTAAATATATTGCACCGCAGCGGGTTGAGGGAAAAGTGGGTTGCTGTCCATTAATTGAGCAGGTGGCAATTATTGCCGATGCTCGTAACTATGTGACCGCATTGATTGTGCCAGCGTTTGAAGCGCTAGAGTCATGGGCAAAGCAAAAAGGCCTCAACTATGACTCGCCAATTGAGCTGATCCGTAACACCCAAGTGGTGGCACATTTTGAAGAGCGATTAAAGCAGCTACAGCATGAGCTGGCAGGCTTTGAGCAGATCAAAAAATTCACCCTGCTGCCTGAAGCGTTCTCGATGGAAGCGGGTTTGATTACGCCAACATTGAAGCTGCGTCGTAAGATGATTTACAGCAAATATGCGAACGAAATTAACGCCATGTATAACAGTTAAGTGCGTCATTTAACGTAACAATAAGGCCGCCTTTTGGCGGCTTTTTTGTAGGTTTGATCACAAAAATTAGATTTTTACTATCTTGTCTGCATTTTCTCTAATTTGTTCATAAAAGTAGCCATTTTGACGAAGTGCAAGTCTCCATGCTTTCAAGTGTCCTTTCTAGCACTATCGTTGCCAATCCCCTAATAGACAACATCAATCTTGTGTAAGCGTTCTGTGTATTTGCCAATTGTTGCGCAGTGGTTAATTGTGTTTTGTTTTGGTTTAATTTTGTTTTGTTAAAATTTAACCAAAATAAAATTACTAATATTCAGTATGTTATTCATCATTGTTGTTTGTAATTTGTATTTAACTGGCTTAAGTATATTAAATTTGTTAAACGCGTAAAATTTAGCAAAATAACCGTGAGGTGAACGCTAACCATCTTAGTTTATTCAATATTCGACCTTTGTCCACTTGGTACATTAATCAGAAACAGATCAATATATTAGTATTTGCTGCACTAATAATTCTCGACCAAAATTAACTGCTGATTAACTTTTTTGGTTATTGATTAAACAGCAATAAGTGATTATTAATGGATAGCAATTAACAGATGAAGCCTTCATCTGTGCTTGGTCAGCGTTATGAGGGGTGGTGACGCTGTGTCAAAGTCAAACAAGGAATACCAAAATGAAACTCTATAAGAAACTTGGTGTGATTGGCGCCGCTGCGATTGTCAGCTTCAGCTCAGCAGTATGGGCTGCGCCTAAATTTATTAACGTACTGACGGGCGGTACCAGCGGTATCTACTATCCGTTGGGCGTGGCATTATCACAGCTTTATGGTAACAACATTGATGGCGCGAAGACTTCTGTGCAAGCCACCAAAGCTTCGGTAGAGAACCTCAACCTGCTGCAAGCGAATCGCGGTGAATTAGGTTTTGCCTTGGGCGATTCAGTGTCAGCGGCGTGGAAGGGTGATGAAGAAGCTGGCTTTAAAAAGCCACTCGATAAATTGCGTTTGATTGCCTCTGTTTATCCTAACTATATTCAAATTGTGGCCAACAAAGATTCCAACATTAAGTCATTGGCTGACTTGAAAGGTAAGCGTGTCTCTGTGGGCGCGCCAAAATCCGGTACTGAACTCAACGCGCGAGCAATTTTTGCCGCTGCCGGACTTTCTTATGAAGATCTCGGCAAAGTAGAATTTCTGCCTTATGCCGAATCGGTTGAACTGATCAAAAACCGCCAGTTGGATGCAACGTTGCAATCTTCAGGTTTGGGAATGGCGGCATACCGTGATTTGGCATCGACTATGCCAGTGAATTTTGTACCAATTCCTAAAGACGTGATTGAGCGCATCGGTAATGCGGCGTTCCAACCCGGTGTTATCCCTGCCGGTACTTACGATGGTCAAGATGCTGATGTGGATACGATTGCTATCCAAAACATGCTGGTCACCAACAGTGGTGTGTCTGACGACGTGGCGTATCAGATGACGAAGTTGATTTTTGAAAACTTGGATTATCTGCGTAATGCCCATGCTGCTGCCAAAGCCATTTCTTTGGACAAAGCGACTCAATCTCCTATCCCGCTGCACCCAGGTGCTGAGCGTTACTACAAGGAAGTCGGCGCACTCAAGTAATGCTCGCGCCCAGCAGTTTCCTTTCAGAAATCGCTTCGATACTCGATCGAAGCGATTTGTCGTTTCTGATGTAGCGAGGCAAATATGACTGATTCCCATGAGGGATTGAATGCGGCCACTAAAGATTGGCCCAAGGCTCTATTCGCAATTGCGTTGTTGTTTTCGGCGTTTCAGCTGATCACCGCCGCGTTTCATCCGGTTTCAACCCAAATTCTGCGTGCAGTGCATGTTGGCTTTCTGTTGTTGATAGTCTTTATCACCTATCCGACCACCCAGCGTCGTCCGCTGAAGCCATTTGGTTGGCTGTTAGGCGTGCTGGGATTTGGTATCGCCATTTATCAATGGGTGTTTGAAGCGGACCTGATTCAGCGTTCTGGTGAGTTAACCATCGAGGATTTAGTGGTTGGCACTTTGCTGATCGCCTTGGTGTTTGAAGCGGCTCGTCGGGTGATGGGCTTTGCCTTGCCGTTTATCTGTACCATCTTTTTGGGATATGGCCTGTTTGGCGAATATCTGCCGGGTGATTTAATGCACCGTGGCTATGGTTTCGACCAGATAGTGAACCAGTTGTCATTTGGTACTGAAGGCTTTTATGGCACGCCCACTTATGTGTCGGCGACCTATATCTTCCTGTTCATTCTGTTCGGTGCGTTCTTAGAGCAGGCCGGGATGATCAAACTATTTACCGATTTTGCCCTCGGCTTATTTGGCCATAAATCCGGTGGTCCAGCCAAAGTATCGGTGGTGTCATCGGCCTTGATGGGCACCATTACCGGTTCAGGGGTAGCTAACGTGGTGACCACTGGCCAATTTACCATTCCTTTAATGATGCGCTTTGGCTACCGCCCAGCATTTGCTGGTGGCGTAGAAGCGACGTCGAGTATGGGCAGCCAGATTATGCCGCCAATCATGGGCGCGGTTGCGTTTATCATGGCGGAAACCATCAACGTGCCATTTATTGAGATTGCCAAGGCGGCGTTGGTGCCGGCAACACTCTATTTCGGCTCGGTATTTTGGATGGTTCACTTAGAAGCGAAGCGCGCCGGGCTGGATGGCTTGCCTAAAGAGGAGTGTCCTAATCCTTGGACGGCGATTACCGAGCGCTGGTATCTGCTCATCCCGCTGGCGGTATTGATCGGACTGCTGTTCTCTGGTCGAACCCCGTTATTCAGTGGCACCGTCGGCTTATCTCTGACGGCGTTAGTGATTCTCGGCTCAGCAATTGTGATGCAAGTTTCCTCGAAGTGGCTGCGACTAATCTTCTGGATTGCGCTCGGTATTCTCTGTGCGGGCTTCTTCCAGATGGGTATCGCGGTGGTATTTGGGGTAATTGCCGCCTTGGTGGGGGTGTGTTGGTTTATCAAAGGTGGCCGCGATACGCTGCAAATCTGTTTGCACGCCTTAGTCGATGGTGCGCGTCATGCGGTGCCAGTGGGGATTGCCTGTGTGCTGGTGGGGGTGATTATCGGTGTGGTATCACTCACCGGTGTGGCTTCTACCGTGGCGGGTTATATTTTGCATGTTGGTCAAAATAACCTGTTCCTGTCACTGGTGCTGACCATGATCACCTGCTTGGTGTTGGGGATGGGCATCCCATCGATTCCGAACTACATCATCACCAGTTCAATCGCTGCCCCTGCACTGTTAGACCTCGGGGTGCCGTTGATTGTATCGCATATGTTTGTGTTCTATTTCGGCATTATGTCGGACTTAACGCCGCCGGTGGCTTTGGCCTGCTTTGCCGCGGCGCCAATTGCTAAAGAGCGTGGTTTAAAGATCAGTTTATGGGCGGTACGTATCGCAATCGCGGGCTTTATTATCCCCTACATGTCGGTGTACTCACCGGCGTTGATGCTACAGAGTGATAGCTGGTTGGCGATCATCTATGTGGTGTTTAAAGCGGCATTGGCGATTGGTTTGTGGGGCGCGGTATTTACCGGTTATCTCACTAAGCCATTGACCTGGTGGGAGCGGATCTGGGGCTTTGCCGCTGGTGCATCTTTGATTGTCGCGACCCCTATGAGTGATGAAATCGGATTTGCGCTAGTGGCGAGCTTCCTATTGCAACATTTAGGGCGTGACTATTTGGCGCGCAGAAAAGTCTAATGTTGGGATTGTGCTTAGGCTTAGCTGGACAAGTATGGGCTGAACTGCCGCAACAGCAGTTCACCCTGAGCTGGCGTCATACGGTGGAGAAAATCGTCTGGCAAGAAGACTACCAGCTTACACCGCAAGGGTTACAGATCTTGCAGGCGAGTGTGCAAGGCACTGGTGCGGGGATGGAGATCCCCGACGGCGCTAAGTTTTATGATGATAGCTGGAACTATCAACCTCAGTTAGCACCGATTCCCGTGTTGAAGCTGGGGCGAACCCCTGAAGCTGGCGACTATCAACTCTGCTTTGCTGGCAAATGTCAGCCAATGAGCCATTGGATTGGCCCACCCGAAGCCGCGGTTGCAGCGGTCGAGTTGTGGGGATGTCAGCAATCCTCTCTGACAAAATAACAAACGGCGCCTAAGGGTGAACTTGGCGCCGTTTTCATTTTGGGCTAAATCACCCTAGTAATGCCTGACCGGCTAAGGAATTGCCAGTTGCTGTTTGCCCACTTGCTGCGCATGTTCGGCGCGCTTGTTCATCTTGTATTGCAGCGCCTCAGCGGGCACTCGGTTACTTTTGCCGGTGGTTAGCCATAGCTTTAAGCGGTTAGCATCGGCGATGTGGGTGTATTTGCCAAAGGAATCGAGCGCGACAAAGGCGACATTGCGATTCCCCATCTTTGTGAGCATCGCCAAGCAATGACCCGCTTCATCGGTGTAACCGGTTTTGGTCAAACTGATGTGCCAGCCCTTGCGGTTGACCAAGGGATTGGTGTTGTAAAACGCCATGCTGTAACGTGGTTTATGAAACGTCACGCTACGATTTTTGGCCACACTCAGTTCACCAATAACTGGGTATTTTTTTAATGCAATGAGCAGCTTAATGAGATCCGCCGCAGTAGATACGTTGTGCGGCGACAAACCGGTCGGCTCTTCAAACATGCTATTGTTCATTCCCAGCGCTTTTGCTTTGGCATTCATCGCCTTAACAAAGGCTTGGTAACCGCCAGGATAATGATGCGCCAGCGTGGTCGCGGCACGGTTTTCTGAGGCCATCAATGCCAGCGATAAGGCTTCTTTACGCGTTAAGTTACTGCCAAGGCGGATACGCGACACCACGTTTTGCATCATCGGTGATTGGCTAACATCCACGGTGATGCGTTCGTTTAGCGGCAAACCTGCATCCAGCACCACCAATGCCGTCATCAACTTGCTGACGGAGGCGATTGGCGTGACCAAATTAGGCGCTTCAGCATAGAGGGTTTTACCCGTGTCGAGGTCAACTAGCATGGCACTCTGCGAGGCCACTAACGCTTGTTCAGAGGGTTGGGTCGCTGCATAAACTGCACTGGTGAGCAGCATGAAGCAACTGAGGCTGGCTGTAATAAGTCGTCTCAACATTGGCACTCAAAGCATGTCTAGTGAAAATATCGTTGCCCAGTGTAATTAAAACCTCGGCTGTTGCAAGGTGAACACTGCGTAAGCGGGGAATTATTTACCTTTGATCTGTAACAAAAAAGGATGGCTAGGCCATCCTTCTGTTTACGGCAGTTGAGCTTAGTTCAGTTGCAGATCGTTAAAGCTGCGAATATGACGGAAACTGCCTGCGGCTTCGGCTGGGTCGCGGATCATCTGGCAGGTTTGCATGCCTGCAGCTTGTGCTGCTTTGAGTTCGTCAGCAAAGTCAGAGATGAACAGCACTTGCTTCGGCGCCATGCTGATGGTGTTAATGATGTTGCTGTAGGCTTGCTTGTCCAATTTGCCACCGGTACGGGTATCAAAATGGCCATTGAAGACTTCGGTTAAATCACCGCCATCACTATGGCTAAACAGCAGCTTTTGCGCTTCCACCGAAGCAGACGAGAAGCTATACAAACGAATGCCGCGGGCTTTAAAGCGGTTAGCTGCATCAATAAAGTCAGGGAAGATATGGCCGGTAAACTCGCCTTTGGCGTAGCCTTCTTTCCAAATTAGCCCTTGCAAGGTTTTCAGCGGCGTGGCTTTACGGTCTTCTTTGACCCACTGCTGCAAAATCTCGGCAACACGCTCCAGCGATGCGTCATCTTCAAGTGCCATTTCGCGCGTGTCGCAAATACAGTTATCCACGAGCACATCATCTTTGTGCTGTGCCAGATACGTCGGCATGGCTTGAATAGAATAGGGAAACAGCACGTCATGAATAAAGGCGTGATCTGTGGTGGTGCCTGCTGTGTCAACGATAATGGCTCTGATGCCCATGAATAGGTACTCCCGAGACTCCTTGTTTGCGCTTTGAGCATACTAAGCGTTATTGCTGCATTTGACCAGCCAAACCCCGATTTGTATGACACTTGTGCGACCAATTCATCATCAAGCTCCATGACTGTCGCCAGCTGACTAATTTAGAAACACCTTTCATTTTGAGTAATGCGGGCATATCTGTTAGAACTGCTTTAAATTTAGACACTGATCTGGATCACTAACGTTGGGTGGGAACGGCAGGATTCAACCTCAGTAAACGCTGTCTGAGCAGCAATTAAGGAGGATGTAATGAAATACGCGTTGTCCATTAACGGTAAACAGCTACAGGCGGAGGTCGACCCCGATACGCCGCTGCTGTGGGTGTTACGCGATACGCTCAATCTCAAGGGCACCAAATTTGGTTGTGGTATGTCGCAGTGTGGTGCCTGCACCGTGCATCTCGATGGTAAGCCGATTCGTAGTTGCGTTACGCCAATTAGTGCCATCGGCAACAAATCGATCACCACAATTGAAGGCATCAGCGCCGATGCGGTCGGTCAAAAAGTGCAGCAGGCGTGGAAGATTCTCGATGTGCCGCAGTGTGGTTACTGCCAAGCAGGGCAGATCATGGCGGCGGTGTCGTTACTGAAGCAGTTTCCACAGCCCACCGATCAGCAGATTGACTCTGGCATGAGCCGCAACCTGTGCCGTTGTGCCACTTATCACCGTATTCGTGCGGCGATTCATCAAGCGGCTGACGCCGTGAAGGAGGGCTAACCGATGACCAGCTCTCTTAATCTTGAACGACGTCATTTTCTTAAAGCCAGTGCTGCTGTTGGTGGTGGCTTATTTCTCGGTTTGTATCTGCCTAAGCTCGGTGTTGCTGCCGACACTCCCTCAACTCCCGCAATGGCCGTACTGAGTGCCCATGTGCGGATCACAGCCGCGGGCGTGATTGAAATCATGTCGGTAGCGCCGGAAATCGGCCAAGGGATTAAAACCTCACTTCCGATGGTCATTTGCGAAGAACTCGACGCTGATTGGGCACAGGTGAGTGTACTGCAAGCGCCACTCAGTGCTGAGTTTGGACGACAGTCGGCCGGTGGCAGTCGCAGCACGCCGGCGCACTTAGATGAGCATCGTCGCATCGGCGCTGCAGCAAGGCAGATGCTATTGCACGCCGCCGCAGAGGAGTGGCAGGTTGAACTGGCAGCGCTGACCACCAAAGCGGGCATGGTTTATCATGCCGCATCAGGTCGACAGCTAAGCTACGCGCAATTGGCGAGTAAAGCCGCCAAACAAAAGACGCCAGATTTAGCGGCAGTTTCCCTCAAAGACCCAGCGAATTTTACCGTGATCGGCCAGTTCACCGCAGGGGTGGATAACGACGCCTTGGTTAACGGTCGGCCGTTATTTGGCATTGATGTTGAGCTGCCGGGCATGCTGCATGCGGTGTTTGATAAATGCCCTGTGTTTGGCGGCAAAGTGGCGCAGGTCGACTTAGCCCCCATTAAAGCCATGCCCAGTATTCGCCATGCCTTTGTGGTGGATTCCAGCAGTGTCGATAGCGGCGTGGTGATAGTGGCAGACAGCTGGTGGCAAGCCGAAAAAGCGCGTCGACAACTCAAGGTGACTTGGGACGAAGGCCCAGCTAAACAGCAAAATAGTGCTGATTTTGATAAACAAGCGCAGCAGTTGTGGCAGCAAGCGCCAACGCAAATTGCCCAGAATGTGGGCGATGTAGACAAAGCCTTTGCCGCAGCGGCCAAATTGGTTGAAGCGGAATATTCCTACCCCTTTATCGCGCATGGTCAGTTAGAACCGATCAACTGTACTGCTCATTGGCACGATGGCCATTTAACCCTATGGGCGCCAACCCAAAGCCCCGCCAGCGGTCAGCGCCAAGCGGCGGCCGCTATCGGCGTTGATATTAGTGATGTCACCGTGAATATCACTCGCATGGGCGGCGGTTTTGGGCGCCGTTTGTTTAACGATTACATGGCCGAGGCGGCGATCATTGCCAAAGCCGTGGGCGTGCCGGTCAAGCTGCTGTGGAATCGGCAGGATGATTTTCAGCACGACTACTATCGTCCCGGCGGCTATCACAAATTTAAGGCAGGGCTTGATGGCAACGGGCAGTTACTGGCCTTTAGCGATCATTTTGTGAGTTTCGGCAAAAATGGCCGCATGCTGTTGGCGGCGGGAATGCACGCAGCCGAGTTCCCCACCGGCTTTGTGCCGCATCTGCAATTTGGCCAATCTTTGATTGAGGCGCAGATCCCGACCGGTTGGTTACGCGCGCCAACCAGTAATGCCATGGGTTTTGTCTTCCAGTGTATGTTGGATGAAGTCGCGCATGCTGCAGGGCAAGATCCATTGGCGTTCCAACTTGCCTTGTTAGGTCGTGCTGATGCCGCGCCGCAAGGTGGCTTTTCGCCACAACGGATGGCTGCGGTGCTCACCCGTGTGGCGGAAATCAGTGATTGGGGCAAAGCCGTGCCTAAGTCTCACGGCAAGGGCATTGCTTGCTATTACAGCCATGCGGGTTACTTTGCTGAGGTGGTACAGGCCAGCGTCAATGCCCAGGGCGAAGTAACGGTTGAAAAAGTCTGGGCTGTGGGCGATGTCGGCGAATTTATTGTCAATCCAAGTGGCGCCATGCACCAAGTCCAAGGTTCTGTGCTTGAGGGCTTATCGCAAGCGCTGTATCAAGAGGTGAAGATTGACGGTGGCGCGCAAGTTAGCAACTACCATCAGCACAAAATCATCACCATGAAGGCGACCCCAGCCGTTGAAGTGGAGTTTATCAAGAGCAACAACCCTACTACTGGGCTTGGCGAACCGGCATTACCGCCGGTGATCCCCGCGTTGTGTAATGCACTCTTCGTAGCAACCGGTAAACGGGTACGCAGCTTGCCGATCAAACCCGAGATGTTTGCTTAGTTGATCTCGCAACTCACCAAAGCCGCTGATTCAGCGGCTTTTTTATCGGTTTCGGCTTATTCGGCCGCAAACTGCTGCAACATTGTGTTTATTGCCTCGCAGTGGTTATTCGCTTGCCACACCATCGCATAAGGCACTTGTGGCACATTGCCAGCGAGTTCCACGGTAATAATGTTGCTCGGAAACAGATGTCGGCTGTAATAGGGCAGTAAGGCCACGTGCTTGACTGACTGCACTAGCGATATCGCCATGGTCAGCGTTTCTGCTTGGTGACTTAGCGTGAGATTGACGCCGTTGCGGTGGCCAAACTCGACACTAGCTTGATGCAGCGCCGGGCCAAACTCCGCGGTGGCACTGACTATCGGCTGGTTGATTAACTCCGTGGCGCTGAGCTGCGCTTGCTGAGCCAGCGGATGGTCGCGATGCATTGCCGCAATCAGCGGCGAGTGACCTAATATTCTAAAATTAAAACCATACATATCAGGTCTAGGAGGAACAAAGGCAACGTCGATTTTTCCAGCGAGTACTTCATCCAGCAAGGTGGGGGCGGGCAAACTGCGCACCACCAAATCCACCTGCGAAGCTTGCTGCACTATCGACGATACACGCGCCAGATATTTGTGCTCCAAACCATAGTCAAACCCCGCGACAAACTGTGCGGCTGCCCCTTTAGCCACTTGCCGTGCCCGCTCAACCGCCCGCTCACACTGTGCAAGCACCAAGCGGCTTTCATCCAAAAATACTTTACCTGCTTCGGTCAGGCTCACTTGGCGATGACCACGAACTAACAGCGGTGTGCCGACATAGCTTTCCAAGTCTTTAATTTGCCGACTTAACGACGGTTGCACCGTATAGAGCCGATTGGCTGCTTCGGTAAAGCTGCCTGTGTCAGCAATGGTGATGAAGTAGCGTAAATGTCGAAGTTCCATTTCTCATGCTCCCATACTTTTTAACTATGGTATCAGGCTTTTAAACAATTGGTAGAGGCGTCGGTAACATAATAAAGTGACCACAAATAGTGATGATGATCACATTTTGAATTGAATAGATAGAGGTTGAGCCTCTTCGACTGTTGAGCCCAATGCAGGCAAATTCAGTTTGGCTCGACCGACTTCAGCATCAATCAGCACCTAGCGCGCGAAGACTGCGTTGGCCAGTGTGCCGTCAATGGAAAGGTGATGTTATGAGTACAAATTTATTAAGTTATGCAGGTAAAACCGTGGTGATAACCGGTGCTGCAACAGGGATTGGTAAAGCCACCGCGCAAGCCTTTGCCGAACAAGGTGCCAATGTGGTGATAGGCGACGTTGATCCTCGCGCCGAACAAACTGTGGCAGAGATTGTGAATAACGGCGGCAGTGCGCTGTACGTTAAAACCGACGTTAGCCAAGCCGAATCGGTGCAAAATTTGGTGGCTGCTGCTGTTAAACAATACGGCAAAATCGATGCAGCCTTTAATAATGCCGGCATTCTGCCACCCACAGCTCCACTGTTTGAACAATCCGAAGCGGATTTTGATCGCGTAATCGGTGTTGACCTGAAAGGCGTGTTCCTCAGCATGAAATATGAGATCGAAGCCATGCTGAAAACCGGTGGTGGTGCGATTGTGAACACTGCGTCAGTCGCTGGTGTGGTGGCCGATCCCGGTATGGCGCCCTATGTGGCCGCGAAACACGGGGTGGTCGGTTTAACCAAAGCCGCTGCGCTGGATTACGCTCGCCAAGGTATTCGTGTTAACGCCTTGGCGCCAGGTCTCGTTGCTTCCCCTATGACCGAACGTTGGTTAAAAGACCCTAAATTTGTTGAAGCCTTGATGGCCAACAGCCCCATCGGCCGCCCAGCAGAACCTGCTGAAATGAGCGGTACTGTCTTGTTCCTATGTTCTCCAGCCGCAAGCTTTGTCACTGGCCAAGTTTACTTAGTCGATGGTGGTCAAACTGCTCACTAGCACCTAATTGCCACTATGTGCTGTGGCAGTTAACAAAATTTTTAACTCCAAATCATACAGTAAGGTGTTGAACGATAGCTTTAACACCTTGCAAAAAGCGAGGGCATAAATATGTCTAACACGAATCAATTTTTACAAGACAAAGTGGCTATCGTGACCGGCGCCGGTGCAGGCTTAGGTCGCTCAATCGCACTGCATTATGGTAACGCGGGCGCTAAGGTCGTGGTCTCTGATATCAACGAAGACAATGGTAGAGAAACCGCGGCATTGATTGCTGAAAACGGCGGTACCGCCACCTTTAAACGTGCCGATGTTTCGAAAGCCGCCGATGCCGAAGCGCTGGTGCAATACGCCGTGAACCAATATGGTCGGCTCGATATCGCCTGTAACAACGCGGGTGTCGCACCACCGGCCACCCCATTGGCAGAGGTGAGCGACGAGCTGTGGCACAAAATCACCTCAGTGAATTTAGATGGGGTGTTCTACGGTATGCGGGCGCAAATTAAAGCGATGCAACAAAACAACGGCCAAGGCGGCACTATCGTCAATATTGCTTCTATTCTTGGCCAAGTTGGCTTCCTTGGCTTAGGTCCCTACGTTGCTACTAAACACGCTATCGTCGGTTTAACCAAACAGGTCGCGGTGGATTATGCCTCGCAAAATATTCGGGCGATTGCCATTGGCCCAGCCTTTATTAAAACCGGTTTGGAAAGTAACTTAGATCCAAAATCCCGTGCAGCCTTGGATGAAGCACATCCTATCGGTCGTATGGGTGAACCCGAAGAAGTCGGCGCTGTGGTCGCCGCAGTATCTGCCTCCACTTGGTCATTCGTCAACGGTGCTTATCTGCCAGTGGATGGTGGATTCTTGGCGCGTTAATTCGCGCGACGGTGACATTTACAAAGGGCCGCTTGGCCCTTTTTTGTTGCGCGCTTTGCGGCGGAGTTTTTCGCAATTACAGACTTATTGGTTAGTTTGGTTAACTAATAATGGTTCATTTTGCTTGATAGTTTTGCCTGATTGCTGAATAGCAATTGCCGTCACGCCGTGAATTCGTCCCAGAAGGCTGCCGCGTGCTATCCATGGCGCTAAGCGTCGGCTCGTTGCTATTCAGCATCTACCGTATCGAGGCTGCATGATAGTTCGACGAGATCCGTGTAGAAATGCATGGAGTTGATGCGTTGGTTTTTTTCTGCGCTTACTATAGATATTAAATGGTTAAATGCTGCTGACATACTTGGATTTCGTTCTCGGCAGAATCTAGCAAGTGTTTTTTGTGCTTCCGCTATTTTCATCTCATTTGTTGCTGTTCGCTGACGTAGATGATTATCAACGGTGCAGATAACATTTGTGAGTTTACCTGAATAATTACCTGAATCGCCACTACTTCACTAGACAACTTTTAGCCTCATTAAAATACTGACGTTCATACTCTAACGGTGATAGCCCATCATTGGAACTATGCTGTCGTTTTGGGTTGTAAAACATCTCAATATAATTAAACACATCCATCTTTGCGTCGTCCCTTGTCGCATAGATTTTTCGCTTAATTCGTTCACGTTTCAGCAGTTGAAAGAAGCTCTCGGCTACGGCGTTATCATGGCAATTGCCTCGACGGCTCATGCTACCTTCCAAGCCATGAGCACTTAAAAATTCATTCCAATCATGGCTGGTGTATTGGCTTCCCTGATCTGAATGAACCAGCACTTTGCCATCAGGTTTACGACGCCATACCGCCATTAATAAAGCATCTAGCGCGAGCTCTTTGGTGATACGACTGCCCATTGACCAACCAATAATGCGACGTGAGAACAAGTCCATCACTGCGCCAAGATAGAGCCAACCTTCATGTGTTTTGATATAGGTAATATCCGTCACCCACGCTTTGTTCGGCGCTAAGGGGTTAAATTGCCGTTCTAAACGATTTGGTGTTACAACATGCTGCTCACCACTACGAGCTCTAGGCTTGCGATAACCAACTTGTGCTCGCAATCCCGCTCGCTGCATCAGGCGATGTACGCGATTAATACCGCATTGCTCACCAAGATCACGCAGATCTCGATGAAGTTTGCGGTATCCATAGACGCCACCAGACTCAAGCCAACACTGTTTGAGTTGACCTGTAAGTCGTTCATTGTCACGTTGTCGCTTCGACTTTGCGCAGCTCCTCCACGCGTAATACCCGCTCGGATGAACATCAAATAGCTGACACAGTTGTCGTACAGAGTGGCTGTGATGATGCTCTTGGATAAAGGCGTATCTTACTCGGGGTGGCTTGCGAAGTACGCCGCGGCTTTTTTTAACAGGTCACGTTCTTCAGTAACGCGCTTAAGCTCTTTTTGTAGTCGTCGAATTTCGGCGGACTCAGCAGATTGCTGAAGGTGTTCCTCGGAATCAGGACCATAGCGCTTAATCCAGGCATACAGACTGTGTGTGGTAGTACCTAAACGCTGAGCAACTTCAGCAACAGAATAGCCAGCAACAGTGACTTGTTTAACTGCTTCGATTTTGAATTGTTCGGGGTAACGTTTATGGCTCATGGACACCTCTTTTTTAGCTAGTTTATCTAACTAAAAGGTGTCTAGGAAATCAGTGGCGATTCAAGGATTACCTAAGCAATGCGCTAATCAGCTATTGGGAAGCGGTTACTTGTTTTGTTATCGAACGCTAAAACGCGCAAATTTGCCATTTTGAGCTAAACCTAAACGGTTATAAAAATCTGCAAGACTTAATACGCTTCTATCCGCAGGGCTATTCAAAGGTGCTTTTCGGTGCGGCGGTTTACTAAAGGTGAAAACATGAAAAATTTTCTGTTAGCTTCTGCAATTATGTTGGCATTTAGCGGTGCTGCTCAAGCATCTGATTGGGGATACAGCGGCCATCATGGGCCTGAGCATTGGGGGGATATCGCTGGCACTTGTGCTGCGGGCGTTAACCAAAGCCCGATCGATGTGACCAAAGCGGTCAAGGCAGAGCTGTCTGCGTTGGAGCTTAACTATGCGGGGCAAGTGACTGAACTGACCAACAACGGCCATACGCTGCAAGCCTCAGTAACTGGCACGAACACCCTAACCGTGGATGGCGATGTATTTGAGCTAAAGCAGTTTCACTTTCATACACCGTCAGAAAACTTAATTGAAGGTAAACAATATCCTTTAGAAGCTCACTTTGTTAACCAAGACAAACAAGGCAACCTGGCCGTTGTGGCGGTGATGTTTGACGCTGGTGCGGATAACCCAGCGTTGGCGGCGCTTGCGGCTGCTATTCCTAGCGGCAAAGGGACGAAAGCATTACCTAAGAGTTTCGACGTTAAAGAGATGCTGCCAAGCACTGAACATTACTATCGCTTTAACGGTTCGTTGACGACCCCGCCTTGTACCGAAGGGGTGCGTTGGTTTGTGATGCAGGATGCTAAGGCGCTGTCGGCTGAGCAACAAAAGGTGCTGACTGATACCATGGGGCATAACAACCGCCCAGTGCAAGCGCCACATGCGCGAGTGGTACTAGTGAAATAAGCGAATGTAGATGTGATGCTTGACGTTAGGGGCTGAAGTATCAGCCCCTTTTGTTTGGCAAAGATATAATTCGATAAACAGCGAAAAGCCTGCTGGCTTTGCCAACTGGCTTCGCAGAGCGTTAAGATGGCGCTATTCCATTGTTGATGTGGGCCACTTTATGCCTTCCATTTCTTTGATGAAACTGCAGCGCGGCTTTAGCGGTGCACAAGTGTTACTGATGCTTTTGGCAACCGTTATCGTCACCATTGCACTCAGCTATTTCGTTATTCGCACCTATATTTTCCCGCAACCCTTTACTCCGGTGACCTTAGATCAAAAGGCGGAACGTAAGCTCGAATCTAAATTGCAGGTACTAGGTTGGCAGAGTGAGAGTGGTGGCAAAGCATCGCGGGACGGCAAGTTAACGCCAGAGCCTTACTCTGAGTCAGACGATAAACGCCAAGTCACTTTCAGCGAAAAAGAGGTAAATGCGATTATTGGTCGCAGCCCTGATTTTGCAGAACGGGTGGCGCTCGATTTTTCCAATAACTTGGCCAGCGCCAAGGTGTTAATTCCTATTCCGCAGGACTTCCCCATCATGGCGGGACAGATCTTGCGAGTGAATGCCGGACTTGATATCCACCTAGATCAAAACCGTCGTCCGGTGGTTGCTTTGGTGGGCGTGAGTTTAATGGGCGTACCTATCCCCAACGCTTGGTTGGGAAACATGAAGAACGTCAATTTAGTCAGTGAATTTGGCGATCGTGGCTTTTGGAATGCCTTTGCCGATGGGGTGGAGGATATTCAGATCCGCGAGGGTGAGCTTTATATTAAATTGCGTAAATAGCGCGTGATGCGCCAAGAAAAACGTCGGCCAATTGTGCCGACGTTTTTGTAGTTAACAGCTGCTTATTTTTTTGGGCGGAACGGTTTCATCACCGCTTCGTTGCATTCTAAATAAGGGCCTTCCATCAAATCGATGCAGTAAGGAATAGCAGGGAATACGGCATCCAAACATTCGCGGATCGATTTTGGTTTACCGGGAAGGTTAACAATCAGCGTATCTGCACGTAATCCGGCAGTCTGACGCGACAATATCGCGGTTGGCACGTACTGCAGCGACACTTGGCGCATCAGTTCGCCAAAGCCTGGCATCATCCGATCACACACAGCTTCAGTGGCTTCTGGGGTGACATCGCGTTTCGCCGGGCCAGTACCGCCCGTGGTGACCACCAAGCTGCAGCCCTCTTCATCGGCCATGCGGATCAAGGTCGCTTCAATCACGTCACGCTCATCGGGGATTACTTGGTAAACCGGTTCCCACTCGCTGGTGAGGTAATCATTGAGGGTATCGATAATTGCCTTGCCCGACAGATCTTCATAGACACCGGCACTGGCGCGGTCGCTGACGGTGACAATCCCGATTTTGGCTTTTCCCATGCTCTACTCCACAATCTTATTTCGGCAGTGTAAAGGCGTCACGATACCATAATCGTTGCTAAAGAGCCTGTTTGACGTGTTGCTCAAAGCGGGGAATTAGGCCGGCGATACCCCAATATCGGCGAACAGCACGCGGTTGCGACCTTGCTCTTTGGCTTGATAAAGCGTGCAGTCTGCTCGATGCATCATGGTGGCCAGTGGTTCGTGACGATGTACCGCTTCGGTCACGCCCATGCTGGCCGTTTTACGGCCAACGGTGGGAAAGTCGTACTGATTAATCGCTTGCTGCAGCTTATGCGCCACGGTTAAGGCTTCGCCGCCGCTGGTGTTGGGTAAAATGATGACAAACTCTTCACCGCCAAAACGGCCAACATGATCTTGTTTACGCACGTTATTTTCTAACAGACGGGCGAAATGCTGTAACACAATATCACCTGCTTCATGGCCAAATTCATCGTTCACCGACTTAAAGTGGTCGATATCAATCATGATCAATGACATCGCTTGGTGAACATTTGCGGCTTGTTTTTCTTGGGTAAACAGCGTCGCCATTTTTTGCCGATTCCACAGTTGAGTCAGTGGATCGCGGCTTGCCAATAACGCTAATTCCATCTGCTTTTGGTAGAGGTTGTAATGCACCTTCTCCAGCACTAACGCGCTCACAAAGCCAAAACTGAAGGCGGAAAACAGCCACATTAAATGCAACTGCACAAACGCTGCGGGCAGTTGAGAGGTGAACATTGGAATCGAAATCACCAAGCAACTACAGGCGGCAGAGACCAGCGCATGGCGCAAGCGTAACCCTGAAATGGCAAAGGTCCACATGATGCTGAGATAGATTTCTGGCGAGAAATAACTGAATAAGCCAGCATCGAAGTTAAGGTAAATATTGACACTGTTCGCCGCAATCGGCGCCAGCACTAGCAACCACAACATGGCACGATGATGGCGCGGAAAATGAGTTAAAATGCCTACGCTGGCCATAGTGGCGGGCACCAGCATGCCATGCAGTAAAAAGCGTTTGACGTGGTAATCGGGCAGGACATGGTATTCAGCGACGCTGTAAATCAGATACAGCATAGTGGTGACCAGCGCGATGTAGCGGATTTGCGGCAGCTTGGCGTGCAGATACCAGCTGTTAAAATCCGCAGGCTGCTGCGGCATAGCGGTATCTCGGTGCAGTTTGTCGAATATGCTTTTTAGGGTCACCGTTAGCTTCTCAAATAGAGTGGCTGGCATCGCTCGCCATCGCAGCTTGCTGTTATTGTGTTGACTTAGCCATTCCCTGCGAAAATGCGCACGTCCCTGTTTAATTATTAAACTATCATATCGGCAGTTTGCGGCCGAGTATATGGCTGTTTGTGTTGTCGCTCAGGAGCTGCAGTATCGGGGCAATTACGGCGTCTTGGTCACAATTCGCCGCGCTTGCCAAAAGGTATCGCGCCAATACGGACTATTGAGTGATGACACGGTGACGCCTTCGCTGGTGGATGCATGCATGAAATTGTTATTACTCAGATAAATCCCCACATGACGACTACGCCAGCCGGTTTTAAAGAAGACTAAATCACCGCTGAGCAATTGAGATAACGGCACCGCTTGCCCTTGAGTCGCTTGTGCTTCGGTGGTGCGGGGTAAGCTGATATTGGCCAGTTGTTGGTAAGTTAGCTGCACAAAGGCCGAGCAATCGATACCGCGTTTGCTGCTGCCGCCAAAGCGATAGGGCACGCCACGCCACTGTTGTTCAATAGCCGCCAATGCCTGCACTGCAACAGGTGAGGGAGCGGCCTGCGTGCTGGCTACGGCGACTGGTTCGGGTTTGCTACTGCAGCCGGTTAACCCCAGCAGACAACAGCTCAGTAGTAATCCCCAAATCCGACGTCCCATAACCTTTACCCCCGAATGACTTCTGCTTCAGGCTAGCAGTTCAACCGGGTTTTGAACAGAATCAATGGCTTGTAAGCCATCAATCGCTTGCGACATGTGAATTGAATTTCGCGGCAATAAAAAAGGCCGCCAAAGCGACCTTTTTAATCAATTCAATTGGTTATCTCATAGTAACGAATTCTTCAGCGCCAGTCGGATGAATCGCGACCACTGAGTCGAAATCGGCTTTGGTTGCGCCCATCTTGATGGCCACGCCAAAGCCTTGCAGGATTTCATCCATGCCAAAGCCGATGCCATGAATCCCGACCACTTTTTCCTCTTCACCTACGCAGACCAACTTCATTTTGCAAGGTTGGCGATGGGAGGTCACCGCGGTGTACATTGCAGTAAAGCTTGAGGTGTAGACTTTGACTTTGTCTTCACCGAAGCGGGCTTTGGCTTCTGGCTCAGATAAGCCCATGGTGCCGATGGGGGGATGGCTAAAGACCACCGTTGGAATGTTCTGATAATCCATTTTGGCGTTGCTCATGCCGTTGAATAGACGTTCAGACAGTAGACGCCCAGCCTTGACTGCCACTGGGGTAAGCTCAACGCCACCTGCCATAATATCACCCACGCAATATACGCCTGCGGCGGTGGTATTTTGCTGCGCATCGGTGATGATGTAGCCGCGTTCGTCACGTTCTACCGCGGTATTTTCAAGGCCAATGTTGTCAGTTGATGGCTGACGGCCAATCGCCCAAATCAGGCAATCCACATCATATTGCTGATCATTTTCGAGTGTCAGCGTCAGGCTGCCATCTGCATTTTTGATGACCGATTTAGGTACGCTGTTGGTGTGTAGTGTTGGGCCATCGGCAGCCATTGCTTCAACCAAAGTTTCGTACAACATAGGATCAAAGTTACGCAGAGGCGCATGTTTGCGTACAAACAGGTGGGTTTCGCTGCCGAGTGCATGCAACACGCCGGCGATTTCGACCGCGATATACCCAGCGCCTAAAACAGCCACGCGTTTCGGTTGCTCGTTGAGGGCAAAAAAGCCATCAGAGTCGATACCGTATTCGGCTCCCGGAATATTGGGGATGGTCGGCGCACCGCCGGTGGCGATCAGAATATGGTCGGCGCTGTATTGCTCGCCATTCACTTCAATGGTGTTATTCGCGACGAAACGACCATAGCCGTTGACCACAGTGACTTTGTTGTTGCTCAGACCGCGTTCATAAGAGCCATGAATGCGCTCAATGTAGGCTTCGCGGCTGTTGACTAAGGTTTGCCAATCAAACTTATTGATGCTGACATCAAACCCATAATCGGCGGCATAAAGTTTCATCGCCTCCGCAATATGAGCGCCATACCACATCACTTTTTTCGGCACGCAACCCACGTTGACACAAGTGCCACCGAGTTGCTTGGCTTCTATCAAAAGTACCTTTGCGCCGCGCATAGCTGCGCGGTTGGCGGAAGCGATACCACCACTTCCTGCGCCAAGGCAGATATAGTCAAAATGCTGTGCCATGTTCTACTCCATTACTTTGGGGTGGGCTAAGGTGGGCAACCAATGCGGGCAGCAAATGTGGCTCACATCAGCCGGTTAATGTGAGCCATTGTAGGGAGAATTGGCACACCTTGCCAGCCTTGCCCCCTCGCCAGCAACAGCCGGTTACAATCCACAGCGCGCATGGTCGCCTGCCGCAGGACCCGCGGCAGAACATTTAAGGCATTGCCATTGCTGCCGGTATTGTTGCAGCTCCTCAGTGAGATATTCCACCAGTCGAGAGCCAGATTTTAGCCGTTTACGCAGTTCACTCATGCGGCTATTGAGCCAGCGACAACTCGGATCATCGGCAATGGCTGCCGTTGGGCTAGAACGAGGTGGCTTATATTTCGGCGCATTCACTTTGACCGGGTTAACCTTGGCTTCTTTGGCACGGTATTCCAGCGCGGGCGCATAGTTTTGTGGCATGGGCAACGGCTTGCCATCGGCATCAAGTGCTTGATCTTGAGCTTGTTTGAGCGGCGTGTTGTTAGTTAACGGCGAGGTTTTTTCAGCGCTAGTTGCTCCGCTAAATGTGGTCAGCAGCAAGCAGGCTGCTAGGATTGCGATACGTGGTGACATTCCTTGTCCTCCTAAACCGCCACGATCCTGTGGCTTTAGCAAGTGTAGGTGGAGGACGGCGAGCGCGCCAACTAGAAGTCGTAGGCTAAGGCAAGGCCTGTGAAGGTTTGCTGCTGTTCACACTGATTGCCTTGTTCATGTTGGATATCGTTCATCGCAATCGTGCGGCTCACATGCCAAGACAGGCTAACCTTAGGCGATAGCGCCAGCTCAGTGATCAGTCCAAACTGCAGGTTGTTGCTGCCGTTATGCTCGGCGGTAGCAAAGCCAAAATCCCAGCCTTGCATCAGGTATGGATGCAGGCTGATGGCGTCATTCACCGCCCAATTGCCGACAAGTGACAGCTCAACAAAAGCGCCATCGGCTTCGGTTGAATAGGTGTAGAGCAGTGACGGGGTGAGCCATTCAAATGCTTGATAGTCGATTGCAAGCGCCAGTTCGTTATCGTGACAGCGTTCCTCTCCAAAAAACTCCAGTCGCGTATAGCTGCCTGTCAGCAGCCAATCCCCCAGTTGCTGCTGATAGCCGATGCCGATATTAAACTCGACAAAGTCTTCACTGCTGGCAACGCCTTGGCTTTCAAACAGCACCAAAGCGCCATTTTGGTAATCGATGCCGCTCCAAACGATGCCACCTCTGGGCAGGTTGTCACGACCTTCTGAGATATAGCGGCTTTCCCAATCAAGGTAAGTGCTAGTATTTGGTTCGGCCCAGCTATTCCATGCCATGACGCATAACAACAGACTTAACCATCGACAACGCATTTGATCAGTCTCAAATCTAAATAAGAATAAACCGCATTATCGATAATATTTTAGGCGTAATACGCTAACTCGGTGGCACTTTTGCAATTTGCGCTGAAAAAGTCGCCAGATTCTTTGCAATTTGTGACGCAATTAACCTTGTCTGAGGGGGCATAGGTGAAATCTGTTACGGCAATCGTGTGGAATACCTTGATAACTCCGCCAATAGCCCTTATCTATAACGGCATATCCGCATTACAACGCGCAAGGAACCAGCATGACTAATCCACTTCTAAGCACTCATGAGTTGCCGCCATTTTCGCAATTAAAAGCTGAACATATTCAGCCTGCGGTTGAGCATGCGATTGCCAACTGCCGCAGTAAAATCGATGAGGTATTGGCCTGTGGTGGTCCATACAGCTGGGACAATCTGGTAGCACCGTTAGAGCAAGTTGATGATGAATTAAGTCAAATCTGGTCGCCGGTGTCGCACATGAACTCAGTGGTGAGCAATGACAGCTGGCGCGCGGCGCATGATGCGTGTTTGCCGCTGTTATCGGAATACGGCACTTACGTTGGGCAACATCAAGGTTTGTATCAAGCCTACAAATCGCTGCACGAATCTGACAGTTTTGCCAGCTTAAGCAAGCCGCAGCAAACCGTGATTGAACATGCGCTGCGTGACTTTGAATTGTCGGGTATTGGCCTCGAAGATAGTCAAAAACTGCGTTATGGCGAAATTGTAAAACGCTTATCTGAACTGACCAGCAAGTTTGCCAACCAAGTGCTGGATGCGACCCACGCGTGGCACAAGCTGGTTACCGATGAAGCGGAGCTGAAAGGCTTGCCAGAATCAGCGGTAGCGACTGCCAAAGCGATGGCAGAAGCCAAAGAGAAAGAGGGCTGGTTATTCACTCTTGATATCCCATCGTATCTGCCAGTGATGATGTACAGCGATAATCGCGCGCTGCGTGAAGAGCTGTATCGTGCCTACTGCACCCGTGCCTCGGAGCAAGGGCCAAATGCTGGCGAGTTTGATAACTCACCGGTGATTGATGAAATTCTGGCGCTGCGCCATGAGTTAGCGCAACTGCTGGGTTTTGATACCTACGCAGACAAATCACTCGCCACCAAAATGGCGGAAACCCCAGCGCAGGTGATCGCCTTTTTGAATGAACTCGCGTTACGCTCCAAACCGCAAGCCAAAGCAGAATTAGCCGAGCTGAAAGCATTCGCCAAACAGCATTATGATGTGGATGAGTTAGCCGCGTGGGATATTTCGTTCTATGCCGAAAAACTCAAGCAACACACCTACGAAATCTCTCAAGAAGAGCTGCGCCCTTACTTTCCAGAAGATCGAGTGCTGAACGGCTTGTTCTACACTGTTAAACGTCTGTTCGGCATGCGCGTTGAAGAGCAACAAACCTTTGATGCATGGCACAAAGATGTGCGCTTCTTCCATATCATCGATGAAGCCGGCACTCATCGCGGCAGTTTCTTCCTTGATCTATACGCGCGTGAAGGCAAACGTGGCGGCGCTTGGATGGACGTTTGCCGTAGCCGCCGTCAAACCGCAAATGGCCTACAAAAGCCGGTGGCGTATTTGACCTGTAACTTCAACCGCCCGGTAGGCGACAAGCCGGCGCTGTTTACCCATGATGAAGTAACCACCCTGTTCCACGAATTTGGCCACGGCATTCATCATATGCTGACCTTGATTGATGTGGATGGCGTATCTGGCATCAGCGGTGTGGCTTGGGATGCGGTCGAGCTGCCAAGCCAATTTATGGAAAACTGGTGTTGGTCAGAGGAAGCCTTGGCAGAGATTTCTGGCCACTATGAGAGTGGTGAGCCACTGCCAAAAGCGATGCTGGATAAGATGCTCGCGGCGAAAAACTTCCAATCGGGCATGGCGATGGTACGCCAACTTGAGTTCTCGCTGTTTGATTTCCGTCTGCATCATGAATATGACCCAGCGGCAGGTGCAAGAGTACAGCAAGTGCTCGATGAAGTGCGTCAGCAAGTGGCGGTACTGATCCCGCCTGCGTTTAACCGTTTCCAAAACGGCTTTACCCACATCTTTGCTGGTGGCTATGCCGCAGGTTATTACAGCTATAAATGGGCTGAAGTACTATCGGCCGATGCTTTCGCTCGCTTTGAAGAAGAGGGCATTTTCAACGAGCAGACTGGGCGTGACTTCCTGCATAACATTCTGGAAAAGGGCGGTTCCGAAGAGCCAATGACCCTGTTTATTAACTTCCGTGGCCGCGAACCGAATATCGATGCCTTGCTGCGCCACTCAGGAATTGCCGCTTAAAACCTCGCTCTTTACCCATAATCACGGCGGCTGCACAATGCAGCCGCCGTTGTTTTATGCGACTAACGTGTAAGTGCCTCAAACTGGTTAAACCAGTACAACATGCAAAGTGATTCTTTAGCAGCTTGATTAGCAACCGCTGCATCATCTATTTGCCGCTCGCCACACGAGTATGGCGCACAGATAACAGGGACCGACGATTCAATGAACCTCTATTTTCGCTTGCTGTGGTTGTTTGTATGGCGCTTACGGCATATCACCCAGATAGGCTTTTTAGACACGAGCCGCATGGCTTATCGGGTGTGGCCGAGCGATTGCGACATCAATTTGCATCTCACCAATGCCCGCTATCCGGCGCTGATGGATATTGGTCGCACCTATATGCTGGCAGAAATGCAGCAGCTCAAGCCGCTACTTAAACTCAAATGGTTACCGGTGGTGAATGCCTCTGAATTTACCTTTGTTAAAGATATCAAGCCATTGCAGAAGTTTTGGCTGGAAACTCGCGTGCTCGGTTGGGACGATAAATACTTCTATATTGAACAGCGTTTTGTTAGCGACCGTGGTCTGCATGCCATCGCCAACGTACGAGGCTTGTTTATGTGTAAACGGCGCAAAATTACTACCGAAGAGCTGATTGCACAGGTGGGTTTTAGCGGTGAGGCACCGATGTTGCCGCCATCGGTGCAGGAATGGAAGGCGATGTTACAGCGTAAAAAGGATGAAAATATTGTTTAAGATTGCGGCTGAATACCGCTGTGTAACTCTGATTGCACTTGTTCGATTTCCTCTTTTACCAAGCTCCATGAGCCTCTGAGTTCCGCTTGCTGGCGGTAACGGTTCAACTCAAAAAACTCCATCAGGCGGATTTCCTTCGGCAAGCTATAAAGCGCTGGGATCAGCGCGCAATCGGCCATGGTAAAGCCATTGCCACACAACCAATGCTGTTGCCTGAGGTGTTTTTCTAACTCGTTGAGCACGATTTTGAGCTGCTTTTGCTGTTGTCTGATAATCAGAGGTTGCTGCAGATGTTCAGGCAAGTGCAGATGTTTTTCCATTTCGTACAGGGTGCGGTAGAGCTGATTATCAATCAGCCGGTCGAGCATGCGATTACGCAGATTGCGCGCAGGCTCTGGAGGACATAGCTGAGTACCTGCGGGGATCTTCTGTTCAACATACTCAATAATGCTGCTGGAATCAGGAATTTCGAGGCCATCTTTGGTTACCAACAACGGCAGTGAGCATAATGGGTAACAGTCGGCAAAGCTGCGCCGCTCCAGCGGGTCGTGAAGATGAATAATGCGTGGGAAAAAATTAGCCTGCTTTTCATATAACGCAATCAGTACCTTTTGACTGGATCGTGACAGCGGATTGTAAAAAAGCTCCATATACTACGGCTCCTAAAAGGACAGCTTCTTAACTGTAGTTCCGCAGGCGCTTATTGGGCAAAATTCTCCTGCAAAAACTTCAGTAATACGCCAATGCGTTGAGGCGTGTTTTCGCCAAATCTATGCATTGCGTAAAGCTGTCTTGCGGCTAGATGATAACTGGGTAATACCGCCACTAAGCGGCCTGTTGCAAGCTCCTCGGTGCATAGGTAATCGGGTAAACAGGCGATGCCCAATCCCTGTTCAGTTAAGCTTTTGAGCGCTACCACACTGTTGCAACTGGCAAACGGGGTTAGTCTCAAACGATATTGTTGGCCTGTGCTATCGGTCAATTGCCAGCTGCTCGGCAATTGACTGGCGTTGGCCGCTAACCAATGAAACTGCGGCAAACTATCGGGATGCAGCGGTTTACCATGGGCGGCAAGATATTCGGCACTGGCCACTAACACCGGCTGAACCTGACCTAATGGCAGTGCCGCTTCCGCCACTGGATTTTCAGCGATGATGATGCGCACATCCGGCTGCAAATCTTGGGCGGCGCCATTGTGCTGCTCTAAGGTTAGCGTGAGCTGCAACTTGGGATATTGGCGATGAAATGCGCCAATCAGCGGCATAAATTTCGCTGTCGCCCATGCCTCTGGCAAGGCTAACCGGATATTGCCGTACAGCTGATCATCTGCTGGCATTACTGCCTGCTGTGCTTGTTTGGCCATTTGGGTCAGTTCAGCACAGTGATAATAAAAATCTCGGCCTGCTTGGGTGAGCGCTAAGCTTCGGGTCGTACGCTCAAGCAGCTGTTGCTCTAGCGTGGTTTCGAGATTTTTCAGATGCTGGCTCACCATGGAGCGACTAATGTCCAATTGTTGTGCCGCTCCCGTCAGCGACCCTTGTTCAACAACGTTAGCAAATACCAGCATGCGGTACAGATGTGTGGCGTCCATAGCTTCACCGCTTGTTTAATGATGTTAACCAAAAACCTAAGTTAAGCATCAATTAGTTATTTGGGCTATTTTTGAAGAGAAAAGTTCATTGTTATCGCCCATGCCCCGTTTGAGAAGAGAGGGAGTTCATGATGAAACTGGAAGCGTTTGATGACATATATGCCCGCGCCTGTGAACGTAAGGGCGGTGAAGCGCATTTAGAAAGTTTGCTGCCGCAAAGCTTGAGCAGTGATGAGATTATGCAGTACAGCGACGCTGAGTTGTTGTCGGCGATGAGTATGCAGGTGTTTCAAAGCGGCTTTGTGTGGAAGGTGGTGGAAGCCAAATGGCCAGCCTACCAAAAAGCATTTTTTGATTTCGAGCCGAGCAAGGTGATGCTGCTGTCGCCGGAGCAACTGCAACAGCGTGCCGAAGATCCGCAGTTAATCCGCCATTTAGCCAAGACGCAAGCGATCTACGATAACGCGCTGATGATCCGCGACATTATGCAGGACCATGGCAGTTTAGCACGCTACATTGCACTGTGGCCGACCGAAGAGATCACCGGACTGTGGCAAGCGTTGAAGCGCCAAGGCAGCCGACTCGGTGGTAATACAGGGCCTTACTTTCTACGGCGTATCGGCAAAGATACCTTTTTGCTGACAGAAGATATCAAAGGCTATCTGTTGGTGCATAAGCTGGTGGATGCTGGCTTTAGCTCAAAAACTGGCTTGGCACAGGTGCAAGCGGCATTTAACCATTGGCAGCAAAGCAGTGGCCGCAGCATGGCAGAAATCTCGCGCATTATCGCCTGTAGTGTAGGTGATAACCGCTTGTAGCCGTTGGTGTTGTCGCGCTTATGTCATGGCGGCAGCACGCGACTAACAAAAAATAAGCAAAATTGGTAAAAAGTGGTTGCAAACACAAATGAGAATGATTATCGTTAGTTTGCGTTCCAAAACTCATCTCCTAACGAAGGTATGCACAACCGTTAACTCGTTATGGTGTTCCTGAGTTTGCATAGCACGACATTGCTCACACACTCTTTGCGCCGATGAATCTCATCGGCGTTTTTTTTTATCTTTTTTGGACAGAACATGGCGAAGCGTTGGCTTTATCCTGCCGATGTTTGCTGAATTTTGCAGCTCTGCACATTTAGCGACAACAAATCCAGCCTGTCTCGCGCGGGTTAATTCCGCTATGCTGTCGTCCTCATTTTTGTATCAGTGATTTGTTAAGGTGAGTTGTTTGAACACTTATCAATTTTCTCGGCAGCATTTTGCCAGTTTTCTGCTGGCGCCGTTGTTGCTGTGGTTATTTAGTTCGATTGCGTGGGTACAGTTGGCGCTTGATTCTGTGCCAGACAGTTTGCGTGGTAAGGCGCTGTTTTTAGTGGCGGCAGCGCTTGCGGCTTTGGGTTGGCTATTTGTGCGCTTTTTCAAGTTTGTCAGCGCGCCGAAACTAATTGTGCTGGATTTTGTCGCGCAGCAGCTCAGCATTGAGAATAAGCAGTATGGGTTTGAGCAACTGAAATACTGCCTGATCACCCAAAACAACAAAGCGTTTAAAATTGAGCTAGAGCTGTTGGGTAAAGCGGCTTATGCCAGTCAGATGATGGTGAAATCGCCGCAGCTGTATGATTTACAAGGTGATGCAGCGGCATTGAAGGCGGCTGTTGCCGAGTTCGACATGATTGAGTTGCATATGCAAGGGCAGTTGAAAGCAGCGTAATAGCCGCTGGTCAAGCTGATGCGCGATGCGCTTTTGCGGTGATTTGTAAAGAATGGCGCAAACCGTTGTAAAATCAAATGAGAATTATTATCATCTGTTTGCGTTCCAAAACTCTCTGCTGACTCTTGCACGGATATGCGCGTTATTGAGGCAGAAGATTTCGAGTTTGCATGCACATCATTGCTCACACACTCTTTGCGCCGATGAATTTCATCGGCGTCTTTTTTAGGTGTTTTCAAAGGCGCTAGTGGCTATCGACCGGGTCGTTGTCGCTGTTGTCGAATAACAGGCCTTCAAATGGCAGTGACTGGCTTTCTTGCGCTTTGAGGCGCAGTGAAATGGTAAACGTCGTGCCCTTATTTACTTCAGAACTCACATCAATGGTGCCACCTAAACGCTTAATTAAGCCGTAACTGAGTGACAAACCTAAGCCAGTACCGTCTTTGCGGGTGGTGTAGAATGGATCAAAAATCCGCCCCACTTGCTCTTCTGGAATACCGCAGCCTTCATCTTCAATCTCAATCTTAACCCCGATGATCTCATCGTCTTGCAGCCAATCACGACTGCGGATCCAGATCCGGCCTTTGCCATCCATCGCGTGGGCGGCGTTCATCACCATGTTAATTAACACTTGCAGCAGTTGCGGGCGATTCACCTCTACCGCGCAACTGGCGTGCAGTTCCGGCAGTAACACCACCTGTTGTTTGCCTAGCGAGTGACGTACTAACAACTGCATTTCGTCAATGATGGGGCCAGTTTGTTGCAACTCCAGCGGTGCATTAAATTCCCCTGGGCGACTGTATTGCAACAAGCTACGAATGATAGTGCTGATCCGTCCTACCTGCTGGATCACCAAGTCGATCTCCTCTTGCACCACGGTAGCGTTATCGCCAAGTTCATAGCGCATCAGCTCCATGTTGCCGAGGATAACCGCAGTGGGGTTATTGATCTCATGGGCAATCCCCGCTGTTAATTCACCGAGCGCAGTCAGTTTTTCGTTGGTTACCAGCTGGTGGCGGGTTTCGTTTAATAATTTAACGTTGCGTTCTAGCTCTTCGGTTTTTTCCTGCAAGCTGCGAGTACGCTCTTCAACCTTCATTTCCAACTGTTCGGCAGCTGCTTGAATTTGCGCGTTGCGCCGTTGCAGCAGATCCAGCATGTTGTCGAACTGCTCCGCCAGATTCGACAGTTCGTTATCGCTTTCTAACCCGAGTTCACCAATGCGCAGGTTGCGCCCAGATTGCACCGCGTTAACCACATGGTGAATCCGTTCAATAGGTTGCAGCAAACTATAAGCGCCGCGATAAACCAACATGCCCGACACCAGTAACACTAGCATCAGAATGGTGCCGAGCTCGATAATGTTGAGCAGATAGTTATGAATGAAGGGTGCTTCGGAAAAACCCGTGTAGATCATACCGATGCGTTGACCGCGAACGTCTTCCAGTGGCGCATAGGCCGAGATAAACCAGTCGTTGTAAACAAATGCGCGATCTAGCCATAACTCGCCTTTGGCTAATACCTGCGAGCGTACTTCTTCTGACACTAAGGTGCCGAGGGCGCGGCCTTCGATACGTTGATTGAGGGTATCGATTTTGAGCGGCACGTTCGTGCTGACCCGAATATTATCAAGGAAGATGGTGACTGTGCCGACGGAGCGTTCCGGCAGGGTGCCTTTGTCGTATACCAGATCGCGAATATGGTCGACGATACGGTTATCACCGTTGATCAGCGTGCCACCATCAAGGAACCAGGCTGGCGTGCCACTGCTACCGTTGATGGCTAACACACTGCGACTCAATAAGCCGCGAGTTTCTTCAGCATGCGATGGCGTATGGGCGCGCGGGGTGGCAATCAGCGGCAGGCGCGCCTTTAATGGCAGATTGGCATCAATCCGTGCCAGTCGCGCGGCGGGGAGCACCATTAAGCCAGAATGGGCGCCACTGTCGTTGAGCAGCGGCAACATCTGGCGTAAATCCGGGTCTTGCGATGCGCTATCGATACTCACCAGCTGCAGAAAGTCGAGCTGATGTGCTTTTTTTTGCTCGACTAAGAAACGTTTGAGTTCAACTAACTGCTGCTGATCACCCGCAACCGCGGCGCGCATATAGGTTTGAAACTCATAGGAGTTTTTAATCCGATCCAGCAGCCGCTCTTGGTTTTGTTGCACCGAAGACAGGGTGTTTACCGCGACTGTTAAGTCAGCTTTTACCTTCATAAACAGCTGCTTGCCGGTGTAACTGATATTCCAGTAAATGGTGATAAACACCAAGCTGACCAGCGTCAGCAGGATCGGCAACAGGGTTAAGATCAAGATCTTATAACGTACCTTGGCCTGCATCTGTCGCCAGGTGACACCAAACAAGCGTTGAAACAGCGGCACGATTAGAACTCCTGCTCGGCGTCGCTATCGAACCACTCTTTGTACTTACGGTCGAGGGTTTTACGCGATACGCCCAGCACACGTGCCGCCGCCGATTTATTGCCACCATGGGCAGCGACGACCGCCGTCACGTGATCTTTTTCCACATCTTTTAGCGCCCAATCCATTGGATAACCGCTTTGCACGGGTTGCTCTGCTTTGGGCAGATCTTTCCAGTATTCTGCTGGCGGCTTGCCGAGCAGCAAGCAGCGTTCAATCATATTGCGCAGTTCACGGGTGTTACCTGGCCATTCATATTGCTGCAGTTTGAGCAGATCTTCATGGCTCCAGACGACTTCGCGCACCCCAAGTTCGGTGCCGAGTTGGCGGGTAAAGTGATGGGTCAGTTCCACCACATCTTCAGGGCGATCACGCAGCGGTGGGATCATGATATTCAACACGTTCAAGCGGTAGAACAGATCGCGACGGAAGTTACCTTCTTCCACTTCATCCTGCAGTTTACGGTTGGTGGCTGCCACCACCCGGACATCAATATTAATCTCTTTTTCGCTGCCCACGGGGCGAATCGACTTTTGCTCTAGTACCCGCAATAGCGAGGTCTGCATCTTCAACGGCATTTCGCCAATTTCATCTAGGAAGATGGTGCCTCCAGAGGCAAAGCTAAATAGCCCTTCACGGTTGCCTTTGGCACCGGTGAACGACCCTGCGGTATGGCCAAACAGTTCGCTTTCGAGTAATTCGGGCGCAATTGAGCCGCAGTTGACTGGCACAAATGGGCCGCGACGACCGCTTGATGCGTGCAGTTGGCGGGCAACAAGTTCTTTACCTGTGCCGGACTCACCTTCAATCAACACCACGGCGTTGGTCGGGGCTACACGCTCGATAATGCGTTTTACCTCGGTCATCGCATCGCTATTGCCAATCAGGGTCGATGAATAGCCAAGCGACATATCGCGGCGCAGCATCAGGTTTTCCCGTTTCAGCAGGCGGCGTTCGATACAGCGGTCAACCGCTTGCATCATTTGGTCGAGGTGAAATGGCTTGAGAATAAAGTCAGAGGCACCAGCGCGCAGCGCTTGAATGGCGACATCCATATCGGCGTAACCGGTCATAAAAATGATGTCAGAGCGGCGTTCATTATCATCAAGCGCTTCGCGCCACTCGATGCCGGAACGACCGGGCAAGCGGATGTCGACAATCAGCAGATCAAAATGGCAACGGCTACGCAGTTGCTCGGCTTCTTCGATACTGGCGGCAGTCTCAACGAGGGCAAATTTCTTTACTAACGCTTTACTTAAAAAGCTGCGCATCCCTGGCTCATCATCCACAATCAACACAGAGACAGCAGACGGCAATGGCTTTAATGGTGTATCAATTTGGCTCATAGTTATCTTACTTGGACATTCTGACTTCTTTGTTGGCCATTCTACCATTGAGTTCACAACATTTGGTCACTATGGGGCATTCTATTGTTGTGCTGAGACAAATTGTCTGGTGTGTTTTTGGTTTAATTGCGATATAGATCACCTAAAGGTTGGGGTGACGCTCACAAGTTATTCATATTAGTAGCTGGCATCTATCTTGCTAATGGGGCAGGCACACGTAATTAGTGAGTACCGCATTCATTTAAATATTGCTCACTAATTAAGGTTATTAAGCCAAGGAGCAACCATGCTTAAAATGAAAAAAATGATGGGCTACGCTGTTGCAGCAGGAATGATGTTCGCTTCCTCTGTTTATGCTCAAGAAACCGTGAAACTGGCGACTACCACCAGTACTGATAACTCAGGTTTGTTGGGGTATCTGCTGCCTAAATTTGAAGCCAAAACTGGCTACAAAGTACAGGTGATTGCGACAGGTACCGGTAAAGCGTTGAAGTTGGGTGAGCAAGGAGATGTGGATTTGGTGATGACGCACGCGCCAAAAGCAGAAGCCAAATTTGTGGCTGATGGTTTCGGTGTTGAACCTCGCGGCATCATGGAAAACGACTTTGTGGTATTGGGACCAAAAGCTGATCCAGCAAAAATTCGTGATAGTGCTTCAGCTGAAGAAGCGTTCGCTAAAATTGCAAAATCAGGTGCTGTATTCGTATCTCGTGGCGATGACTCAGGTACTAACAAGAAAGAAGTGCTGATTTGGAAAGCGGCTGACGTAAAAACTGACTTCGCCGGTTACAAATCAGTCGGCCAAGGCATGGGTAAAACTCTGCTGATGGCAAGTGAACTGCAAGGTTACACCCTGTCTGACCGCGGTACTTACATCGCATATCAAGGCAAAATCGACTTGGTGGTTGATTTCGATGGTGGTGCAACACTGGCAAACCCATACCAAGTGATTCTGATTAACTCTGCTAAGTATCCAGAGCTGAACCATGCTGGCGCGCGCGCGTTGGCTGATTGGTTGTGTTCTGATGAAGGTCAAGCGCTGATTAATGGCTTCCAAGTAAAAGGCCAGCAGCTGTTTAAAGCGACTTACAAAAAGTAATGTCTGAAGGCTGGTTAGTACTATTACAGCAGGCATTCGGCCTGCTGTTTTCTCTCGACCCAGAAGTGTGGTCGATCATTTCTGTTTCTTTCGCTGTGTCGCTCTCGGCACTGCTGATCACCCTAATCCCTTCAATTGTGCTCGGTTTCATTCTGGCGTTTACCCATTTCCGTGGTCAGTGGATTATTACTAACCTCGTCCAAACGCTGCAGTCGATTCCCACAGTGGTCATTGGGCTGCTGGCTTATCTGCTGTTAACTCGTAATGGTGCGCTTGGCGAATTACATTGGCTGTTTACTCAGCCTGGGATGATCATTGGTCAGATGATGATCTGCGCGCCGGTGCTGGTAGCCATGAGCCAAGCGGCATTTACCAGTGCCGACAAACGTGCGTGGGAAACCTGTCGCACCATGGGCGCAGGTTGGTTTGATGCGGTTTGGGTGATTTGTCGCGAGCTGCGAGTACCGTTGTTGATGGCGGTTATTGCCGCGTTTTATCGCATCGTGACTGAAGTTGGCTGCTCGATGATGGTAGGCGGTAATATTGCTCATGTGACTCGCAATATTCCCACGGCCATTGCCTTGGAAACCAGTAAAGGTGACTTTGCCCAAGCGATTGCGTTAGGGTTAGTACTGCTGATTTTATCCTTAGTACTTAACTTCCTGTTGGGCACGCTGCGTGGCGGCTCGCGTCCAAGGAGCCATTAGAATGTCGGGTTACCATATTCACGTACAAGATCTCACCATGCGCTTTGGTGAGCGCCCGCTGTTTAACGCTCCCGCGTTAGATTTTAAGCAGGGTGATGTGATTTATCTGGAAGGTGATAACGGCACCGGCAAAACCACCTTAATGAAGGTATTGGCAGGGTTAGTCAAACCGAGCAGTGGCACGGTTACGGCGGCGAACCGGCAACGTAGTTTTTCGCAACCTAATCCATTACTCGGTTACGCGCTGTATTTGCATCAACATCCCTATCTATTTGACGGTGATGTGAGTTACAACCTCAAGTTGGCGCAGCGCTACAGCAAGCTGCCCAAAGCCGAACAGCTACAACGTTTAGATGCCGCGATTGAGCTCTCGCAGCTCGGTCATCTACTGAAATCAGGCGCCGCCAATCTATCGGGTGGCGAGCGACAAAGGTTAGCATTAGCACGTACTTGGTTATTAAAACCGCAGTTATTGATGCTGGATGAACCAATTTCTAATATGGACCGAGTTTCTCAACAGCTAGTGTTTGCTATGATAGGCGAATTGAAAAAACAGGGGACGGGATTGCTGCTCAGTAGCCATCAAGATTCCGCTCTGTTTGGCCTATGCCAGCAGCGTTGGTTGATTGAGTCACAGCAGATCCGTGTATCAGAGATTAGACAGCCGTTAGCGGCTGGAGAATAACCATAATGTCGCAACAATTAGAAGCCGTCATTCTCGCTGGGGGCATGGCGAGACGTATGGGCGGTGACGATAAAGGCTTGGTCGAATTGCTTGGCCAGCCGATGGTCGCGCATGTGCTGGCGCGCATTGCGCCACAAGTGGCGCAGATCCGCATTAATGCCAACCGTAATCAGGCGCAGTATGCTGAGTTTGGTTATCCGGTGTTTGCCGATCAGCAGCAGGGTTATCTTGGCCCGCTATCAGGTATGTCATCGGCCATGGCGACTTCAACTGCCGAGTTAATTCTCACCGTTCCTTGTGATTGCCCCCTTATTCCACAGGATTTAGCCGAACGGATGTTGGCTGCTTTCAAGGCTCAAGACGCCGATTTGGCCGTAGCCACCGATGGCGAGCGGGAACAACCCGTGGTGCTGTTACTTAAACGTTCGCTGCTGCCTTCAATGTTGGCATTCCTCGACAGTGGTCGCCGTCGCATTGATATGTGGTACGCCGATTTGAAGGTGGCGCAAGTCTCCTTTGCTGATCAGCCCAATGCCTTTATCAACGTCAACACGCCTGAAGAGAAACAACAATTAGCTGACGCTATCGCCCAAAGTTAAGAGGTTTACCTATGAGCACTGCCTTCATCAATCCGTTGTCCATTCCGGTATTGGGTTTTTGTGCCTACAGCGGCACGGGCAAAACCACACTGCTCAAGCAGTTGATCCCAACCTTGAATCAACGCGGGTTGCGTTTAGCGGTGCTGAAGCATGCGCATCATAACTTTGATGTGGATATTCCCGGCAAAGACAGCTACGAAATGCGTAAAGCCGGCGCACGGCAGATGTTGGTAGCATCCCATGTGCGTTGGGCGTTGATGACCGAAGATGCGGTGGACGGCGATCCCGATTTAATCCATCTGCTGCAGCAACTCGAGCAAGATAAAATCGATTTGGTGTTGGTGGAAGGCTTTAAAAAACTGGCCTTACCCAAGATTGAGCTACACCGTGAAGCGGTAGGTAAGCCGCTGATTTTCGACCAAGACCCGAATGTATTGGCGATTGCCTGTTGCGCTGATACTCAATTGCCAAGCGATATAAGCATTGCGCAATTAGATATTAACAACGTGGCGCAGATTGCCGATTACGTTGAGCAATATGCCAAAAATTACCAAGCCAAACCGCAAGTGCGCCCACTGCCATTGCAGGCGTTAAGCTCATCCGGAGCATTTTTATCGGTGCGCCAAGGCTTGGAAAACATTCTAAACCAAGTGACTGCCGTAACTGACACCGAAACCGTCAGTCTCGATGACGCTGAAAATCGTGTGCTCGCCGCCGATGCGATCTCACCGGTGGATGTGCCGCAGCACACCAATTCGGCTATGGATGGTTTTGCCTTTTGTGGCGCTGAGCCGTTGCCTGAGGTATTTGAGGTCGTCGGTGAAGTGCGTGCTGGTTATCAATATCAAGGCACCCTGCAAGCAGGCCAAGCCGTGCGCATTATGACCGGTGCGCCAGTGCCCGCGGGCGCCGATACCGTGCAACCGCGTGAGAATGCCCAAGAACACGATGGCCTCATGACCTTAGATAGCAAGATCAAAGTGGGGCAAAACGTGCGTTTGGCGGGCGAAGATATTGCCAAAGGCGCGGTGGCATTAGCGGCCGGCAGCCGTCTAGGGGCTGCGGAGCAAGGTTTGCTGGCATCGCTTGGTTTTGCTGAGTTTGCGGTGACACGTCGCCCGGTGGTGGCGGTGTTCTCTTCCGGTGACGAGGTGTGCCAGCCGGGCACTGAGCTAAAGACCAACTGCATCTATGATTCAAACCGTTACACTATTAAATCGATGGCACGCCGTTTAGGCTGTGAGGTGATCGATTTAGGCATTATTGAAGATTCTGAAGCGGCGCTGACGGCAGCCTTAGCGGGCGCTGCGCAACGGGCCGACATGGTGATCAGCTCAGGTGGTGTGTCAGTGGGTAATGCTGACTACATCAAAAAAGTGCTCGCAGCGATTGGCGAAATCCACTTCTGGCGCATTGATATGCGCCCAGGGCGGCCGTTGGCCTTTGGCAAAATTAACGATGCACTGTTCTTTGGCCTGCCCGGTAACCCGGTAGCGGCGATGGTGGCATTTTTGATGTTTGTCCAACCGGCACTGCGTAAGTTAGCTGGCGAACAAGATTGGCAGCCAACCCTGTTGCCCGCAGTTGCGGATGAAACATTCCGTAGCCGTAGTGGCCGGACTGAATTTAACCGTGGCATCGCCGCACTTGGCACCGATGGCAAGTTGCATGTGTCGTCGACCGGCGCCCAAGGCTCCGGCATGCTCAGCTCCATGGTAAAAGCCAACTGCTTAGTGATCGTTGGTGAAGAAGACGAACGTATTGATGCGGGTGAGTTGGTGTATATTTTGCCTTTTGCTGAGCTACTCTAATCCACAGCGCTTAACACACGGACAAACTTATGGCGATCACTCGGCGACGTTGGAACAACATTATCATCATTGCTTCGCTGATGATGATTGGGGTACTTACCTTGCTCGATCGCTATGCTGACCGCACCCCTAGTGACACTGTGCAGCTGTTTGACCCACAAAATCCGCTGACACAACTGCAGCTGTCTGGCATTTGGTTAGCACAGGATGACCGTGGTCAATGGCAATGTGATGAGCGAGTATTGAACTGCCCGCAATGGGTGCAACATTGGCGTGAGTTGCGGGTATCTGCGGTTGAGATGACAGCGCAACAGCAGCCTACGGAACAGCCCGAGGAGTTATTGTTGCAGGTGGGGCAGCAGCAGTCGCAAGTGTGGTTGCTGTTTGCCAACGCAGGTTTGATGCGCTCAATTGCCGGTAATTGGTATCAAATCCCTCCCAGCCAACGTGAAGGTTTGCGGCCGTTGCTACGAGCCCAAGCACAATAGTTTTTGCTGATATCGCAGGATAGCACATGCCTGAATTACCCGAAGTCGAAGTGACCCGCCAAGGGGTTGAACCTTGGTTAGTGGGTCAGCAAGTCACCGCATTAATTGTCCGCAACCCCTCGTTACGCTGGCCAGTGCCTGACGTAGCGCAGCAGATTGTCGGTCAAACTATTCGCGCCGTGCGTCGTCGCGCCAAATATCTACTGATTGATACCGATGCCGGTACGACGATCGTGCATTTAGGGATGTCTGGCAGTTTACGCATTGTTCATGCGCGCACTGAGATTGCGAAACACGATCATATCGACCTCGTGCTGGCAAGTGGCCGCATTATGCGATTTAACGATCCTCGTCGCTTTGGCGCTTGGTTGTGGTGTGAATTGCCAGAACAAGCCCATCCACTGTTAGCCAAGCTTGGGCCTGAGCCATTAAGTGAGGCGTTTAATCTCGACTATTTAGCACTGGCTTTAGCTGGCAAATCCAAGGCGATAAAACTGTGCTTGATGGATAACGCGATTGTGGTTGGCGTGGGGAATATCTACGCTAATGAGGCGTTATTTGCTACTGGCATTCATCCGCAACGCCCAGCGGGTAAGCTGGTTCACAAGCAGTTGGCTGAACTCGTGCCCGCGATAAAAGCGATTTTGGCACAGGCGATTACTCAAGGCGGCACTACCTTAAAAGACTTTACCAATGCTGAGGGTAAGCCGGGTTACTTTGCCCAAAAACTGCATGTTTATGGTCGCGGCGGGCAAGCGTGTGATCGCTGTGGTTGTTTGCTCAATGAGATCCGCCTAGGGCAGCGCACCACCGTCTTTTGCCCGGTTTGCCAACCTAAATGACTAACTCATAACTGATAACTATAAGCATTTTAGTTTCTAAACAGCGCCAAATCTAAAAAGATAAACCGTGTACGATCATAAGGTTAATGACTATTGTTTACATGATGGTGACAATGGGTGCAACTTGTGCAACATTGGCCTTATTTACTTTGCCAATCCGCCAACGTAACCTATTAATTCTATTAGGGCTTGTTTAAGTAGTAGGGATTATCAGTGTCATCCTTGACGCCCGTTGGCTATAAAATTCTGCAATCTGTGGCGGTCGCTGCAACCTTATGTGTGGTGTCATTTTCCATCATGGAATTATCGGCGCGGCTTGAGCTGCCTGCCGCCGCACAGCTATGTGACGATACTTTGCTGCAATCGTCCACCTCACCCAATGGTAAGTGGATGGCGGAAGTCCATTTCTCTAACTGTGGTGTAAAAACAGCACAGCGTTGGCATAGTTATCTGCATCTGACCAATCTCTATTCGGGGACTGAATATCCCGCCACTCTGGTCACTAAAGGCCGCCAAGATAATTTACGTCTGGAATGGGCTGCTGAATCTGAGCATGCGCTGGCACTGAAAGTCTCCGGTGTTAATCTTGCTGAACTGGCTAAAATTGAGCAGCCCAATGGGGTTGCAGTTGAACTGTCCGAGCCACTGATCTAATCACAATTTCCCCCTGTTCAAGCTCAGTTAAGAGCGCTATGTTACGCTGTAATTTTTCCGCCTAAGGTTGGGCGTTTGCGAGCATTGTGAGGCAGTTGTGGATCAAGACTTACGGGTGATGGTGTCGAGTTGGTTAGCGCAGCTAGGCATTGACAGTAAACCCACAGGGTGGTTGTCGTCGTTTCTTTTAGTTTTTGCTGTGGTGGCGTTGGCTTCACTGGTGTATTTCATCCTCCGCCGGGTAGTGGTGGGCACCATGAATCTGATGGTGCTGCGCTCGAAAGTTAGCTGGGACGATATTTTTGTGCGTCATCGCGTGTTTGAAAAACTGTCGATGATCGTGCCCATCATGCTGCTTAATCTGTTGATCCCCTTGGCACTGAGCGCGCATCAGATTGCCGAGAAAATTGCCGACAAGTTGCTTACCGTGTGGTTAATCTTCGCCATTGTGCGTGCGGTGTATGCCACCCTCGATGCAATCAATGAGATTTCAGACGTCAAATTAGTTAGCCGTCGCATTCCTATCAAAAGCTTTGTACAGCTGTTTAAACTGTTTCTGTTTTTTGTCTCTGCCATCGTGTCGGTGTCGATTATGGCCGATCAGTCGCCGGTGTACTTCCTCAGTGGCTTAGGTGTGGCAACCGGTTTGGTGATGTTGGTGTTCAAAGACACCATCCTTGGTTTTGTCGCTGGAATTCAGTTGGCGGCCAACCGCATGGTCAGCCCCGGCGACTGGATCCAGATGGACAAGTATGGCGCTGATGGTGCGGTGGAAGAGGTATCGCTGATCACCGTGAAAGTGCGTAACTGGGACCACACCTTAACGATGATCCCCGCCTACGCCTTGGTGTCGGATGCCTTTAAAAACTGGCGCGGCATGTCGGAATCTGGTGGCCGTCGTATCAAACGAGCAATCAATATTGATATCAACACCATCCATTTTCTGACTGAGGCTGACTATCAACACTTGTCGAAAATCAACTACTTAAAAGAGTACCTGCCGCGTAAAACCACCGAAATCATGGTATCTAATGCCACTGTGTCAGATATGGACAGTGTGGTGAATGGCCGGCGCTTAACCAATGTGGGCACGTTTCGCGCCTATCTGGTGGAGTACCTGAAACACCACGAGAAAGTGCATCAACAGATGACGTTGATGGTGCGTCAGTTGGCGCCAACCACCGAAGGCTTACCATTGGAGTTGTATATCTTTACCAATGATACGCGTTGGGTGATGTACGAAGAGATCCAATCCGATATCTTTGACCATATCTTTGCCATTCTGCCTGAGTTTGGCTTGCGTGCCTTTCAAGCACCGACCGGTGAAGATGTGCGCAGCCTCAAAGGCAGTCAGCTATTGTCTTAATGTAGCGTCATCCGCCGCTTGCCGCGGTGAGTTATCAATATCAGCCCAAGTCGGTCGTCAGTGCTGGCTTGGGCTGAATGCGTTTAGTGATGATGTTCACTATGCTGATGATGGTGAGAATGTTCGTGCTGATGTGAGGAATGGGCATGTTGGTGATGATGACCCGCCAATGCTGGCATATTGGGTTTTAATCGCCCTAAAAACTTACGTGGACCCAAGCGCAACAAACCTATCGCAAACAGCAGCGCGGTGGCGATCAGCGCTGCAAATTCAACTGGCTGCGGGTAGTGCAGTACTTGCACGGTCGGAGGTTGCCAAAAATGCACTATTACCAGCGCGGCTAAGCTTAATGCTGAGGCAGTGGCAATTTTCCAATAGGCTACTTTCATGCTGATCTGGCCGCGGATTAACGGCGCCAGCAAGCAGAACACAACTGCGGGGGCACTCCACTCACTTGAGCCCAAGCCCATGGCTAATACAATTGCGCCCGGCACACTAAAGGGGAGCAGCGAAAAAATCGCGATCAGCAACAGCACTTGCGCCCAATCGGCTGACAGTGGCAATGATGGATGACCAATCAGGTTGGCCAGCAGCAAGCTCAATAAGATCCACGGCGCGCAGCGTTCAACATCAGACATCAAATTGGCTGAACTGGCTGCCACATCACCGGATTGCGGCTGATTGAAGGAGATGAGCCAAGCGTTGATCATCGAAAACAGCAGCAAAATCATCCCGTAGGCAGGACCGAGCAGCAAAATCGCAAATATCCACATCTCAGGTGCGGCTTGACGCAACATCTGCCGCAACCAACCGGTTTGGCGCGACTTAGAAAATCCGATAACGCGGCGACAGGCGGCCAAGACAAACATCAGCAGTAAGGCGGGTGCTAGGCTTAGTAGCCAGTCAAACAGATCGTTATGTTCGTGGTGGTGATGCCCGGCTGCATCGTTTTCGGTGAACAGCAGCAATGCCAATAAGCCAATACCGAGCAAGCTGCCAATCCCTGCGTGCAGCTCGTAACGGCTGGTGCTGTCTAGCGGTGTATCAGCATGAGGTTGATGCATCACCACGTGCAGAATTGAACCAGTGACAAAGGCTTGTAAATACACGGTATTGTCGAGGCTCAAATGATTCAATAACTGCTCACCAGCCACATAGCCGAATGTAGTGAGCAGAATCATCAACCCCAGCACCACAATCGCCCAGCGGCGACCTGCTTGCGGTGTGAGCAGATACCAAATCGCTAATCCCACAGGCAGACGATGCAGGATCACACCAAGCGCCAGCAGCGCCGTGCCTTGGCCTTGTTGTGCCAGCACTAATGCACCACCATCGGTGATGGTGTGTAGCAATAAGCCGGAGATACCGAAAATTAGGGTTAATTTGTGGGTAAGATCTGAGTAGCGATGAAACAGTTTTTCACTGGCCGTTGGCCCCCATAAGCCCAATACCACAAAGGCGATTGCCAGAATGCCACCGTGTTCCAGTAGCTCGGGCAGAATATGGATCAGTACCAAGCCACCGAGTGACACAAAGATAAAGCCATCTAAACCTTTATGCAGACCACTGCCATTGCTGAGAAAGCGATAGCAAACTGGGCCAAATAAAAGGGCGATACAACTGGCGATCAGATAGGTCATGTGACTGCTGGGCTAGGGAAAATCGCCATAGTATACCAAGTGTCGGCCATTCGAGCAGCCTTCTGTTGCATTCTTTGTGGATCAGAAATATTCCGCTAACGTCATAACAACTCAACCAAAAACCTATACAATATGGCCGCTTCGTTTTATTCATCACCATTATGAGAGAGTTTCATGGATATTCTGTCCGCCGCAGTTATGTTGTTTCTGATCATGGACCCTCTGGGCAATCTGCCTGTATTTGCCTCTATTTTGCGTCATATCGATCCAAAAAAGCGCCGTAAGGTGTTGATTCGAGAATTACTCTTTGCCCTCGTCATCATGTTGATGTTCCTTTATGCCGGGGAAGCAATTCTGAATTTCCTCAGTTTGCGTTCTGAAAGTGTCAGCATCGCCGGCGGTATCATTCTGTTCCTGATTGCATTGAAAATGATTTTCCCACAGCCCGGTGGCCTCACTGGGTTACCCGCAGGGGAAGAGCCTTTTATAGTACCGATGGCGATTCCGTTAATGGCGGGGCCATCGATCCTTGCCGCACTGATATTGTTGGCTCATACCGGCCCAAACCGCATGTTTGAGTGGACGGTTGCGCTGATCTCGGCTTGGGGAGTTAGCTCAATTATCTTGATGTTTTACAAAGCCTTTAACCGTATATTGGGCGATAAAGGTCTTACCGCTGTCGAGCGGTTGATGGGCATGGTGTTGGTGATGATCTCTGTGCAAATGCTGCTCGATGGTGTGGCTAAGTATCTCTCTGCGGTCAACGGCTAAGCGGTTATTCGAAATCGGTCTAATTTTAACCGCATGAAGGCGGAACCTTTACTTTTGGCCACTACCTAATCACAGAGTGTAACGACTATAGTTATTCAATAATTCTCTGCTGATGGAGATAGGGTGTGACTTTCAGAATCGTTCGGTTAGCGTCGGTCATAAGTGCGTTGCTGAGCCTCAGTGCCTGTCAGGCAGAGGCTCCGCCACAAGCTGATGCACCTCCAGCTGCGCCTGCGCAAATCTCCTCTCCCGTCTCACCACTACTACCCTGCGGCAGCGGCGCACCTCGTGTCGATCGCGCGCAGATTTATGCCCGTCTAAAAGCGGACGGCGTAATCACCGAGCAGATGAGTGACGCCGACGCCGAACAACGGGTGACTGACTATATTCAACAGCGGCAACAAGCGTACAAGCGCTGTGTTAAAGGGGTTAAGCCATGAAGAGTCGATGGTTAATTGGGGTTGCAACGGTGGCCATGTTAGCCAGCAGCCAACTGTATGCGGCAGCTGCACCAGCGGATATCGCCATTCACAATAAACAACAGATTTTATATTGGCTGACCAAGCGTGGCGAAATCGCCACTGATGCCAGCGACGCGGAAAAACAAGCGGCGTTGCAACGTTATCTCAGCAAAGGCATTACCAAAGAGATGCGGGCACAGTTGCAGCGCGAACAGCATCTGCTCAAAGCGGCTCAATCCAACGTACAGGCACAACAAGCGCTGTTAAGTAAGCGCAGCATGGTGGCGGAAGTGACGCCGGCAACCGAGCGTGATACCACTAAAACGGTGCGCGTGTTAGCAGTGCTGGTGGATTTCCCTGATCTGCCCTACAACAACAATCAGCTAAGCCCCAGCGATACCAACATGTACTACAGTAGCTACCCAACGTCCCATTACGATGGTTTGCTGTTCAGTAGTACAGGTTTTCGCGGTCCAAGCGGACAAACCTTGCGCTCCGCCTATCAATATTATCAGTCCGCCTCGGGCGGTAGCTTTTCATTCACCGGTGAGGTGATTGGTTGGGTGCGAGCCAGTCAAAATGCCGCCTACTATGGCGCCAACGATCCGGATAACGACGACAACGACATGCGTGCGCCGGAATTGGTGGAAGAAGCGGTAACTGCGGCGGTCAGCCAAATGACCTCGACCGAGCTGGCGCAGTATGACATCGAAGATCCCTATGACTTAGATATGGACGGCAACGTCAACGAACCAGATGGCATTATTGACCATGTGATGGTGTTCCATTCCAGCATAGGCGAAGAGTCCGGTGGCGGTGTGTTGGGCGATGACGCCATTTGGTCGCATCGTTTCTTTGTGGCAAATGATGCCACTGGCGTAGGGCAACGGATCAGCGGCACCAACAAACGTTTATTTGGCTATACCATTCAACCTATTGATGCCGGTATCGGCGTGTGCGTGCATGAGTTTGGCCATGATTTAGGGTTACCCGATGAATATGACTCCGCCAACGATGATAACGGCTCACCGGTGGGAGAGTGGTCGTTAATGGCAGAAGGTAGTTGGACAGGCTATTTGCAGGGCTCTGAGCCATCAGGATTCTCGCCGTATGCTCGCTCGTTTTTGCAAGAACGGTATGAAGGTAAATGGCAGTATCAACAAAGCATTGCCTACGCCAATCTGACGACCAGCGGCATGGATTATACCTTGTACCAGGCAACCGAAGCCGATGAAATCAATCAGTTAGCGATTGACCTTCCGTCCGAAAATACCGCCTTCAATCCGCCGTATAGCGGCAGCTATCAGTTCTACTCGGGTACAGGCAACATGACGACCAATGAGATGGCGTTTAATGTGACCCTGCCCAATAGCACACCGCTGACGCTGAGCATGAAGGCCAAGTGGGATATTGAAGATGAATATGACTATGCACAAGTCATCATTAATGGCGCGGCGGTGGCGGGCAACTACACACTGGCCAACAACGGCACCAATAATGCGTTAAATATCATCACCGGTAAGTCGAGCGATCTCGCCGCAGCGGACAGTAACGGCTGGGTCACTTTGACCTTTGATTTGAGTGCATATGCTGGCAGCAACCGACAAATCCGCATTGTGTATAGTACCGACCAGTCAGTGTTGGGCGAGGGGATGCAACTCGATGAACTTAGCCTCACCGCTGGTAGCAATACGGTGTTCAGTGATAACGCCGAAACCGTGAATCCATCGATCACCTTCGATGGTTTTGCTCGTATTGATAACACCCGCCCAGGTGAACCTCATCGCTATCTGGTACAACTTCGCAACTATAGCGACATTGATGCAGGCTTAAGCGATAGCGGCTACGAAGCTGGGGTATTGATTTGGTATGAAAATCAAAATGTGGCGGATAACGAGGTGAATGAACATCCCGGCCGTAACCTGATTGGAGTGATTGATGCCGATCAGCAACTGATTGGAACCAGTCCAACTCGAGTGCAGATCCGTGATGCTGCCTTTAGCTTGTTTAATCAATCGGGTTATCCCAATGACACCTCATTGCTGCATACCAGCTTATTTGATGACCGCGATGATTACAGCGCCCCCGCTAAACCTGCTGCTGGGCTAGTACTGCCAGCATTAGGCGTCATCGTTGAAGTGGTATCGCAAGAACAAGACAGCAGTATAGCCACGGTGAATATTCGTCGCGTTACTGACGATACGCCAGCCGCCCCCTTGGCTCTTACCATCAACAGTGGTCAGAACAACAGTGTGGTGAGTTTTAGCGCCAATGTCAGTGGTGGTACAGCGCCTTACAGCTATGCCTGGAACTTTGGCGATGGTAGCGCCAGCACGGCTGCAGCACCAACCCATACCTATCAATATGCGGGCAGCTACACAGTGAGTCTCACCGTCACTGACAGCGATGGCGCAACCATTAGTGCAACGCGTACTGTCACTATCGCCAGTTTCCTGAATGTGAATTTCACCTCGGCGGCGAACGGTTTGGCGGTGCAGTTTACCAATACCACCACCAGCAACCTGCAAGGTTTGAGTTATGCGTGGGATTTTGGTGATGGCAGTAGCAGTAGCGCCGTGTCTCCAAGCCACAGTTATGCGGCCGCAGGCAGTTATACCGTGACGCTAACAGTCACCTCAGGCAATACTGTATCGTCGCAGGCGAGTGTGGTAACGGTGAGTACCGTGACAACTCCGCCTACCAATCCGCCAACTAGCAGCAGTGGTAGTTCAGGCGGGGGCAGTTTAACGCTGTGGGTATTGGCCGCCTTGTTGATAACCGCGTGGATGCGCCGTTATCAAGTCTCGGCGTTGATGGCGAGCACTGCGGCAGGCAGAAAGACCTCTGCAACCACTAACGGCAATTGTTGATAGCTGAAATGCCGACGTCGGCCCCACAGTGGTGCTGACGTTGGCTGCGCTAGACTGGCTGCCAGCGTACACATGGGCGAGCCTTGCTCTATATGGCACACATCAATCTCACCGGCAATAAAGTGGTTATCACTATAGAGCAGTTCGCCTAAGGGCCGATTACCCAATTGCTCAAGTTGTTGTTGCTGTTGCAGCAAGGCTGGGGTGATCAGCGTGCGGGCAAACACCCACGGAACGCCATCTAACCGCAACAGCACTTCCCGCAACCATAACTGCGATTCTGCGCCGTGCCATTCTTGTGTCGGCGTGTCGATCCACTGCTCGCCAAGCAGTAGCACTTCGAAGGTCGAACAGCGCGTTTTGAGTCTTTGGGTCAAACTAGAAGGAGATAATAGCCAATCTTTAAGCGGCTCTTGCGGTAACTTGGTGTGCGCTGAAGCAGAAAACCAATGGATTCCATTGCCAAATGGGAAGGTTGGACTGGAGAGATTCATGTATTAACCGATAAAATAAGACCATCAACCGAAGTCTACCATGTCTCATCGGGTTGTTGGCAGTTCGGCCAGCCCTTTGCTGCGACTAAACAGGAGTTAGCTACTGTGATTAAAAAAATAATGTTACTGGTGTTGAGCTTAGCTATGTTGCCGTCGGTGTCATGGGCGGCTGAAACTCCGAGCGCTAGCGATAATTATGCGTACTATGGTTTTGAACCTGAGATTGTCACTAATTACATCTCTAACCGTAAAAAGCTGGGCTTTGTCCGCATCAGTGTCGAGTTGATGGTGAAATCGCCAGAAGATTTAGTGGTGATTGAACATCATGACCCGCTTTTACGCGCAGCAATTGTTGAGATTTTGGGCAATCAACCGGAAGATCGCATCAAGTCGCTGACAGGCCGTGAAGAGATCCGTAAAGAGTGCTACGAAGAACTCAATAAGCTGTTGCAACAAGAAACTGGGAAGTCATTGATCGTCAATATGTTGTTTACTCGCTATCTTTATGATTAAAAACAGTTAGCTAACAAAGAGGCCAGCAATTGCTGGCCTCTTTGTTATTTGGTCTCAAACACCTTGTTATTGCGGGCTCCAGATAATCTGACCACAATCTGTTAAATCATAACCGCCTAATTGTGCGGCCATTTGACGAGTGCCCGGATTCACCAGCATCTTAAACAGTTGTTGTAATTGACGACGGAAGTAGATCCCTTGCGGCATGACAAAATCAAATGATTCCGTCAACAAAGGTACAAAGCCCAAACCGCTCTCTTGGGCAACGGCTTGGCAACCAAAGCCAATATCCGCTTCATTGCGGGCGATACAACCGGCCAACTCCCGCTCGCTAAAGGCAGTGATGATGGCATTGAGGCTGTCCACCGTGGCGCCGCGTTTCATTAACCAATGTTCGAGATGTTGCTGACTTCCTGCGCCGCCTTGACGGGTCACCCAACGCCAGGGTTGCAGCAGTACCATCTCTTCCTCTTGGCAACGATGCAGGAGCTCAGGGCGAACGATAAGCCCCTGCTGGCGGTTGTAACCATGCACCATAATCCACTGCTGGTGGTTCGGATAACCCTTCAGCAAGGCCGTGTGGCGAATGTTACGTTCATCAGCACTGCCCCAGTGCAGGGTACAGATGTCGGCGTAACCTTTGGAAAGCAACTCTAAGCCTAAACGTGAGCCGGTAGCACTGTAACTAATCAGTTCTCTACTACCCACTTCGGCCATCAACCGTGCGACCAGCATCGACAATAATGGATCGTCACTGCCGGTGATTAACATCCGATCAGACAACATGCCGCTATGGCAAGAATCCATTACCCAACGGTCGATCAAAATCTTAGGGAACAACCACTTACCAGTAATTTTGGTGGCGGGCAGCATACGCTCATTAGCCATGGCGTACACCTTTTTTTCGTTGAGATCTAAGTACTCAGCGACCTGCTTGGCACTCATGTAAACCAATTCACTGGGTTCGCTCATTGTAACTCCTGCGATTAATCTTGCGATTCCTTAGTGGCATCAAAGCGGATGTGTTGCGCGCCATTATATACAAGGAAGTGGCGACCTTTGGCACGGGCGATCATGGTAATGCCAAGTTTTTGCGCCAACTCCAAGCCCATTTGCGTCACACCGCTACGCGATAACAGTACCGGAATGCCCATCTTGGCGACTTTAATCACCATCTCTGAGGTGAGGCGCCCAGTGGTGTAAAAAATCTTGTCGCCGCCGCTTTGGCCGTTGAGCCACATCTCTCCGGCAAGGGTATCCACTGCGTTATGGCGACCCACGTCTTCCACAAAAGATAAGATCTGATCTTGCTGGCACACGCCACAACCATGCACTGCACCAGCATTTTTATAGGTATCGTTGTATTGGCTGATATTTTTTAATAATGCGTAGATGGTCGACTGGTTCAACTCTGGGGTTGGCAATTCAATCTCATCAACTCCATCCATAAATCCGCCAAATACCGTGCCTTGACCGCAGCCCGTGGTCACGGTTTTTTCGGCTAACTTGGCTTGCAAGCCCTCTGTATTTTCTTTGGTGATAATTGCTGCCGAGCTGACTTCCCAGTCGATAATCACAGATTCAAGCTGAGCCACATCGCTGATAAAGCCCTGATTCTTGAGATACCCCAACGCCAAGGTCTCTGGGCGCGCGCCGAGCGTCATCAAGGTCACTATCGGTTGCCAATTGAGATATATCGTCAATGGCCGTTCACAGGCGATATACTTGTCCTGCACTTGACCGTTTTCATCTACGGCGGTAACCGCGATTGTCAGTGGGACTTCTGCTGTTGTTTTAATAAAATGGAGCTTTGAATCGGTCATACATCACTTCTACGCATAGGTAAGACCCACAGACTAGCAATATTTGTTCCCACCTCTAGATTGCGTTTAAATAGGCGTGATCTACCGCACCGATTCTTAGCTCACACCTAACACTTGTGCAAAATGTCTTTTCATCGGGGACAATATGTCCCACTCTGGCGGTAATTAAGATGATCAGGCGCAACTTAATTTACTAATATCAAGTTGGTGTAATTATTGCTTGTCCACTGCGAACCGCTATCACCCGAAAATACTAACTCGGGAGGAAAATCCTAATGCAACATTCTCAAAGCGTCTGGCCGATGTATGTGTCATTGAAGAAAGTCGAAAAGCAAGTAGGCCGTTGGTTAGCTGAAAGCTGGGAACTTGATCAAGTCGTTCCTGGTACAGAAGCAGCGCCAGAAGGTGCCAAGTTGATCTCGCTAGAACTCTATTTAGATGAACGTGCCAGTTATCGCCTAAATCTCGATATGGATAATCCCATGCTCTACATTGTTTGTGATGAACAAGAGGACGGCACTTGGGTTCCAGCAACTATCTCTGCCGACCAAAACGTCGCCGCGGGCTGTTTAGAGGGTGATACCCCAGTGCTGAACATGCCAATGCCTGAAGCTGTGGCTTGCTGGATTGAAGCCTTTATCACCCAATATGGCGAAGTGGAAATCTGTGCCCACCGTCGTAAACATGTTAACCGCCGTAAGGAACTGGCAGAAGAACAGAACCGAGGCAGGAGACATTAATGAGTGAATCACGTGGTTTTTTAAGTCGTTGGGCGCTGAGAAAACAGCAAGCTCAACAGGGTGAAGAACTGCCAGATGAAGTAGAAATCCCCAGCGACAGCAGTGTTGACGCCGAAGCTACACCCATCGATAGCGCGGCAGCTTCAGTTCAGGATGTTGCTGATCCGGTCTCTGAAGCTACACCAGCTACCGATGAAGAGCAGATACTGACAGCTGAGGATTTACCCGATCCGGAAAATATCGAAGTGGGCGGCAGCTTTGCCAGTTTTATGGCAAAAAACGTCGATCCATCGGTGAGACAAAACGCGCTGCGCGCGCTGTGGAAACAGCCGCATTTCAGCGAAATCGACGGCATGATGGAATACGCCTTGGACTATTCCAACCAAGAGATTTTAACGCCGGAAGTGTCATCTGAGCTGGCGAAGAAAGTGTTCCGTCATCTGGTGAAAGATGAAGAGAAGCCAGACGATGTTGTTGAACCGGAAATCGCAGCGCAGGACGATATGCCTGATGCGCAGTTAACCGCAGACGTTGACGAGCAAATGCCTGCAGAAATTGCCGAACAAGCGCCTGAGCTAATCGAGTCAACCGATTCAACGGACAAAATGGACGGTGAAGTTGTGCAACTTAGCCAAAATGATCCATTAGCTGCTGAAAAAAACAATGAAAGAGTTGTTTAACGTAAGTTTATCAGTATTTATATACCATAATATTGGTGTGTGAATTGCTTATAACTTTTAATTCGCTGTGGCTCAGCGCATAAAAAATAACAAAAGCATAGACATAGATAATAAAGCCACAGCCAGAATCTCATTTAGGAACGCATAGTGAGCAATTGTGAGAGCATTATGTCCGCACAGCCTGAGCTGGTGCGGGCACGTGGCGAAGTCCAGGGGCAGACTCGCATACTACAAAATCTGATCCCGCCTACCGTCAGTTACTCCACTGAGGGCAATGTTTTATTGATCGGTCCAGAAGACTTAACTCGCTTGGCTGCCGCGAAATTGCAGCAAATGGCGAGTTGCGTCATTTTGGCCAATGGCGCCATTACTAACCAAGATGAAACCTATCTTGAACAGGTGATGGAAGCTGCACCAGACGTCGAAAGCTACTATGGCAAGTTACTGGCTATCAAAGGCTTTCTAGGCCAATTTCAAGTATCGGTTGATCACAATGGTCAGCCCGCTGAGTTGAGCAAAGTAGCGCTGCGTAAAGCCCACTTTGACATTGTGCTCGACCTGAGCAACGAGCCTTGTATTCAACTTGAGATGCTACCGCCGGGCTATTTCTATGTCGGGGAAGACAGCGACAAGCTGGCAACCGCCGTGGAAGAGATCCCACTGCTGGTTGGTCAGTTTGATAAGCCGCGTTACGTGAAAGTAAACAGCGATATCTGCGCTCATAACCGTAACGGTCTGAATGGCTGTAACCGCTGTTTGAACTTCTGTCCGGCAGATGCGATTCAAAGCATTGAGCAGAAAATCGAAATTGATCCTTACCTGTGCCACGGTGCAGGCAGTTGTACCAATGCGTGTCCAACCGGCGCATTGAGCTATGACCTGCCAACGCCGCAATCACTGCATTCATACCTCAACAAACTCATTAGCCGTTTTCTCGAGAAAACCAGTGTTGCGCCAGTGATTTTGTTCCACGATGCCAGCCAAGGTGCCGAGTTAATCAATGACTCTCTGCCGGGTCATGTGTTGCCGGTTGAGCTCGAAGAGATTGCGGTGGCTGGTATCGACCATTGGATGGCCGCGCTTGCATGGGGTGCTCAGCAAGTATTAGTACTCAATACGCTTGCTACTGCGCCAACATTGACCCAGATGCTCAACGGTGAAATGGCATTGGCCAACACTGTGTTGGAGCAGATTGGTCAGCCTGCGCGTATTCAACTGATTGATGAAAAAGCACTTGCGGATCTGTGGCCTATACTTGAAGAGTCAAGCGCTTGGGCAACAACCGCACCGGCAGAATTTAGCGTCACCACCAAACGCGCTGCATTCTACCAAGCGGTGGATTACCTCAACGAGCAAGCGGCCAACACCAAGGATGAATTAGCGCTGAGCAACATCCCTTACGGTGAAGTGCAGATTAAAGAAGCGGGCTGTACCTTGTGTATGTCCTGTGTGGCTACCTGCCCGACACAAGCCTTGCAAGATGGCGGTGATACCCCAGCGCTGTATTTTACCGAACAAGATTGTGTGCAGTGCGGCTTGTGTGAAGCGGCCTGCCCAGAGAAAGTCATTAGTCTGGCGCCACGCATTAATCTGGATAAGGAATCCAGACAGGCGCGTAAGACCTTAAAAGAAGAAGTACCGTTTGAGTGTATTCGCTGCGGTGCTCCATTTGCGACCCAGTCTATGGTGCATCGGATGCTGGAAATGGTCGGAACGCACAGCGCTTTCAGCGCCAATATTGAGCGCCTAAAAATGTGCGGCGATTGCCGAGTCAAAGATATGTTTGAAGACATTCTGCAAGACCCGGAAAAGCAACTGAGATAAGAGAGCCAATATGACCGAATCTACAAAACAAATCTCTGAAAACGATCTGCTGCGGGCCGATATCTATCAGCTGCTGGCGGCGTTACTGCGTCGTCAACCTTCAGAAGAGCTATTGCAGTTTTTACATGGATTAGAAGTTGATAGTAACGACGACAGCGATATGACTCGTGCGTGGTCTGCCATCAAATTGGCCGCCCAACAATTCATCCCTGAGCAGTTAGAAGATGAATACTTCAACCTGTTTATCGGTGTGGGTGCTGGCGAAATCCTGCCTTATGGCAGCTGGTTTATGACCGGCTCTCTGATGGACAAACCATTAGCGCTGCTGCGCCAAGACTTGGCGCAACTGGGCTTTGAACGTGATGAAAACGTTAAAGAGCCTGAAGACCACGTTGCAGCCCTGTTTGAAGTGATGAGTGTGCTGATTGTTGAAGCACCGTCACACCAACAATTGGCGTTTTACCGTCGTCATCTCGGCAGCTGGATTATCCGCTTCTGGGATACCTTATCTCGTTGTGACAGCGCGGCATTTTATGCAGTGGTGGCACAATTGGGTCGCGCCTTTTTTGAAACCGAAATCGTTGAATTTGAACGTTTGGTACTTAGCACTCCGGTGGTGGATACCTCTGCAGTTCAGATCCAGCCAAAGGCCAATGAACTGGCCTCATAAACTGCTTATCGCAAGATAAGCCCGTGCGGGAGGGGGGCTCCCGCATGTAACAACCAGGAGACGCTATGAAGAAGCAAGCTTCCGATATGAGTCGCCGTCAACTGCTGAAAACCTTAGCAATTGGCAGTGCAGCTGGTGCAGTGGCTACCGTAAGTGGTCAGGCATTGGCTTCTACTGACAACGCCGAAGTGACAGCAAAACAAGCTGACGGTTACCGTGAAACCGAGCATATCCGCAGTTACTACGACAGTTTGCGTAGTAAATGATAAAAAGGAGTGTGTGATGCGATTAACTCGTAAAACTGACCAAGCACCAGTTGCAGCTGAAAAGCCATCACTGGGGCTTAACCGTCGTCAGTTCCTCAAATCAGCAGGCTTAGCAACCGGTGGTATCGCCGCTGCTTCAATGCTGGGTGCAGGAATGATGCGTCGGGCTGAAGCGACTGAAGTGCCACATGATGCACCAATCGAAGTAAAACGTACTATCTGTTCTCACTGTTCTGTTGGCTGTGGTATTTATGCTGAAGTTCAGAATGGCGTGTGGACCGGTCAAGAGCCAGCATTTGACCATCCTTTCAACCGTGGTGGACACTGTGCTAAAGGTGCTTCGCTGCGTGAAATCGGACATGGTGGTAAACGCAACAAGTACCCAATGAAACTCGAAGGCGGCAAGTGGAAACGCTTGAGCTGGGAACAAGCGATTAACGAAATCGGCGACAAGATGCTGAAAATTCGTGAAGAGTCTGGTCCTGATTCTGTGTACTTCATGGGTAGCGCCAAGTTCTCTAACGAACAATCATATCTTTACCGTAAGTTAGCCGCGATGTGGGGCACCAACAACGTCGACCACTCTGCGCGTATTTGTCACTCTACCACTGTAGCCGGTGTAGCAAACACTTGGGGTTACGGTGCGCAAACCAACTCATTTAACGACATGCACAACTCTAAGTTGATGTTGTTCGTGGGTTCTAACCCGAGTGAAGCTCACCCAGTGGCTATGCAGCACATTCTGGAAGGTAAAGAGCGCGGTGCCAAAGTTATTGTGGTTGATCCACGTTTCACCCGTACTGCAGCGAAAGCTGACGAGTACGTGCATATCCGTCCTGGTACCGACATTCCTTTCATCTACGGTCTGCTGTGGCACATTTTTGAAAATGGTTGGGAAGACAAGAGCTTCATTCAATCACGTGTTTACGGTATGGAACGCATTCGCGAAGAAGTGGCCAAGTACACCCCTGAAGAGGTGGAAAACGTTGCTGGCGTGAAGAAAGAGCAGATGTACCGCGTAGCGAAAATGTTGAACGAACACAAACCTGGCACCATCGTTTGGTGTATGGGTGGTACTCAGCACCACGTAGGTAATGCGAACACCCGTTCATACTGTATCCTGCAGTTGGCACTGGGTAACATGGGCGTTGTGGGCGGCGGTACTAACATTTTCCGTGGTCACGATAACGTACAGGGCGCAACCGACTTCGGTCTGCTGTTCGATAACCTGCCTGGTTACTATGGCCTGACATCAGGCGCTTGGGGCCACTGGTCTCGCGTGTGGCAACTGGATCCAGAATGGGTTAATGGCCGTTTCGACCAAGGTGAATACCTCGGCAAGAAACCACAAACCTCACCTGGTATTCCATGCTCTCGTTGGCATGACGGTGTACTGGAAGATAAAGAAAAGATTGCACAGAAAGACAATATCCGTTTGGCGTTCTTCTGGGGTCAGTCTGTTAACACCGAAACCCGTGGTCGTGAAGTGCGTGAAGCACTGAACAAGATGGACACCGTTGTTGTGGTCGATCCACACCCAACCATGGCGGCGATCATGCCACAGCGTCAAGATGGCATCTATATCCTGCCAGCCTGTACTCAATTTGAAACCTATGGTTCTGTAACTGCGTCTAACCGTTCTCTGCAATGGCGTGACAAAGTGATTGAACCGCACTTCGAATCTTTGCCAGACCATACCATCATGTATAAGTTGGCGAAGAAATGGGGCGTCGACAAAGAGATGTTCAAGAACATCAAAGTCAACGGTGATGAGCCATTGGTTGAAGATGTTACCCGCGAATTCAACCGCGGTATGTGGACTATCGGTTACACAGGTCAAAGCCCTGAACGTCTGAAAATGCACCAACAAAACTGGGGCACTTTCGACTTCGATTCTCTGGAAGCCCCAGGCGGCCCAGCGAAAGGTGAAACCTATGGTCTGCCTTGGCCATGTTGGGGTACTCCTGAGATGAAACATCCAGGTACCCAAATTCTGTATCGTACTGACCGTGAAGTTCGCTTCGGTGGTGGTAACTTCCGTGCTCGTTATGGTGTAGAACACAATGGCACTAACATTTTGGCCGAAGGTTCTTTCTCTAAAGGCAGTGAAATTAAAGACGGTTATCCAGAATTTACCGACCAGATGCTGAAGCAACTTGGCTGGTGGGATGACCTGACTGCTGAAGAAAAAACGGCGGCTGAAGGTAAAAACTGGAAAACTGACTTGTCAGGTGGTATCCAGCGTGTTGCGATTGCACACGGCTGTATCCCATTCGGTAATGCGAAAGCACGTTGTGTGGTGTGGAACTTCCCAGATGATATTCCATTGCACCGCGAGCCTTTGTACACACCTCGTCGTGACTTGGTGAGCAAGTATCCGACCTATGAAGACCGCATGGTTCATCGTCTGCCTACCCTGTATAAATCAATTCAGGATCAGGACTTCTCTAAAGACTTCCCATTAGTACTGACTTCTGGTCGTCTGGTGGAATACGAAGGTGGTGGTGAAGAGACCCGTTCTAACCCATGGTTGGCTGAACTGCAGCAAGAGATGTTCATCGAACTGAACCCTGCTGACGCAGCAGATCGTGGCTTACGTGACGGTGACAATGTGTGGGTTCATGGTCCGGAAGGCGCCAAAATCAAGGTTAAGGCAATGGTCACTCCTCGCGTTATCGCGGGTGAATGTTTCATGCCTTATCACTTCGCCGGTATTTTTGAAGGCGAAAGCCTGGTAGGTAAATATCCTGAAGGCACTGTGCCTTACATTCAGGGTGAATCTGCCAATACCGTACTGACTTACGGCTACGACGTGGTGACACAGATGCAGGAAACTAAATCCTCGCTGTGCCAAATCACTAAAGCATAACCGACTTGATGAGGAGATAAGCCACTATGGCAGTCATGAAATTCTTATGTGACACCAAGCGCTGCATCGAGTGTAACGGTTGTGTCACTGCCTGTAAAAACGAAAACGACTCCGCTCTTGAGTGGGGTATCCAGCGTCGCCGCGTGGTGACCATCAATGATGGTAAACCGGGTGAAGCTTCAATCTCTGTAGCCTGTATGCACTGTACAGATGCACCTTGTATGGCGGTTTGCCCAGCAGACTGTTTCTACCGTACTGAGGAAGGCATCGTACTGCATAACAAAAATACCTGTATTGGTTGTGGTTACTGCTTCTACGCTTGTCCTTTCGGTGCACCTCAGTTCCCGAAAAAGACTGCGTTCGGCAGCCGCGGCAAGATGGACAAATGTACCTTCTGTGCTGGCGGTCCAGAGGAGAACTTCTCTGAGCGTGAACATAAGATGTACGGTGCTAACCGTATCGCTGAAGGTAAATTGCCTATGTGTGCTGAGCTTTGCTCAACTAAGGCGTTGCTGGCAGGTGATGCGGAAGTGGTATCAGGCATCTATCGTGAACGTATGGCACGCCGCGGTAACCCAAACACCATTTGGGGCTACAACCCACAAACGGGTGATATCAACTAAAGAGTGAACCAAAGCGGGGCAACCCGCTTTGATGAGGAGTGACTATGCTAATTAAATCACTGCGCAGTCTGTTTGCTCTCATGGTGTTGGTATTCGGGTTAGGGTTGGCTGGCACCAGCGCTATGGCAGCGGATGAACAATCCAGTCGCCAGCAGGCAACAGCACAAACCAGCGAAGCTGATCTGTGGCGTGCGGTAAAAGCCGGTGAATCTGGCTATACCACCGCTAAGGGCGTTGAAACTGGCGTTTTGATTAACGTTGTCGGCGAACAAGGACGCGAAGTGCGCAACAAATACATGACCCCAATTATGGCGATTGCCGTAGTGGGAGTATTTGCTGCGTTTCTGTTGTTCTACTTCGTAAACGGACCATCAAGATTGCATCACGGATTTTCCGGCAAGATGGTGTTTCGTTGGAGTAAAGCGGACTTGATCATCCACTGGTGTGTGGCAATCAGCTGTTTAACACTGATTTTCACAGGCCTCAACATCATGCTCGGCAAACATGTATTGCAGCCTTATGTAGGCGGCGATTTGTGGGCGGCATTGATCTACGGTTCCAAAACTATCCACGACTGGGTAGGACCATTCTTTATTGTCTCTTGGGCAGTATTAGTGGTGAAATGGTTGCCAGATCAAATGCTTAAAAGCTATGACTTCAAGTGGTTCCTGACCGTGGGCGGTTATTTCAATATCGGCCCATTGAAAGGTAAACACCCTGACTCAGGCTTTGCTAACGCCGGTGAGAAAATGTGGTTCTGGACCTTGGCAATTTTCGGTCTGTTCATCGGTATTTCCGGTGTGATGATGGTACTGCCAACTCTGGATCTACCACGTGAAGCGTCGATGGCGGCGTTGTTGGTACACGGTATCAGTGCAACCTTGATTATCGCGTTCACCATTGTCCATATTTGGATGGCAACTGCGCTCAGTGAAGGTGGTATGGAGTGTATGGTTTCCGGTTATTGTGATGAAAACTGGGCAATGCAACACCACAACCTTTGGTACGACGAAATCAAAGCAAACGGTACGTTAAAATACCGCCAAGATTGAGACTAAAATCGTCTTGATGACAAACACCCCAGCCGCGTCTGGGGTGTTTTATTTTTAAGCAAAATCAAGTGCATTAAAGTTACATAACTCTCTGAGTTTTTGTGCAGTCAAGCGCACTATTCATGCGTCAGTTAACGCTTTTGAAAATCCTTTGAGAATGCGTTCTACAAAGCTGTTTTAGATCAATATTTCCCGCGCGGCTTCCCTCTATATTCCACCGGCCTAAATTAAGAATTTAGTTGTTACTTTTTAAGCAACTTCCCTTAATGGTCTGCAGTTGTATTAAGACCAACCTCATCTTTCTACAAATGCGGTTATACACACTCAATTTTGCCCAACCTTGGGCAGCTGTAAATCAGGAGTAGTAATGACCCAATCTAAGCCAGATCTGAGCCGCCGTTCACTGCTGAAAGCATTGACTGCGGGTTCAGTTGCTAGTGCAGCGGTTGCCGCTACCGGCGTATCAGCTAACGACACTAAGCCAACTGAAGAACATTCAGTTAAAGCAAACGGATATCGTGAAACCGAGCATGTCCGTCACTATTACAACAGCCTGCGTTAATCCAGGAGATATAAGCGATGAAGTTAACTCGCACTTCCTCTGTCGCCGCTAAGGCCGACAAGCCGACTCTGGGGATCAGTCGTCGCCAGTTCATGAAAAATGCCGGGGTTACTGCCGGTGGTATCGCTGCAGCCTCATTTTTAGGCACAGGCATGATGCGTCGTGCTGAAGCGAAAGATGTTCCACACGATGCACCAATTGAAATAAAACGTACTGTATGTAGTGCTTGTGCGGTAGGTTGCGGTTTGTACGCTGAAGTACAAAACGGTGTTTGGACAGGTCAAGAACCCGCATTCGATCACCCATTCAACCAAGGCGGTCACTGTGCTAAAGGCGCTGCATTGCGTGAGCACGGCCATGGTGAAAAACGCGTTAAATATCCAATGAAGCTTGTTGATGGCAAGTGGAAACGCATCTCTTGGGAAACCGCGATTGAAGAAGTCGGCGACCAGATGCTCAAGATTCGCCAAGAGTCAGGTCCAGATTCTCTGTACTTCATGGGTAGTGCCAAGTTCTCTAATGAAGGCTGCTACATGTACCGTAAATTTGCGGCCATGTGGGGTACTAACAACGTCGACCACTCAGCTCGTATCTGTCACTCTACCACGGTAGCCGGTGTAGCAAACACTTGGGGTTACGGTGCGCAAACTAACTCGTTCAACGATATCCAAAACACTAAGGCGATCTTCTTCATCGGTGCAAACCCTGCTGAAGCTCACCCAGTGGCTATGCAGCACATCCTGCTGGCAAAAGAGCGTAACAACGCCAAGATCATCGTAATCGATCCACGTTTCTCTCGTACTGCAGCACACTCAGATCTGCACGTTGCTATCCGTCCAGGTACTGACATTCCGTTTATCTACGGTATGTTGTGGCACATTTTCGAAAACGGTTGGGAAGATAAAACCTTTATCGAACAACGTGTTTTCGCTATGGATGAGATCCGCAAAGAAGCCGCTAAGTTCCCACCAAAAGAAGTGGCGAACATCTGTGGTATCAGCGAAGAATCTATCTATCAAACCGCTAAGCTGTTTGCAGACAACCGTCCTGGCACTGTAGTTTGGTGTATGGGTGGTACTCAGCACCACGTTGGTAACGCCAACACTCGTGCATACTGTATTCTGCAGTTGGCCCTGGGCAACATGGGTAAACAAGGTGGCGGTACTAACATTTTCCGTGGTCACGATAACGTACAGGGCGCAACCGACTTAGGTCTGCTGTTCGATACGCTGCCTGGCTACTATGGTCTGACAACTGCTGCGTGGAAACACTGGTCACACGTGTGGGATCTGGACTTCGACTGGGTACAAAACCGTTTCGATAACGGCGAATACTTAGAGCGCGTGCCAATGAACACCCCAGGTATTCCATGTTCACGTTGGCATGACGGCGTGCTGGAAGGCAAAGCCAAACTGGCACAACGCGACAACATCCGTATGGCATTTTTCTGGGGTCAATCAGTGAACACTGAAACCCGTCAACGTGATGTACGTGATGCACTGGACAAGATGGACACAGTGGTTGTTGTTGACCCAGCACCAACTATGGCTGGTGTGATGCATCGCCGTAAAAACGGTGTTTACCTGCTGCCAGCATGTACTCAGTTTGAATCACGTGGTTCGCTGTCTAACTCTGGCCGTTCTATCCAATGGCGTGAACAAGTTATCGAACCATTGTTCGAATCTAAAAACGACTTGGAAATCATGTACATGTTGGCCAAAAAATTGGGCTTCGACAAAGAGTACACCAAGCGTATCCAACTGGATGAAAAAGGCATTCCATTAGTGGAAGACGTGACTCGCGAAATCAACCGCGGCATGTGGACCATTGGTATGAGTGGTCAAAGTCCAGAGCGTATCAAACAACACACCATGAACTGGGGTTCATTCAGCAACAAGACATTGGAAGCTGAAGGCGGCCCATGCAAAGGCGAAACCTATGGTCTGCCTTGGCCATGTTGGGGCACTCCAGAGCAGAAACACCCTGGTACGCAAATTCTGTATAACACAAGCAAACACGTACTGCAGGGCGGTGGTAACTTCCGTGCCCGTTACGGCGTTGAATACAATGGTCAAAACATTCTGGCCAACGGTTCGTACTCTGTAGGTTCTGAAATCCAAGACGGTTACCCAGAATTCACCGACAAGTTGCTCAAGCAACTGGGCTGGTGGGACGACCTGACTGCGGAAGAAAAAGCAGAAGCAGAAGGCCGTAACTGGAAGACTGACTTGTCAGGTGGTATCCAACGTGTGGCGATGAAGCACGGTTGTATTCCATTCGGTAACGCTAAAGCGCGTTGTATCGTATGGACCTTCCCTGACCAAATTCCAGTACACCGTGAGCCGCTGTACACCCCACGTCGTGACTTGGTTGAGAAATACCCAACCTATGAAGACCGTCAAGTACATCGTCTGCCTACTCTGTACAAGTCAATCCAACAACAGGATATGACTGGCAAGTACCCACTGGCACTGACCTCTGGTCGTCTGGTTGAGTACGAAGGTGGTGGTGAAGAATCACGTTCTAACCCATGGTTGGCAGAACTGCAGCAAAACATGTTTGTAGAAATGCACCCTGCAGACGCTGCAGACCGTGGCATCCGTAACGGCGACAAAGTGTGGCTGGAAGGTGCTGAAGGTGGCCGCGTATTGGTTGATGCGATGGTAACTCCACGCGTGAAACAAGGCGTAACTTGGATGCCATACCACTTCGCTGGTGTGATGCATGGTGAAAGCTTAGAGCCTAACTACCCAGAAGGTACCGTACCTTACGTGTTAGGCGAATCAGCGAACACCGCATTGACCTACGGTTATGACCCAGTAACTCAGATGCAGGAAACCAAGTCCTCTCTGTGTCAAATCGTCAAAGCCTAATTGCAGCGTTGTGAAGGAGAAATTCCAAAATGGCAACTATGAAATTTTTATGTGATAGCAAGCGCTGCATCGAATGTAACGGCTGTGTCACTGCCTGTAAAAACGAAAACGATGAAGCCCTGGAATGGGGTATTCAACGCCGCCGCGTTGTGACCATTAATGATGGTGAACGTGGTGAAGCTTCAATCTCTGTTGCGTGTATGCATTGTTCAGATGCACCTTGCATGGCTGTGTGCCCAGCAGATTGCTTCTATCGCACCGAAGACGGTGTGATCCTGCACAACAAAGACAAGTGTATCGGTTGTGGTTACTGCTTATACGCCTGCCCATTTGGTGCACCGCAGTTTAAGAAAAATGGCGCCTTCGGCAGCCGTGGCAAGATGGACAAATGTACCTTCTGCTCTGGCGGTCCTGAAGAAAACCATTCAGAAGCTGAACGCGCTAAGTACGGTTCAAACCGTATCGCTGAAGGCAAACTGCCAATGTGTGCTGAGTTGTGTGCGACTAAGGCCCTGTTAGCTGGCGACGCAGAAGTTGTATCGAACATCTTCCGTGAACGCGTAGCTTACCGTGGTGCTGATAACGCCGCTTGGAAGTAATCTGCGACAACAACCAGCCTGCGTTGCGGGCTGGTGAGCGAGGTTTTATATGAACAAATTGTTCACCCGTATCGGGTTAGCCTTTGTGTTGTTGTTCAGCGCATTGAGCTTTGCAGCCGATAAACCTGCGCCAGAGCAACCGGTAGACAACGGTTTGTTATGGGCGCAGTTAAAAGATGGTGCTACGGGCTACACCACCTCACAAAGTGAGTTTCACGCCATGCCGATCAACAGCTATGATCTGCGCGTGTTGGAACTGCGGAGTGACTGGTTAGCGCCAGGGCTGACAGCCGCGTTGTTTGGCATGATCGTCATCTTCGCCCTGTTTATCATGGTTAACGGTATCTCCAAATTGCATCACGGTTTTTCCGGCAAAATGGTTCATCGTTGGTCGAAGTTCGACATCTCCATTCACTGGTTAGGTGCGATCCCTTGCTTAACGTTGATCCTCACCGGGTTAACCTTGTTGGCGGGCCGTTTCTTCCTGCAACCCTTTGTGAGTGAAGGTTTTTGGGCGAGCTTTGTCAGTATTGGTAAGCAGATCCACAACATCATGGCCTTCCCATTTATGTTGGGTTGGTTGCTGATGACCGTGTTGTGGGCGAAAAACCAAATGCCAAAAATGTACGACGTGAAGTGGTTCTTGGTCGTGGGTGGTTACATCAACTTTGGTCCATTCAAAGGTAAACACCCAGACGCTGGTTTCGCCAACGCCGGTGAGAAAATGTGGTTCTGGACCTTCGCCTTGTTTGGCTTAGTGATTTCAGCATCAGGTTTGCTGCTGATTTTCCCTAACTTGTTCGAACCAAGCCGTACCCTGAGCCTTATCTCATTGGTACTGCACAGCATCAGCGCCATCATCATTTGTGCCTTCTCCATCGTGCACATCTTCATGGCGACTGTGATGTCAGAAGGTGGTATGGATTGTATGATCTCTGGCTACTGTGATGAGAACTGGGCAACCCAGCACCACAACCTGTGGTACGACGAAATCAAAGCTAACGGCACGCTGAAATATCGTGACTAAGGCTTAATTGACCGAAAAAACCGCACTAAAGGTGCGGTTTTTTTATAGCTAATACAGGATGTTAAATTAAAGTAACTTAAGTACATTATAATTCGCTAAAACATGACCGGCTTAACAAATTGTCATCTCCAATCTTGCTAGGCGCCTTAATCTCTAGCAAGTTCACATTTTCTCAGCGCCTGAGGCTGTAGCCTTAACAGCCATAAAAGCTGCCTTGGATAATCGTTAATTTCGCGCGGTATTTAAGGATTATTGCCACCCAGACAGGAAACCCTATGTCATCCGTTATTGAAAGCCTAGATCGTCAATTGGTTCTCCCTTACCAAGCGAACATTACCACACCGGATTGGATGTTACGCGCGATGGAAAAGGTGATGCATTACTATGTTGATAAGAATCTGCGCTTGGATACGCTGTCAGCGGAAATCATGCCAGCACCACAGCCGGGCAAAAAGTACATGTTGTATGCCCATGTGCCGTTCTGTCATACCCTGTGCTCCTACTGCACCTTCCACCGTTTCCTGTTTAAAGAAGACAAGGCGCGTCGCTACTTTGTCGCGCTGCGCAAAGAGATGGACATGGTCAAAGCCTTAGGTTATGACTTTGAATCTATGTACATCGGTGGCGGCACCACCACAGTGCTCGAAGATGAATTAGCACGTACCATCGAGCACGCTAAAACCCTGTTCCCATCGATCAAAGAAGTGTCGTGCGAATCCGATCCACAACACCTCGACAGCCCTGGCTTTAAACAGCTCAAAGGCTTGGTTGACCGGATGTCGATTGGGGTACAAAGCTTTAACGACGACATTTTGAAAATGACCGAACGCCTAGAAAAATTCGGCTCTGGTCAGCAAACCTTCGACAAGATCATGGCGGCCAAAGAGCTGTTCCCGATCATCAACGTCGACCTGATTTTTGGTTTCCGTGGTCAAACCGATGAAGTGATTCAACACGACTTGAACATGGCATCTAAGCTCGACCCACGGCAGATCACCACCTATCCATTGATGGTGACCCACCAAACCCGTAAAAGCGTTAAAGCTAACTTGGCCGCACCGCATCACGATATGGCCAACCAATATCGCATGATTTTGAATACTCTGAACGGCCAATATAACCAGCTGTCAGCGTGGGCGTTTGGTAAAGCAAACGATGAAGGTTTTGACGAATACGTGATTGATTATGATGAATATTTGGGCGTTGGCTCAGGTTCTTTCAGCTTTTTAAATGATACCTTGTACGTTAACACCTTCTCATTGCGCCGTTACGAAGACCGTATCATCAACGGCAAAATGGGCGTTGAGCAACAGAAGAACTACAGCAAGAAAGATGTGATGCAATATCGCTTCCTGCTGGGTATGTTCTCTGGCCGTTTGAACCGCAAGTATTTCCGCGATACCTTTGGGGTGAACTTGGATACTGCGCTGTTCAAAGAGATGACCTCAATGAAGATGATCGGTGCCATCAAAAATGACCCAAGCAATCCCGATGAGCTGATTGTGACCGACAACGGTAAGATGATGGGCTTGTTGATGATGAAAGAATTCTACGCAGGTATGGACAACGTGCGTGCGCAATTGCGTAAGCCACTGAAACAGTGTGATATGTAACGATTTTTAAGGCGCCGTCTGGCGTTGGGGGCGTAAGCCGGGAAGGGAGTAAAGCGGGTGCTTTGCTCCCTTTTTTGTTGGTTGCAGATTGGGTTGGGCAATCTGCGTTTGTGGGAGTTATACCAAGCTGCCGCTTGGTTAGTTCGGTATCGCTGCGCGATGGCAAGCTGCGGTTGCTAGAGCTGAGGCTGGCGCCTTGCAAACTTCGTTTGCTAAAAAATTATGGCTGCGCCATACCAAGCTGCCGCTTGGTTAGTTCGGTATCGCTGCGCGATGGCAAGCTGCGGTTGCTAGAGCTGAGGCTGGCGCCTTGCAAACTTCGTTTGCTAAAAAATTATGGCTGCGCCATACCAAGCTGCGCTTGGTTAGTTCGCTATCGCTGCGCGATGGCAACCTACGGTTGCGAAAGTCGTGAAACTACTCGTTCCACACCAGAGCCAAGGGGCGATGCTCGTCCCTCGCCCCTTGGAACCCCGACGACGCCCCACGGCGCTAATCGCTACGGCGCTTCTGGTTTGTCATTTTCGCAAATCGCTCTGATTCGCGGTCCCTCGCTCACCATCGCTTCTCGGAATCCATTCCTCGATTGCTCAATGCCTGCCCAACGCACCTACGCAGCGCCGAAGGGGAATCGGTGTTGCCTGATGGTTTCATGGAAACTGTCTATGGACAAAAGCTTGCTCGAACGTCGACTTTATCAGGTGAATTTCGGATAAAAATTTCTATGGGTTAACGCCTTGCTCACCGGAAAATTAGGAGCGCAGCGAGTAATTTTTCCGTGTGCAGCAAATTGTTAGGCTACAAGCCGATGACCCTGTTCCAATCTGCTATATACATATATATGCGGTTGAACTCACTTGGAAGAAGCATTCGATTGTGCGCAATGAAATTTCGTGATTTTTCCAGTTCTTCCATCCGCTGCTTCAGCCAATGCTGCGAAGGCATGATATCTTCAAAGAAAGACCACTTTTCGATAATTATCGCTGCTAACATCCCAAAATCTACGAAACCTAGAAGATCTTCCTTTTCACCTTCCAGCCACGAATCTTTAAACGCAGTTTCTTGCCTAGATTGAGCATGTCCTTTAACTTTGTTAGGTAATTTTTCCCACCAATCCACACCTTCGTTTTCCTCTAGTGTTGATCTGATCAAAGATCTGACTTCATTCTCGAAGCAGTGTAATAAAGCATATAGCCTTGCCATTTCTATTGCATTATTACGACGACTAATACTGAAAGGCGCAATTTGTTCAGCCAATAGCTTTTCATCTGCAGCTGATAAATCAGCACCAATTTGAATCCCAGCCTTCTGAAAGCTAGTTGCTTCAGATTCAAACATCAGACCCCGAAACAAAAAGTCTCGCAAATCCTTCTTATAGCTATCCAAGCAAATGCTCCTTCAGGGATTTGAATATTGAGTTATATACCTCAATGTCTTTTGTGGCTGGAAGATGAATCTGTATATTGTAATGTAAGCTCGGTTGAACACCAGACACAGGAACTTGCAATACTGATTCTGGTTGAGCTTGTGTGGCTGTCTTGTCTTCATCACCAACTTCTAGAGTTTTTTCAACTTTCGCTGTAGCTTTTGGTGAATGATCAATATCTGAAATTGCAAGTAACCCAAAAAAGGTTTTTGCCATTAGCTCTGCGGGCCGATCTTTAGCATTGTGGGTACTCTTGAATTTCCCTTCAATAAGATTTTTATCAGCATCTTTCGGGTGTGACTTTATAAGAAACAAGTCAGAATAAGCTTCTTTAACTGCCTCTCCCATGATTTGACGAGATTGTGATTTATCCCTGTAATCATGATATCTATTGGTTGGCGCACCTCCGGGGGTCAAAAAACCTAGTGCCTTGAGAATCGGAATAAACGCTCGATGGTTTGTTGAGGCAAAACCAATGTCTTTAAGGTGTTGCTGAGTAAATGTTGAAGGCGCTTGTCCTTCCTGAATTTTTTGGAAAAATTCAGAAATTTGTCCGTAGACTTGCGTGTATACACTTGGAAGTGCCATACATTCTCCTTAATTAATTGAATAGCCTAACATTTTATTCGTGCGCATGCGCGTTTATCACGTTAGACCAATGAAAACTGGCACAGTTAACTATCAGTATGTAATGAACTTATCAGCGTTTTTCTAAATTCACCATCCGGAAAAACGCGCATGCGCGTTTCCCAAACCTATTATCTACCCCATAGGTTTTATAATTTCATGATTTTAATGATATTTATTAATATTGGAATGTGAAAACGCGCACGAAGTTGGGATTAAAATCGTCATGATTTCAATATGACTGTATGCCCGTCCAGCTTTTAGGCATTGCATGGAGTTGCAATATTTGAGTTGTATAGAGACAAATGTCATAGCGAACGGCGGGTGCAGCGATGCCCCACGCTACTGAGTAGCGTTAGGGGGTATCGGTTTTGTGGGGATGTCTCACGAAAGTTTCCGTGTTAGCAATGGCAGTGGGTGAGCTGCATGCTGGTTATCAATGGCATGGCATGTGCCACGCAAAGATGGGGTGGTGGGACCTAGTTGTGCTGCGTAAAGAACTTTTCTGCTTTGGCAAATAGACTGTCACAGAGCCGTTGTTGCTGTAGTTGCTCGTCAGAACCATCATCCATCGAATCTAACAAAGTCTTCGCTTCTTGATATTCTTTAACCATAGATTCAAATTTTTCTTCATGGTTATTTTTACGCGCTTTGCTTTGATTTACATTTCGCATCTTTTTCATTATAAGCCTCTTAAATAAAAGCTATCAAAATAATATATTAGAAAATTTAGCTCAGTAGTTAATGCTGCTAAATTTGATATTTAACATTTAATTTGATAGTGGATTAAGCATTGGCGGACTAATTATAAAGTTAGGCTAAAAAATAAATGCCATAAATTCCTACATCACATCTAAGAAAATGTGATGCAAGAATATATTGGAAATGGTCACTTATGCGGCGGCGACGTTTGTCGCTTGTGGGCCTTTGGCGCCAGCTTCTACCGTAAACGATACTTTTTGACCATCAGTTAAGGTTTTAAAACCTTCTGAAATGATAGACTTAAAGTGAACAAATAGGTCGGCGCCACCGTTGTCAGGTGAGATAAAACCAAAGCCTTTTGATTCGTTAAACCATTTTACTGAACCAGTCATTTTTGTAGACATATATACCTCGTTAATTATTAAAGAGTCGAAAACTGAGGCTATAAAATGGAATATAAAGAAAAAGTGACTGCCGGAGTTGAATAACGAAATATATCGAAAGAAAACTATAAGAAGACTTGGACTAAATTTTTCATCAATAGCTCATGTTTTTGAGCTGAGTGCACTATACAGTGTTTGGTAGAAATAGATAGCACTATTTACGTAATTAAAATAATTCGATTCAAATAATTTTTAATTTAGCGTCATTTTAAGATGTTATGCGTGGTGTGTATGGCCGTGTGTGAACTCACATGTCTCCATGGGTGACTGCTATTGCTGGGCTAGATAAACTTGAATCTGAGCGTCATCGCCCATACTCAGATAAGTAGGCCGCAATTTGAAAAGTCACCTAGTGTGATTGATAAATCCCACCATTCAGGAGATCCGTATGTCGAGTCAGTTTCACTTTTATCAGCCCAAGCAAGATCATGGCTTGCTGCATAATCCGCTGAAGTCGATTATTGCGCCGCGGCCGATTGGGTGGATTTCTAGTTGTAATGCAGCCGGTGTGGCGAACCTTGCACCTTATAGTTTTTTCAACGTGTTTGCCGATTCGCCGCCGATCATTGGCTTTTGCAGCTCGGGTTGGAAAGACAGTGTGGCCAATATTGAGCAGACGGGGGAGTTTTGCTGGAATCTGGCCACTAAGCCATTGGCACAGCAGATGAATATTAGCTGTGCAGATGTGGCGAATACGGTGGATGAGTTTGAGTTAGCGGGGCTTGCAAAAGCGCCGTCGCAGTTGGTTAACGTACCGCGGGTGGCCGCGAGTCCTGCATCGTTTGAGTGTAAGCTGACCCAGTTGATTCGGTTGGAAACTGCCGATAAGCAACTTATGGATAACTGGTTGGTACTCGGTGAGGTGGTGGGCGTGCATATTGATAAAACCTTTATCAAAGATGGCGTGTATCAAACTATTGCTGCAGAACCGATATTGCGTGCCGGTGGGCCGACCAGCTATTTTGGTGTGAGCGCCGAGACTGAGTTTCACATGACGCGGCCATCGATACGTGATATCGCACCTTAGGAGAAAGTTATGGCATCGGGTTGGGCACAAGATGGTGCCGATTTGCAGCAGATAGAAAGCACGGTGGAAGATGGTGTGAGCCGTGTACGGCAGGCGATCCCCAAAGGTGAAAGCCTGCGTGAATGCGAAGAGTGTGGCGAGCCTATTCCTGAAGCGCGGCGGCAGGCGATGGCGGGTGTGCGCTTGTGTCTCAATTGCCAAGCGGAACAAGACAAACATGCGGCGCGTTTTGCGGGTTACAATCGCCGCGGCTCTAAAGACAGTCAGTTACGCTAATCTTATTGATGGTGAGCCTTGGTTATTTGTGGGCTTATGCTGTTTTCACTGAATGTAAAAGGCCAGCACGTGGCTGACCTCTCGAATAAAGTACACGTTAATTAACGCTCACTTCTCCGGCGATATCGCGATAACTCACCTCGCCTGAGCCTGACTCGGTAATATTGAGCGCGTTGGCATGGGTAACACTGATGCCACCTGAGCCATCATGAATGGTCACTTTGCCGGCCACTTGGCTGACCTCAATCGAACCGGAACCATCATCAATCTTCACATCGCCAGCGCAGTCGCGAATGGTGATACTGCCGGAGCCATCTTCGAGTGCGATATTGCCGCTGATATTGCGCAACTCAATGCTGCCGGAACCATCGAGGATAACTAAGTTATTGCCGCCATCGATGTGCAAACTGCCAGAGCCGTCATCAATCTTCATATCGCTGTGCATGTTCTTGATGGCGATGGCGCCAGAGCCATCGTCTACAGAGAGGGTCATTTCAGCCGGTACGGTCAGTACTACATCTATGTAAGGCGATTTGCCCCAGCTAACATTGCCATTAAACTGCGCGACGAAATGTGCCTTACCCTGTTCGAGCTGCAAGCTTAATTCCGGTTCTGCATCTGTGCTGCGATAGATGTCTGCTTCAACCTGAATCTCTTTTTGCCCTTCCACGCCGATAATTCGCAGGTCGCCTGCGCCCGTTTCAGCATGCAGTGCCTTAATTTGGCTGGCATCTAACACCAAGCTGCGGTGTTCGTGTTCAAGGGCGTGTGCGTTAAAGCCCCAACCTGCCATCAGTAATGCTGCGCCAGAGAGCGCCAGTAATGTGTTGTTGTGCATTGTGTTGATCCTTTATTAGCTGAGCGCACCCAGCGATTCCTAAAAACTTACTCATCACATAGCGAATAGCATGCCAAAAAATTACATCAATTATATCAATGTGTTGTGGTTTTAGTGTGTTACGATGACTCAAGCAGTTAGTGAATTCCACCCAATGTTGGTCAATTTAGCATTTGTCACAGTGCAGATTAATTAATCAACTTAGTCGAATAGTGGCGCTTGTTAGCGTTGCAGCGACTAAACTAATCAAGATAATGTGGGGAATAGCGAAATCGCTAATGCAGAATCGCAGAACACGGATGTAGCGAGGGGTTAAGCATGCAACAACGGCTGGATAAAAATCCGGATCTTTTACATCAGCATTGGTGGCGTGGCACGCTCACCTACATTTTAGCGCTGGTCATTATCGCCCTACTTGCATTGTTATCTCATTATTTGGTGCAGAGCATTGTCGATCAGCAAGAATCGACGGCTCGAGTGGTGAATATTGCCGGGCGGCAGCGAATGTTGTCGCAGCGGATCACCCTGTTTGCCAGTGAACTGCGTCAAACCCGAACTGAAGAATTACACGGTGCTGAGCTGGCTTCCTACTATGATGCGATAAGTACCATGAGTACGATGCATTACGCCTTAATGAACGGTGCCAGTTCGCTCAATATCCCCACGCCAAGCTCTAATGCAATTAAAGCGATGTTTAACCAGCCCCCGACGAATCTGCATCAAAAGGTGACGGAATTTCTCGTCTTAGCTGAGCGAGTCGTAGATGCTTCATTGGACATGTCGCAACGAAACGAAGCATATAAGCAGCTTCGGCAAGCGGCGCGGGCCGAAATGCTACAGTCGCTTGATGCAGTCGTGTTGCAGTTTCAACGAGAAAGTGAAGCGGCAATTTCGCAGTTGCAACGTTATAACCGTCTTTCACTCGGCGGTATGTTGCTGACCCTGTTAATCGAGGCCTTGTTTATCTTTCGTCCGCTGCTGTTGTCACTCTATCGTCGTGAGCAGGAATATCACGCATTGCTGGCGGATATGGATGAGGAGATTGCTGAGCAGATCCAGTTCCAAACCTTCAATGATCCGCTAACTCATCTACCCAATCGGTTGTCTATACTCGAAAAAATCCAATCTTACATAGAGTTAGCTCAGCATAATCATTCTCAAGTCATTGTGATTTACATCGGCGTTGACCGTTTCAAAGACATTAACGATAGCCTTGGGCATGATCAGGGCGATCTGTTTTTAGTGGATTTGGGGGAACGTTTGGCAAACGTCGCGGAGTCTAATCGTGGCACTGTGGCGCGGATGGCGAGCGATGAATTTGCCATTGTGCTTGAACAAGATGACGAGAAACTGGAGTTAGTGCAGTTGATGCATCAGTTATCAAAATCGATTTCGCAGCCATATGAGCATAATGAACGTGTTTTGCAGGTAACCGCTTCGCTCGGGTTAGCGGTTTACGCCAATGATGGTGAAGACGCCAATACGCTAGTGATGCATGCCAACCACGCGATGCGTATCGCCAAAGAGGATGGCGGCAGCTGTTTTCGCTTCTTCCAGCCTGCCATGACAATTAAGATGACCCGCAGAATTCAGTTAGAACATGAACTGCGTCAAGCGCTAAATGCCGAAGGTCAGTTGATGTTGTTCTATCAACCCAAAGTGTCGTTAAAAACCGGCGAGATTATTGGGGTGGAAGCGCTCATACGTTGGCGGCATCCTGAAGAGGGTATGTTGTCACCGGCGGAGTTTATTCCCATTGCCGAGGATTCAGGGCTGATTGTAGAGCTTGGCGATTGGGTGTTGGTACAAGCCATGTGGCAGCTCAGAGAGTGGCAAAAGCAAGATATCTACCTTGAAATGGCGATTAACGTGTCGGTAAAACAGCTGATGCGGCGCAATATCAGTGATCGCTTGCTGGCGTTGGCGGAGCAGATGGATATTGAACCGCGCTATGTGCAGATTGAGATTACCGAAAGCAACATCATGGACAATATGAGCCAAATTATGGGGCAATTGGTCGATATCGAGAAAAATGGCTTTGTCTTGGCGATTGATGACTTTGGCACTGGCCATTCGAGCTTGGCACGGCTGCGCGATCTGCCCTTCAAAGTGCTTAAAATTGACCGCTCATTTGTAATGAACGCGGTAACCGATGCGAAAGATCAGCAGCTAGTGGCGGCGATTGTCGATATTGGTCATTCACTCAATAAAACCGTAATCGCCGAAGGGGTCGAAACCACTGAGCAGCAAAAGTTGCTGCAAAGCTTGGGCTGTGAAGAGGGGCAAGGGTATCTCTACGCCAAACCCAATTCGGCCAAACAGCTTGCCAGCATGCTGCAACAACGCAAAATTGCCCTCGAGCCCCGTTAGTCCATTCGGCGTAGTATTCGCGTATTTCATCGCAAGCAGATCAACAAAAAGCGCACTCAAGGTGCGCTTTTGTCGGTGTTGGTTTCGCCCATCGGGCGGCTTACCAGATTTTTACCCGTTGTTCAGGTGCGATATACAGCTTGTCGCCTGGCTTAACATCAAAGGCTTGATACCAAGCATCCAAGTTACGCACGGTCAGCGCACGGTACATGCCCGGTGCATGGCCGTCGGTGGCAATACGTTGGCGCAGCGCTGCATCACGCATCTTGGTCGCCCATGTTTGCGCAAAGCCGATAAAGAAGCGTTGATCGCCGGTGTAGCCATCAATCACTGGGGCTGGTTTACCATTGAGTGAAGCATGGTAAGCATCCAGTGCGGCGGCAAGCCCTGCTACGTCAGCAATGTTTTCACCCAAGGTCAGCTTGCCGTTCACGTGCAGATCTGGGAAAGGTGCATAGGTATCAAACTGGGCTGCCAGCGCTTCGCCTTGCTCTGCAAAACGGGCAAAGTCAGCTTTGGTCCACCAGTTACGCATTGCGCCGGTTGAGTCAAAGGCTGCACCGTTGTTATCAAAGCTATGGCTGATTTCATGGCCGATTACCGCACCAATCGCGCCATAGTTGTAGGCATCTTCTGCGCTGGCATCAAAGAACGGCGCTTGCAGAATCCCAGCTGGAAAGTTCAGCGCGTTTTGTACTGGCAGGTTCACCGCGTTCACAATCTGCGGGATCATCCACCATTCGCGTTTATCTTGTGGCTTACCAATTTTGGCTAACTGTTGGGTGTAGCGATATTGCTCACCGGCAACCGCATTGGCGTAGGCATTGCTGGCGGTGACGGAATAGCTGCTGTAGTCCGGCCATTTATCTGGGTAGCCAACGCCCACTACGAGCGTGTTTACTTTGGCCAAAGCTTCTTTTTGGGTACTTGGCGCCATCCAATCCAACGCGGCAACACGGTTGTAGAAGGCATGGATAATGTTATCCACCATGTGGCTCACTTTGGCTTTGGCTGCCGCAGGGAAGTAGCGCTCAACATAATCTTGGCCGACAGCATCGCCTAAGTAGGCATCTAAGGCACTGAGCGCGCGTTTATCGCGGCTGCGTTGTTGTGGTGTGCCTGACAGTGTGGTGCCGTAAAAATCAAAGTGTGCTTGGTCTAGCGCTGTTGGCAGCACATCGGTGTGGCTATTGATTTGGTGGAACACTAACCAATCTTGCCACGCTTGCAATGGCTCGCTGGCCACCAGTTTTGATAACGCCGGAATGGCACCTGCGTGGTAGGCGTCAAAGCGGTTTTGCTGACCTAACTTAGCGGCACTAAAGAAGGCGTTCCAGTCAATGCCGGGGGCTTTTTTGTCAAAATCAGCACGACTCCACACCACTGAGGCTTTGGTGAAGTCTTCGCTGTCTTCACGGCTCACGTGTGCGCGGGCAATTTTGTTTTCAAGGGCGAAGATGCGATCCGCTTTGGCGGCGGCATCATCGACACCCGCAAGGGTGAGCAACTGTTTGATGTAGGCATGGTATTGCTGGCGCAGTTGCACCATTTTCGGGTCATCAGACAGATAGTATTGGCGTTCAGGTAAGCCCAAACCGCCTTGCAGAATGTAAGGTAACACTTCCCCTGGGGTGGCTAGACCTTGGGTGACAAACAGGCCGAACAGGTTTTCAGTGGCGTAGTGGGTGGCGTTGAGCGGATCGACGTCAGCGCGCAGGTTGGCACCCAAAACGCCTGACAGTTGCTGCACATTGCTGATGGCGGCATAGCGGGCAAAGTCTGCGGCCAGCGGTTGCATACCGGCGGCATCAATCGCTTTAGTGTTGACGTAGGCCTGGTAAAAATCGGCAATCTTGGTTTGGTTGCTGCCAGCAGGATGCTTGCTATTAACCAATTCGTTAATCAATTCCGCTTTATGTTTTTCGGTGCTGTTAAAGGCCACCAAAAATGCGCCAGTGCTTGAACGGTCTGCGGGGATCTCGGTGTTGCGCTGCCAGTGACCGTTGGCGAAGTTATAAAAATCATCGCCCGGTTTTACTTGGGTATCCATCGCTGCGAGGTTGATCCCCGCCTGTGCTACTGCGGCATTGGCAGTTTGGTTGGCCATTGCGGCAGGCATAGTGGCGCTAATACCACCAATGAATAGGGTGCTCACCGCAGCGGCGGTCAAAAGTCGCTTAAACATGAGAAGCTCTTATGCAGTTAATAAAATGATGCTGGCAGTGTACTCGAACTGGTACGGGAGGTGAGTAACTGTATCGCAGAATAAGTTGTGATCGAATGTTACCCGTGCAGCTTTATGGGGTGTCTACTGGCGCCGCAGTGCTTTCTGTGGCGGCGGTGATCTCCGGCAATAGGCGGAATGAGATCACGTACAACTGTTGCTGATCGGGGTAGATGCGTCTAATCAAGCCTTGCAGTTGTTCTAACGCTAACCCTTCCTGCTCAGCGTGTTGTTGATTGATATCTTCAATGAATAACGGCTCTACCGCGAGGATCTCAATATCGGCAATCCGTTGATGAGTTTCCAGCGTGTAGGCGGTCACTCGGCTGCCGGGACGGTAGTGACTCTCGGCGTAATTGCGAATTGTAATATGCTTGTCACCCGCGATAATCTTCGGCGCTAACCATTCAAAAAAGGTAATAGTTTCAGGGTAATCAGCCATAAACTCAGCCAGACAAATGCTAAACGGAGTACCGTTATACAACAGCTATTTGGCGATGGCGTAATTAAATTTTGTCAATTGTGGCATATGCGGCAAATCGGTGGATTCGCCGCGCTGCCTATTGGCGCGGGCGATTATTGGTTTTTGGAGTAAAAAACTGACAGGCAACGCGAGTGGCTTGGGTTGGCATTTCCCAAGCGCCACAAAGATCTTTGCTGTTATCTTTGGTTCGAGTGAAATGACGACATTTACCGCAGCGTTGCATGGCTTACTCCGTTTTCAATAGACTGATCGAGGTGACTTTAAGATGGTGCATGTATTCTCTTAAAATCAGCAGTTTGGCATAAAACTCAGGGCTGACATCTGGCTCCGACGGCAAGGGTGGCCGCCCTTGAGAAATCTCAGCATAGTAGCCAAATAAGCGCTCCATCTCCTGCCGAGGTAACTGCATCACTGAGCCTTGTTGTACGCCTGCGAGTTGTGCAATCTGGCGCAGATAGGCGGTAGGGCTAACCAGTTGGCTGATGGGACCAATGGTGGGAATTGCCCGTTCAATCTCATCTTCAATGTAATTGATGGCGTATTCCAAATCGTCTGGGGTGGGTGGCGTGTGTTTAAAAAAGCGCTGCGCCACTAAACGGTAGCCCACCGGCAACGAAATTAATTTATGCCCTGCGCGCAGGTAAAACAGCGTTTGTTCTGCTTCAATGGCCACGAGGGTATCAGCCTGTGGAGTGAGTTGCTGGTTGATGTCATCCAGTTGTCCAGCAAAAAAGGAGGTAACCGCTTGCATGATTGCTGCTCTCTACAAATACCTAAGGTTGGGTGGGGACAATGATCGTCCCGTAATCGCTTATATTGCCGCTATTCTGCAGCTGAATCTGTGCTGGCATCTGCATCTTCAGCTGCATCAGTGTCAAACCAGCTATCCCAGCGAGAGGCCGTGGCTGGGTGGATATCCACGCCTTGATTCAACCCAGCGATAAAATTCTCGCCTTCGGCTTCGTCTAAACCAGCTTCAGCAAAGTTTTGAATTTGAATATTGCTGAGCAGTTTAAAGGGGGATTTTTGAATCGGTTGATAGGCTTCGAGCGCTGCCGTCATTCCCTTAACCCATACTTTGAAGTAAAGCACGTTGATCGTGTTGTCGTCTTGGTTAATCGCGCCTTCTTGGCCATAACACCAAGCGTCAACGGTTTCGCTAAATTCCGCCAGCTTGGATTCCGCCTGTTGGATCGCTTGCTCTTGCGTTTCTGCTTCAAAATTTACCAATTCTTGCTGTTCTTCCTTGATCGTAATGGCGTAAGGCACCATCACTTCATCGGCTTGCAGCGTTTCAACAACCGACGCGCTGTGCGCCAAGGTAAATCCCAATAATTGGCCAATGTACTCGTGATCCATACCTGCTCCTTGTGCTGTGGTATCCAAGGGTGGCTAACATTTATCGTTAACAAAATGTTAGCTGAAGTTCAGTCTGAACGTTCTTTCAGCGAGATACCAGAGTGAGCATCTGTTTTTTTATACTTATTTGATCCATCTACGGATATGCAACACATTGAATTTGTTGTGCTGGATTTAATTGCAGGGTGAGGGATTTGCCTTTGCCACGGAGCTGTTGCTGCGCATTGGCATAGTAAAATCCTGATGCACTTGGCTGTTGGGCAAGTTGTATTGTTTCGCCTTGGTAATGAATCTCTGCATATTGCTGTTGATTGTTAAACTTAACTTGTAACGCAGTATCATTTTTGCAGAGGAAATTCACCGTAGGATTGGCGCGAGTGGGTAACAGTTGTTGGCAGGCGCTGCAAAGTGTGAGTAGTGGTAGCAGTGTCAGCAGCAAGTGGCGATTAAGCATCTCATCCTCCTATTGACCAGTGGCCACACTTGTGCGAATTACTGCCAGTGTACGCCTAGATTACTGAACCTCAGCTGCAAGCAACCACTGCGGTAAGGGGCGTTTGGTCCACTTGGCAAAGCGCATTTTGTCGCCGATGTAGAAGTTACGATAGGCCTGCACCGCATCACCGGACACCTTAAACTGATCCGGCATCGCTTGCGGAAATGGCGTTAAACCGTGGCGCTCAAACGGCATATCGAGGATCTGCTCCAACACCGCCATCGACTTGTGATCGGTTTGTTTATCAAAGCGATAACGGTATTCAGCATTTAGCGCCCGCGTCAGTTTGACCAGCCATTCAAAGTTGTCGTAAGACTCCTCCACCCAAAGTACGCACGGGTGTTTGATGTGGGTTGATTTATATGGCGTGCGAAAGCCCTTTTTATTCAGCGCAGTACACAGCAATTGCACCGATTCCAAAATCATTTTTATCGCGTGCTGATCGCAGTGATACTCGGCGCACTTGGCAATATTTTCATCTAACACAAAGATATTCATTAGGTTTTAGGCTGACGTAGTTATTTGGCTTTTATACGCCACTGTCGTTTGGGGCGATCACTTTTCTAAAAGCGGACATTGCAGAGTTAGCGATCTGGCAGCTTTAGACGTTTTAACCACATCAGCGTTAAACCCCACGGCCAGCAGATGAGCACGACGCACAGCACTAAGAGGTGAAAGCTATACATCCAAGGTTGCTGTTGCCAAGTGTACACATGATGGTACTTGCTGGTGATGCTGCCGGAGTACAGCGCCTCGATGACAACGAGGCAGAGTATGGGATAGCACGGAATACTGATCAGGGTTGTTATAACTAATTTGAACTCACTGGGGGCTTGGCTATCGGTCACTTCGGCTGCAGGTTCGGGATCCTCTGCTCGAGCTGTCGCAATATGTGCTGCAATCAACTCATCGAGTTGGGCTTTTCTGGCGGGGAAACGGCGTTCATCGATGCTGGCGCGGGCTTGCCGCAGTTCATCAATGCTATAACCGGCATAATTGGGGGCTTTATCCAAGCAACGACTCCTTCAATGCTTGAGCAACAACGGCCTAATGGTTGGCAACGGATTTATTGGCGCAATCGCGTGCGGCTTACGGTAGTATTGGCAGCCAACAACAATGGTTTTTAAGACACTCTAAATTTCATTGGCTTAGCTCGCAATAGCCATGCTATTCATCGAGCCGATTTGCTGAAAATAGCAGTGTTCATCAACAAGAGTTATCGGAATTTATGCGCTATCTCCTTTACGCCGAACAGAACTACTCCTACGCGATTTTGCGCCCTTTGCAGCAAGCGATTTTGCAGCGTGGCGACGAAGCCGTATGGTTCTTAGCGGGCAATGAAATTCGTCATGATTATTTGCACGCGGATGAGCGAAAATTTAATAGTATCAAAGAGGTGGTGGCATGGCATCCTGATGTGGTGCTAGTGCCGGGCAACCATGTGCCTAAGTTTATTCCGGGCATCAAAGTCGGTATTTTTCACGGCTTTAATGTGGCTAAATCCACCCGTCCTGATGATCGTGGCCATTTCAATATTCGCGGCTGTTTCGATCTTTACTGCACCCAAGGGCCAAACACTACGGCGGGTTTTGAACAACGCGCTGCCAAGTATGGCTTTTTTGGTGTGCGGCAAACGGGGTGGTCAGCGATCGATCCGCTATTTCAAAATCTGCCGTCAGCTGTGCCAGACGATGGCAAAAAGACCATTTTGCTGTGCTCGACCTTTACCAAAGAGCTGTCATGCGCCCCGCTACTGGTGGACACCATCCGTCAACTGCGCGATAGCGGTAAGTGGCGTTGGTTAGTGCAGTTTCACCCAAAAATGCCGCAAGAGGTGGTGGACGCATACAAAGCACTGCAGAACGACAACTTGACGTTTGTGGAAACCGACAACGTGATCCCGCTGCTGCAACAGGCGGACCTGATGCTGTGTGATACCTCGTCAGTGATGACCATGTTCCTGCTACAACGTAAGCCAGTGGTGACCTTCAGAAACCAAACTCGTGGCAACACAGAGCACTTGTTGAATGTTACCGAAGCCGATGCGCTGGAACAGGCGATTGACTATGCGTTGAGCTGCCCAGATGAGCTGATGGCGAAAATCGATGCTTTTATTGCCGATACCCATCCCTACCAAGACGGTAAGTCGAGCGAGCGAGTGTTAGCGGCAATCGATGATTTTAAACAACACCAATACGGCAAACTTAAGTCAAAGCCCGCCAATCTAATCCGCAGCTTCAAAGAGCGCAAAAAATTGGGTTATTGGGGGTTTTAGTTAAATAACTAACCTAAAAATGGCCTGATTGGTTATTGAGCTGAATTATCTGCTGAGCCGTTTTTACTCCGGCACTCCAGCGTAGTGGCCATGGGCTGGGTTCACTCGCCATTGTGGTTCTTCGCGAATAAAACTGCCGGAGATTGCCTGCATATAACGCATCGGCCGCATGGCTTGCATCAATTCGGGGAGTAGGTCTTCGGTGTAGCGGTCGTGGGCTTGTTCGCTTTCCCAATAGGTTTGCAAAATAAAGTCACGGCTGCGCATGCGATTACGCCAGATATAGCCACCGAGCATGCCGTTTTGTTTTGCCAGCGCGGGATTCCACATGGCGTGTTGATCGCGTATAAACTGGCGTTCATCCTTGACACCGTTGCAGTAAACCGTGCGCACTATGCGCGATTGATCGTCGCTAGCCGACATTGTGGGTACCCCTAAGACTTGGTCGTAGAGGGTAACTCGGCATTCACTGAATGCTTGAATATCTCGGTTTTTTGCTAGAAACCGGTCATGTTCGGTTTCCATAAAGCGCAGTAAATCTTGTTCTGATAGCCAATAACAGAATATTACCGCATGACCACTGACTGCTTCCCAACCGCCGGCTTGCCCTGCAAAGCCTGTTATCGACGTTAACCCCTGCCAGATATTTTGCGATGCAGAAAATGCCTCCCGACGTTCGCGAGGAACAATGCAGCGGATCAGTTTTAGAACGGTCATTTTATCTCCAGTAATGCGGTGCGGCAGGGTATTGCGCTGTTTATTGGTAGGAATGTGCTAGTCCATCGCAACATTTAACTAGTATATCGACCATATGCAGCCAGATTTGCTGCTAAGCGCAGAATTTTACAGTTTAGCCTTGAGTATAAAACATCGGCAAAAGTTTGCTGTAAAAATCCGCGATTGCATTTGAAAAAACTACTATGACTTTAACCGTTTAGCGCATATTGCGGGGTGATGTTGCAGATCCGATATTGAGCCGCCAGACAAGATTATTTAGGGGGGGCAGCTATCCGCTGCGGATACACACCGACCATCGCCGCGTTGCGGGTAAATCGCCGATGTTGGCGCATAATCGCTGCTGGCGAATGGTCGGTGTCGTTGAATACCTTGATAAATAGTCGGTGCAGTGGACGCTGCGCTCTGGTTACAGCTCGCTCCAGCGTCGCAGCAAGTTGTGATAGATGCCGGTGAGGTTAAACAGCTGCTGTTGATCGGCTTGTGCGGCGGTGAGTGCTTGAATCGATTGGTCGAGGTCAAACAAGATACGGCGTTGGCCATCATCTCGAATCATGCTTTGCAGCCACATAAAGGCGGCAGTGCGCTCCCCTTGGGTGACGGGCGTAACTTGATGCAAGCTGGTGGATGGATACAGGATGGCTGAGCCCGCTGCCAGTTTGACGGATTGTGTTCCGTAACTGTCTTGAATGATCAGCTCGCCGCCTTCGTAGCTGTCTGGCTCGCTCAAAAATAGCGTGGTGGACAGATCAGTACGCACTAAGCCATCAGCGGTGGCGCGAATCGCATTATCGATGTGATATCCAAAGGTTTCGCCGCCTTCATACCGGTTAAATAGAGGTGGGTAAAACTGCAGTGGCAGCGCAGCAGACACATAAAGTGGATGCGCCATCAGCCGATCCATCACCCATTGGCCGATATCAATCGCAACCGGATTATCTTTATCAAGTTGTTGATTACGTTTCCGAGTGGCCGCCATCTCGCCTGAGGTTTGGTTGCCGTCAATCCACGGTTGGGCATCCAGTTTAGCGCGTATTAGCGCGACTTCTTCTTTGGTAAATAATGCGGGAATTTCAATTAACATCAGTGACATCCTAATACGCGAAAAACGGCGCCGATAAGATCGGCACCGTGGTTGTTGCTGTTAGTAAAAGCCAAGTCGCATCAAATTAGAAGCGGAAGTCGGCACTTAACATTGCCAGTCGCCCCGCCGCAATGTTGGCAAAATGGGCACCGTAGGCTTTATCGAAATAACGCTTGTCGGTCAGGTTTTGCAGGTTCAGCCGCAGCGTGACCATGTCGTTCACGCGGTATGAGGTCACTGCGTCATAACGCCAGTAAGAGGGTATCCACAAGGTATTGGCGGTGTTGCCATACACTTTGCCCATGTAATAGGCGCCGATACCCGCGTTGAAGTCTTCGGTAATGTCGTAGTTGGTGAACAAGCTAAAACTGTGTTTCGCCGTGTTAGGGAAGCGGTTGCCGTTCAGCGCGCTGTTAAAGCCGTTCGCTTCTAAGGTGGCATCAAGATAGGTGTATCCACCAAAGGCGTGCCATTGCTTGGTAATGTCGCCCGACAGACCAATCTCAAAGCCGGTGACTTTTTGCTTACCGACGTTATCTTGCGGTGCACCACGCCCTGCTTCTGTGGCAACGCGCGCGTTGTTTTTCTCAATCTTGAACACTGAGCTGTTGAGTGACAGGCGGCCATGGAACAGATCCCACTTGGCGCCTAACTCTAAGCTTTCAGTATCTTCTGGGGCTAAGTCTTGGTTAGCACTGCTGAGGCTTTCCGTTCCATCACCATTTGAGGTGCCTGGTGGGTTGGATGAGGTGCCCCAAGCCAGGTAGATGCTGGCGTTGTCGGCTGGCTTGTACAGCGCGGACAGCTGATAGTTTACAAAGCTATCTTGGCTGCTCAGTTGGGTATCACCAGCGCTGGATTGGGTTTCGTAATCGTCCCAACGCAAGCCCGCATTGACGAAGACCTTGTCGGTAATTTCCAGCGTGTTAAAGCCATACACTGAGCGGGTATCGGTTTCGGTTAAAGTCGTTGGATTGGCACTTGGACTGATGTCACCCACCCAAGGATCGTTCGGGTTTGGATTATCGAGTGAGGTGCAGTTATAGCTTGCCAGCATATCGGCATCACAGCCTGCGTTACGGCCATTACCCACCGCAATCGTGTAGGGGTGATTACTGGTTTGTTCGTTGCTCAGTTCAGCACCCACGGCAAAGCGGTTTGGCATCCCGGCAAGGGTAAATTCGCCTGACAACTGTAATTGGGTTGCAAGGGATGTTGTGGCTGAGTTACGTGACTTAGTGTTGCGCCATACATAGCCATTCGCCACGTTTCCGGTTGAGTCATCAGGGTTGGTGACAATGTAGCGGTTGGTGGTACGGCCATACACGGTAGTTGAGCTCAGGTGCAGTTCATCGTTGAAATCGTGATTGATTAATACCGAGCCGGTGTCATTGCTGTTGTCACGGAAATCACGCGCCAACAAACCATAGAAGTTGTCTGGATTAACTTTCACTGGGCTGCCGGTGGTTTGATCGTACGGAATACCGTAATCAGGTACATCGCTGCTCTCAAAGTGGTAGTACTCGAGCGTCACCTGAGTATCGCTGTTCAAACCAAGGCTAATTGAGGGTGCCACGCCCCAACGGTTACCTGAAACGCTATCACGCCCCGGTGTATCTGCATCATGGCTCATCATGTTGATGCGTACGGCGCTGTCCTCGCCGACCATGCGGTTTACATCCAAAGCTGCGCGCTTCAGAGAGTCGGTGCCCACCGCCACATCAGCATTAATAAAGTTACCTAAGCGCGCCTTTTTGCTGACGATATTGATGCTACCACCAACGGCGCCTCGGCCGCTGTAAACTGAGCTCGGGCCTTTCAATACTTCGACTTGCTCTATGTTAAAGGTTTCGCGGTTTTGCGAGCCCACATCGCGCATGCCGTTGATAAAGGTTGACGATTGCGCATCGTAACCACGAATGAATGGACGGTCGCCATAGGGGTTGCCGCCTTCGCCAGTACCAAGGGTAATGCCAGGGGTGGCACGCAGTGCATCGGTAAAGCTTTGCGCGCCCATATCTTTAATCAAATCTTGATTGATAACAGTTACGGTTTTGGCGCTGTTAAGCAGGTCATCTGTAAACTTGCCGGACTGGACACGGCGGTTGTTGTAACCTGAGTATTCACCGCTAATTTCAATATGTTCGATACGTTTTGCGTGGTGGTCTTGGTGTTTTTCGTCCTTTTCGCCCTTATGGTGATGACCTTTAGTATGCTGCTCTTGCTGAGCAGTGGCCTGCTCATCGGCCATTACTGGCGCAACTGCCATCCCCAATGTTAATGAGCCTAAAACAGTCGCGCTTAGCCGTACTCGTCCTTGACGCAGTTTCTTCGTCTTCATCTTGAAAATCCCGATGTAGTAAGTGGTTAGTGGACAACTGCTGGTGGTTGTCTCTTCAGCGACGGCTAATATAGTGACTTGATTAAAACAGATCAAGAATCATTCTCATTTGCATTTAATTGATCTGGATCAATTAGCACGCAAAATGTGGTTAAATAAATGTTTATATATTGATTAATATGAAAATTTAATATTTCACTGACGCGTTAATCTTTACACTTGTAACAAAGAGAAAAGGGGCTGCATTGGCCAAAAGCGCGGGAAATAACGGTTGAACGTGGTGGAGTGAAAAACAAAAACTCCCCGTAAAAAACAGGGAGTTTTAATCTGGTTGACGTGATCACCGCGAGTAAGTGGCGCAGACTTAATTACCTGTAAAACACACTCGGTTAAGCCACAACAGGGATTAGTTGCCGTACAGCTGATCTAACAGCTTGGCGAGTCTCACTGCGCCATGCTCAATCTGTTGTTCAATCTGCAGTGCATTAGCGCTGACATAACCTTGGCCTAGTTCGGCATTTTCGTGATAGTTGGCGTAAATTTTCTGGGTGAGCTGCAGTGATTCATCGCCCCATTGCGCCGCTGTACCTTCCGCAGTGTAATGCTGCGCTTTGGCATTGGCGGCCAGCTTATCGCCCCAGCCATGCCAATCATCGCCAACCAAGTGCTCGATAATGCCGTAGTCCCAAATACCGTGCAGGTTGGCGGGATTACCAAAGAAGCTCACCTTGGTTTTGTTGCCACCCAAATCATCGGCAAAGCTGACATGCATCGGTTGATGTAGATCGCCGACAAAGTGCGCCAAAAAGAACAGCGCTTGCCAATCTTGCTTATCTTGTTGCAGCCGAGTTTGCATATCGCGAATGCCGCTGAGCACACAGCCTTTAGCCGCACAATCGCTGTCGGTCAGTTGTTGATCGTCGTGTGTTACATTCACATAGTGCAGGTGTTTCGACCAATCCCATTGATGATCTTTCTTGATGTCATCAGCCCAAGTGCATGCCTCGGCAAAGGAATGATATTCGCCCTGTTTAGCGGCGATGGCGCTCAGCGCCTGCTGGGTTGCAGGCTGCGTCAGATCAAAGGCGGCTTGGCAAAAAGCTTTGTGGCCAGTAAAGCCCCAAGCATGCACTTGGCTGCTCATTGCCAGCAGTAATAATCCGATAAAACGGTACATAGTGTGTCTCCAACTATCTTGGGTCGCCTGTTGCGGCGGCGCTGTGGTTGTGTGGATGCTGTTTTGTTGGCGCTATCAAGGGCGTGTTGCTAAGCCCCCTCGCTGCCGCGCCAATGAGTCGCTGAATTTTAGACTATGGCGCAGGATCTAAAATTGAACAACTATGGTCTTGGATCAGTTCTGGGCTGGCGTTTTCCATGCCGAACCAACTGGCGCGTAGCGCCAATAATGCAAAGCGCCCATCGGCTAAGGTGGTTAAGGCTAAGCCGTATTTGCCCATATCATCGCTATCAATGTTGAGCTCGCTGGCGATCCGTTGAAATACGCTTTGGGCATAAAATTCATCATGGCTGAGGCTGCGGATTTGGTAATCGCTGTTATCCAAAGAAAATTGTTGCCATTGATTGTTTAGTTGCGGTGCCAGTTTATCCAGCTGTGCCCGGATATCGGCGCGCAAGCAGGAGATATGAATATGCAGTTGGTTCTGGGTGCGACCAAACGCGGAGTTGACCGCCAGTGACAAGGCTTGGTCATCAATCGGGCGCCCATATTTTTCTTCCAGCAGCTGGCGTTCATTCCATGCCAGTGAAAAGAATTGTGGCGCGTGCGGTTGCAGCAATGCTGGGCTTTCGGTGCCGGTAATTTTGCTGACCGGCATCAACAGATACTGCAATGGGCCGTTGCGATCTTTTAAGGTGACGTAACCTTTTGCTTTATCCACCTTGGTACAGGGAGCTGGGTTACCGTCTTTGGCAAGCCCAACCACACAGCGTTGGCTGATCAATTGCCACAGTGCGTTGGCATTGTGAGTTGAATTGGTTGCGAGAAACCACCAAGCCACGGCGCCGATAATTGCTAATACTGGCAAACCTATTAGCGTGATTTTGGTTGATTGTTTCATTTATCCCTGTCTTGTTAACCCCTGAGCGCCGCATTGTCGTAGAAAACCATGACGCTGTCATGTCGGCAAGCGCTAGTTTGCGCGGTCTTCGGCAAGTTGGCCGCGCAGTTTGGCTAAATGACGCTCAACCGAGCAATGGTTTACCACGCCGCCAGTAATAATTCTCGGCTATGTGCTAAATCAAGATCTTGGCTTTCGGTGAGTTGGGTCATGCCATGGGCTTCGAGCGCGGCGATGATATCGTCGATATACTGTTGATCCGCAACGTAATAACTTAGGCGGGTGTGAATCCCCAAACTTTCAAAAAACGCTCGGGTTTTGTCAATTGCCGCGTCAATTCGCTGCTCCTCTGTGCCTTGCTGAATATCCCACACACGCTCAGCATATTGCAGCAGTTTGGCGGCTTTTTGGTTGCGATGCGCTTGCCACAACGCTGGCATCACAATCGCTAGGGTTTGCGCATGGTCAATGCCAAAGCGAGCGGTTAACTCATGGCCAATGCAATGGGTCGCCCAATCTTGCGGCACGCCCACGCCAATTAAGCCATTCAGTGCATTGGTGGCACTCCACACTAAGTTGGCGCGCGCGTCATAGTTGTTGGGTTCATTGATCGTCACCGGACCGATCTCAATCAGCGTGCGCAAAATCCCTTCAGCCATGCGGTCTTGAATACGGGCATCAACCGGATAGGTCATGTATTGCTCGCACACATGCACAAACGCATCGACCACACCGTTAGCTACCTGAATTGTCGGCAGGGTAAAAGTGAGGCTCGGATCGAGAATAGAAAACTGCGGATAAACCGTCTGCGATGACAGTGCCAGTTTGCCATCAGGGTGGTTGATGACGGCATTGCCATTCATCTCCGAGCCGGTGGCCGGTAGCGTGGCCACCGTACCTAACGGGAGTACGCTGCTGGCATCCACTTGCTGGGTGCCTTTGAATAGCAGTTCGGCGCAGTCGCCACGGTAGTGGGTTGCTAAGGCGATAAACTTGGTGCCGTCCATCACCGAGCCACCACCAACCGCTAACAAAAAATCGATCTGCTCAGCTTTGGCAAACTCAGCGGCACGCATCAGGGTGTGATAACGCGGATTGGGTTCGATCCCGCCAAACTCCAGCACTGTGCGTTGCCCCAACGCGGCTTTTACCGCATCTAAGGTGCCAAATTTTTTGACACTGCCACTGCCATAAGTGAGCAACACTTTGGCATCGGCGGGGATCAGGCTATCGAGTTCGGCTAAACGGTTTTGGCCGAATACAATCTTGGTTGGGTTGTGGTAATCAAAATTGAACATGCTGACATCCAAAACATAAGGCTGATGCCGCTATATTATTCAAATTTGTATGACAAATTAAGTGCCAAGGGCACAAATTCATCGTTTGGTACGCTGGCCTGTGTGTTTATGGGCGAAGTTCTACGCTATCAAGGCGCATTGCGGCTTGATAGCTCTGGGTAACATTACTGCTGGGCGTGCTTTTTGGAGAGGCGATTGAAGTGAGCGGAAGGATTAAAATAGAGCACCATCTCGTCGCCCTTGCTATCCACCACTTGCACTTCATCACAGAGCGGATCGCGAATCAAACGTTGCTGGGTGGGGCGCACTTGAAAGAAGTACATGGCGTCATACTCCTCTTGCACTGATACAGTGACATAGGCGGTTTGCGGCGTTGAACCGTCACCTGAGGCCACTAACGACTGCATCAAGCCTTCAAACCAGCGATAGTGATCGTCGGCACCCGCCTGATCGTTGATCTGCTCCAGCGCCATGCTGGTCATGTAGTGAATACGGATATCGATTGGGCATTGTTGTAGCCACTGCTCGCCAACACTGGCCAGTTGTTGCCAATCGCCCGCATCAGCTAAATCGTAAATTTTGCCGAGTGGGCGCTGGTCGTGACAGCGTTGCTGATAATCATCTGCCCAACCAACGGTAATCCGCATTGCATCAAAACTGACATCATCGGCCCAATTAACGGCTTGCTGGCTGGGGGAATGGGTGATCCCAGTACAGGCAGTTAACAGCATTATGGTGACCAACATCAGCAGCGATTTCATAAAACTCCCTTACTTGATTCCGCGTAACGGCAGTAGCGGATAGCCCACATAGTTATCGTTTTCTCGGTGAAAAAGTCAAAACAATTCGCAGTTGTTGCGCCGAGATAGCGGGTAACCATCATGCTGCCTATACGCCGCAAAGAGGGAAATACATCACATTTACAATAAATCGTAATGATAATGGTTATCATTTGATATAGTATGCCAGCCTTCTGTGACTCAATAAGTTGAAATTTCACTATGCGCTATGCTCATTTACCGCTTGCCGCGGCGATTACCGCAGCACTGTATCCCACAGTAACTTTAGCAGCCGAGACGGCAACTGACGTTAATCCATCGATTGAAAAAATCACGGTCATAGGAAAGTATACCGTGAGTAAAACCATCGATACTGCCACCGGACTGGGGCTGACTCTTAGAGAAACACCACAATCGGTCAGCATCATCACTGACGAACGGATCCGCGATCAAGCGTTGAATACTGTGGTGGACGTGGTGAATAACTCGGTGGGCTTGTCTTCTTCAAAGACCGATAACGTGCGTAATGGCTTTAGCGCGCGCGGTTTTGCGATTCAAAACTACCAGATTGATGGCGTGCCCTTGTCATGGAGCTTAGGTGGTGATGCGGGGGAAACCGTGTCCGATGTAGCGCTTTACGAACGAGTAGAAGTGGTGCGTGGTGCCACGGGTTTGCTGACTGGCGCTGGCGATCCATCCGCATCGATTAACTTGGTGCGTAAGCATGCTGATGCGACAGAGCTTAGCGGCTATCTGCAATTCGATGTGGGCAGTTGGGATAAAAAGCAGATGACCGCCGATGTAGGCAGCAAGCTCAATAGCGATGGCACAGTACGCGGTCGGATAGTGGCGAAATACGTTGATAACGACTCGTTCCAGCAATATTACCAAGACCACAAAACCATTCTTTACGGCGTAGTGGATGCCGATATCAGTACCAGCACCCTGTTGCGCGTGGGCGCAGTTTACAACAACAACGATCCTCACGGCGCCATGTGGGGCGGTTTACCGGCAGTGTTTGCCGATGGCAGCAGCACAGATTGGGATGTCGCGACCACCACCGGCGCCGATTGGACCCGATGGGAATCCACCAACAAAAACCTGTTTGCCAACATCAACCACTTGTTTAGCAATGGCTGGCAGCTGGTGGCCAACTATAACCGCATGGAGTATGAAAGCGCATCGCGGTTGATCTACATGTCTGGAGCGCTCGATGAAACCAGCGGTACAGGTTTGTCAGGACAGCGTTATAACAGCCATGCGGAGAACAACTCCAACAACTTTGATCTGCAGTTGAAAGGCGATTATGAGCTGTTTTCCCGCAGTCATGAATTTGTGATGGGCGCGCTGTATAGCAAGCAGAAAGGCTATACCGATACTCATGAACCCACACCGATTGCGGGGGGCGGTTTCTACGACGCGCATGTAATTGACAACTTTTACAGCTGGCAACAAGGCAACACCTTTGGCGAGCCAAGTTGGAGCGACACCGCCACGCGTAGCCAAGATCTATCGACCGAACAAAAAGGTTTTTATGCTGCCACCCGCCTGGCCATCACCGACGAATTGAAGTTGATTGCTGGTGGACGTATCTCCAGTTGGAACCGCGAAGGGATCAGCTGGGGCGATGTGAATTTTGGTAATAGTGGCGAGTTTGTGCCTTACGTGGGCGCACTGTACGACCTCAGCGAACAGCACCGAGTTTACGCCAGTTTCACCGAGATCTTTAATCCACAAAATGCCAAAGATGCCAACGGTGACTTGCTCGATCCGCTGCAAGGGAAAGCTTATGAGATTGGCTTAAAGAGCAGCTTTTTTGATGACCGGCTGCACACATCAGTTGCGTTGTTTAAAATCGACCAAGATAACTTAGCGCAAAACGACACCAGCTTTGTGCCGACACCTGAGCAGTTAGCCAATAACATCACCTCGGCATCGATTGCGATTCAAGGCACCGAAAGTACCGGCTTTGAGGTTGAAGTGGTGGGTGAGCCAACTGAAGGCTGGAACATCAGCGCCGGTTATTCGCAATTCCATGCTGAAGATGCAGCAGGCAAGCGGGTACAAACCGATGCGCCGCAACAGCAGTTCAAGCTGTTTACCACCTATCAGTTGCAGCAGCTATTGCCGCAGTTGACCATTGGTGGTGGGGTGAATTGGCAAAGTAATGCCTATTCAGACAGTGGCAGCGTGCTGATTGAACAAGGAAGCTATGCCTTGGTTGACTTGATGGCGCGTTACGATATTAACGACCATCTCGATCTGCAACTAAACGTGGAAAACCTGTTGGATAAGCAGTATTACGCTTACATGGCCGCTTCAACGCTGCCTTACAGTGTGTACCACTATGGTACGCCGCGTAATGTCACCCTCAGCGTGAAATATCGTTTCTAACGTCAGCTGCTATCAAATAAAAACGGCGACAAGCATTATCTTAGTCGCCGTTTTTATTATTCCGCCTTAAAGGCTAACGGTGCCTACCAACGGCTGTCGTTTTCACATGGAATGCCATCGTTATCACTATCCATACGGGTATCGGGGCAGTTTTTCAAAAAGAATTCTGCCTCTTCTCGTGAGCGCATCTCAGAGCAGTATTTGCGGCCATCACAGCGGAAATTGTTTTGGCTGCCGTACTTTGGCAGTTTGTCCGCTTCCTTGTTGATCAGGTCACGTACTTCCTGCTTTATGGTGATGCTGCTTTGCGGCAGTAGTTCATCGCCGCCGAAGCGCTCCCAAGTCATCCACAGTGCGTAAATCAACAGCGCGTAAAAGAGTAGCCGTTTCATGGTCAGTTCCCTTTGCCCAAACTGAAATCTTGAAGAAAATACCAGCGTTTCTGTGGCCATTCCAACAAAAAATGTGGTTGTTTGATGTAAACGTTTGCCGAAGTGTTGGGCTTGAGTATGCTGGAGCATCGAATACAGGGAGAACTCGATGACAGCAACTGCACTCGTGCTAGAAGGGGGTGGTTTACGTGCCATTTATACCGCCGGTGTCTTGGATGCCTTTTTAGCGGCCGAATTACATTTTCCGTATGTGGTGGGGGTTTCCGCTGGGGCGATCTATCCTGCGTCTTATTTGTCGCAGCAGCTGGGGCGTAACCTAACGATTCAGCAACGCTATTTGGCGGATAAACGCTACATGGGCTGGCGTCATTGGTTGAAAAACGGCAATTACGTCAATGTCGATTTCACTTATCGGCAGATGGCGCATGAGTTAGTGCCGTTTGATTTTGATACCTTTTTAGGCCGCGATGCCGAATTTAAAGTGGGCGCGTTTAACTGCCAAAGCGGTGAGACCGACTTTTTTGGCATGGCAGATTTTGACAGTCATCAGCAGTTGCTGGATATTCTAATCGCCTCGTCGAGCCTGCCATTTATTTCGCCGCCGGTGACTATTGCTGGGCAAGCCTATTTGGATGGTGGCATTGCTACACCTATCCCAGTGGCTCAGGCTTGCAAGGATGGTTACCAAAAGCAGCTGGTGATTTTGACCCAAGATGCCGACTATCGAAAATCGGCATTTAAACCCAAATGGTTGGCTAAAAGAGCCTATCGGCACTATCCGCAAGTGGCACAGGCGCTACTGCAACGGCATCAACGCTATAACGATGCGCTGGTGGATTTGGCGCAGCGGGTTGAGCAAGGCAGCGCGCTGGTGATCCAACCAGCCAAACCACTGGGGTTGTCGCGGCTGGAACGCGATGTGTCCAAAGTGGAAGCCGTGTATCAATTGGGGCTGAGTGATGGCAAGGCCGCATTGCCGGCCGTTCAACGTTTTATCGCTTGAAGCTGAGGTTTCAGGCAAGGAGTCCGCATGGCTAATATTCTGCTGATCGCCAATCTGAATTGCGATCGCATTTTACAGCTGAACAAAACGCTACAAAAAGGTGGTCGTTACCATTATGAAGATGGCGGTCGGCGCTTGGGCGGTGGCGGTGCCAATACTGGGATTGGCCTCGAGTGGGCAGGTCACAAGGTGGCGCTGGTCAGCCAAGTGGGGCGCGACGAGTTGGGCGATTGGCTGTTGGCGCAAGCCAGCGTAAATGGCTTGGATTGCCGCCGAGTGTCACGCCATCCCGAACAAACCTGCGAAATCATGCTGCTGATGACGCCAGATGGCGAGCGCACGATTATTCGTCCTGAGCGGCCCTTGTTTCAGTTAGCTACGCCACCGGATTGGTCGGAGTGGCAAGCGGTGTATCTCAACTCGTCTGCACAGGGCGCGGCCAGTTGGGCAAAATCTGCCTTAGCACACTCATTGGTGGTGGCGCAGTTGGCGAAAGATGAGCGTGCTCGGCCATGCCATATTCTGTTGTCGTCATTATCCGATATGCATGAGCGCACACCCTTGTCGATGTGGGAGTATGGCCGCAGCATTGCGGGTGAGTCGCTGCAGTATTTTATTATCACTGAGGGCGATCAAGGCGCGCGCTTATACCACGCCGGCGGTGAATTGCATGTGGTCGCTAAGCCAGCCACTGTGGTAGATAGCACCGGTGCGGGCGATGTTTATGCTGCAGGGCTGATCCACGGTTTAGTCAGTGGCATGATGATTGACGCGGCGATGCAAGAGGCCGCAGTGTGGGGCGCCCATGCGGTGGCATCGGAAACCTCCATCCCCGGTGAAACGCTGCGTTGTTATCTGCAGCATGCGCAGTAAGGATTGTCATCAAAAAACGTTAAAAACGTCATCTGCCTGTCATCGGCGATGCCTACTATGTGCTCCGAGTTAGTAACTTAACTCGTGTTTGACTCTCCCTTCGTAGCTTTGTTTGTTTTCTAGAGGCCTCACATTTGTGGGGCATTTTTTTGTCATCAGCTTGTCATCTCGATTTGCCATGCTTGCGCAGGTGCATTGCAACGTCCCCAGCGTTGCTAAACACGGATATTTAACCCCTATTTGTTCCCCCGTTTTAGTAATAAAACGGGTTTTTTTATTCCTCAACAATCAAAAAATGCGCCTATTAGTGAATTAAGGTAAGCTGCCAACTTATTGCGATAAGTATATGAAGCACCCCAAATTTAGCTAGTTGTAGGATGGAATGGCGCATGGGCATGAGCCTTTGGAATGATAAAAAGAGAACAATGTGGCTGCTTGCCGTGTTGCTATTAGGTGCCTTTTTGGTGACCAGCGGGTTTAGTTATTGGGTGGCGCACAGCTCATTGAGTCAGCAGGTGGAAGAAAATACGCTGCCGCTGACCAGCGACAATATCTATTCCGAAATCCAACAAGATTTGCTCAAGCCAATCTTTATCTCGTCCTTGATGGCGCATGACACCTTTGTGCGCGATTGGACCTTAGGTAACGAGCAGCAGCCAGAGCGGTTGATCCGTTATTTGAAAGAGATCCAAGAGAAATACGGCACAGTTACCAGCTTTTTTGTTTCAGACGTCAGCCACAACTATTACCATTCGAGCGGCATTTTGAAGCAGATCAGTGAAGCCGACCCGAACGATAGTTGGTACTACCGCACCCGTGGGTTGCCGCAATCGCAAGACTATGAAATCAATATCGATTTAGATACTGCAGATCGCACCAAGACTACTGTATTTGTCAACAATAAGGTGTTTGACTACGACGGTAATTTCATTGGTGTCACAGGGGTAGGCCTTGAGGTGGAAAAGGTCGGAGCGCTGATCGAGCATTACCAAAAACGCTACAACCGTCGAGTATTTTTTGTTGACCGTCAAGGCACAGTGATGCTGCACAGTGTCGACTACTCAGGCGCGGCCACTTTGCAGCAAACCCCGGGCTTAGCAGAGAATGCGATTCGTATTTTGGCGAATCCGAGTTCCGCATTTAGCTTCACGCTCGAAGGCGAAACCTACTTCATTAACAGCCGCTACGTGCCAGAATTTCAATGGTATCTGTTGGTAGAGCAGCGCGGGACTCAAGGCGATGAACAACTGCTGACCACCTTATGGAGTAACTTAGGGATCAGCCTATTGGTGACCTCCATTGTGTTGCTGACCGCCAATATGACCCTTGGCCGCTATCAGCGCCGGCTCGAAAAAATGGCCTCTACTGACAAGCTGACTGGCTTAGCCAATCGCCAAGTGTTTGAGGAACAGGTGACGCGTGCCATTCCGCAGGCACACAAACAACACAGTCCGTTATCTTTGCTGCTATTTGATATTGACCACTTCAAACGCATCAACGATCAATACGGCCACAGTATCGGTGATTTGGTGCTGAAAAGCGTGAGTTTGCAGTTACAGCAGCACTTTGCTCATGCCGCAGTAGTCTGCCGTTGGGGCGGTGAGGAGTTTATTGTGTTGCTGAAAGGCACTGAACTGACTGAAGCTGCCGCTGAAGCGGAGCTGATCAGGCGTAAAATCAGTGAACACTTACTGCAGATTAACAAGGCGGAGCTAGTGGTGACCATCAGCGGGGGTATTGCTGAGTTGCAGTCGCAGGAGACGGGCGAGCAACTGCTCAATCGTGCAGACAAGGCCTTGTATCAAGCCAAAGAAAATGGCCGTAATAACATTGTGCTGAGTCATTAATGGCTCAACCTCGATAGGATGCGAAAGATGACGATCAGCTTAACAGGATTGTATGCCGGAACGGGCAACCGCTTTACTGAAGAGGTGCAAAGTGGCATCAACAGTAAGCAGACCATGCGCCAACTCATCGTGCACCGCGATCATCTTGAAGGTGATACCCGATTTGACCTGAAAAACCATGGCGGTGATGAACGCGTATTGCATCACTTCCCGCAAGAGCATTATGCCTTTTTCAAACAGCAGGGGCTGATGGCGGCCGATCGGCAAGCGCCGGCCTTGGGTGAAAATATCTCAACGCTAGGTTTGCTGGAGCAAGATGTCTGCATCGGCGATGAGATTGCAATTGGTGAGGTGTTGCTGCAAATCACCCTACCGCGCGCCCCCTGTTTTAAAACCAATCTGCAGTTTCGTCAGCGCGAATTTGCCCGTACCATGCAAGATACGGCGCGCTGCGGCTGGCTGTATCGGGTGCTCACACCGGGCACCATTAACGAAGGCGATGCGGTCGCTATTGTGCAGCGTCATGGGGATATCACGGTTGCTGAAGCCATCGCGCTCTATTTTGCCGAACCGTTTGATGCCGCAGCTTATCAGCGATTGCTGACTGCACCTGCGCTTGGCAGCGACTGGCAGCAAAATCTCCACAAGCGCCTTGCCAGTAATCGCTGCGAAAGTTGGCAGGGGCGGTTATATGGCAGTGAACACCTTTATCAAGGATGGTGATGACAATGGAAACAATCACTCGGCAAGAACGTGATATGGGAGTGCTGGTACACTGCGCCAGTTTTGCTGGCTACCTGATCCCGTTTGGCAATGTGCTTGGGCCGCTCATTGTGTATTTGATGAAGCGTGAAGACTCGTCTTTTATTGAAGCGTGCGGCAAAAATTGCCTCAATTTTCAGATCAGTATGCTGATTTACTTCGCAATAAGTGCTGTGTTGGCATTTGTGCTGGTGGGCTTTGTATTACTGGGGCTTTTGGGGCTGCTAAACCTGATTGTTACCGTCATCGCCGCCATTAAAGCGAGCGAAGGCAAGGTGTTTCATTACCCCCTTGCCATCCGCTTTTTACGTTAGCGTGCCGATGGGCGATGTTTAACGCGAAGATTGCTGCTCGGCGATCTTCGCCATCGCTTGCCTACGATATTGCAGCAAGGCAAACACGCCAAACACAAAGGCTTGCAGATAATCCTTGCCCTTGAGTGGCAAAAGACTGTTGAACACCGAATAAAACATTAAGGTTTGCAGCAGGTGCATCATCACAGTGACACCGAGCAGGATATTGAGGATCAGCGAAATATTGCCGCCAAACGGTAGCAGCAGATTGTAACCCATCAAACACCACGCCAGCAGGGTAAGCATTTTTCCAAAAGTAATCAGCATGATTCAGCCTCACGTTGCAGTTGATAGAGGCGATAACATACTTGTCCTGCCAATTTCTCTTTAAGCTGTACCCATCCTGCGGGTACGTTCAGTGCACCTAACTCGCTTTCGACTTCCACATAAATCAGCGCTAATTCGTTAAGCCAATTGTTTTTATCTAGTTGGTCAATGGTTTGTGTCGCCAAGCCTTTACGAAATGGCGGATCAATAAACACCAGATCAAAGTGACGGTCGGCGGGCAGACTCAGTGCGGCAATCACATCGCGATTTAGCACCTCGGCATGGTCGCACTTCAAGGTGGCCAGATTTTGCTGCAGTTGTTTTGCCGCCGTGGTTTGCAGTTCATAAATCCGAGCAAAATCGGCGTAGCGTGATAGCGCTTCTAATGCCAATGCGCCACTGCCGCCGAAACAGTCCAGTACTTGGCTACCGGCAATGTCAGCGCTCAACCAATTGAACAGGGTTTCGCGTACTCGGTCAGTGGTGGGGCGTAATCCGTCCAGATCATGGATGGGCAAGCGCCGCGAGCGCCACTGCCCCGCAATAATACGCACTTGACCGCTGCCTGGGCGATTTTTGGACATTTGACCCCCGTGATTTTGCCAGAACAAATAAAATGGTAGACTGTGCCGATTATTTTAACGCCGTCAAAATGCAGCAGTTTTTACTTACTGTGTCACGGTGCTAAAGCGAGCGCCGCTATTCTATAACAAACTCGCCAAAGAACGCGAAGCGCAAAGCGGCCAGCGCGCATGAATACACTGGGCAAGCCGCCCGATTTGCAGTTGACCTCAGCTCGACTGCCTGTTACCACCCATTACGATTGAGCATTGATAACGAATGGCTAAGAAAGGTTTTTTCTCCTGGTTCCGCAAAGATAAGCAAGCGCAGGAGCCTACTCCTGAAGCACAACCGCTTGAGCAGGCATCAACCGATGCCAGCATTGACAGCACTGTAAACGTTGACGCGAACGATGCAGTGCAGCTTGAAATAACACCCGTAGCAGAAACGGTTGTTGAAACCACGTCCGTGGCGGATTCTCTGCCAGAGCCAGAGCCAGAGCCAGAGCCAGAGCCAGAGCCAGAGCCAGAGCCAGAGCCAGAGCCAGAGCCAGAGCCAGAGCCAGAGCCAGAGCCAGAGCCAGAGCCAGAGCCAGAGCCAGAGCCAGAGCCAGAAGTTGCTGAAGTAGCGCCGGTAGTCCTTGCAGAGGCTGCTGCAGTAGAGTCAACTGTTGCAGAAGCAGAAGCAGAAGCAGAAGCAGAAGCAGAAGCAGAAGCAGAAGCAGAAGCAGAAGCAGAAGCAGAAGCAGAAGCAGAAGCAGAAGCAGAAGCAGAAGCAGAAGCAGAAGCAGAAGCAGAAGCAGAAGCAGAAGCAGAAGCAGAAGCAGAAGCAGAAGCAGAAGCAGAAGCAGAAGCAGAAGCAGAAGCAGAAGCAGAAGCAGAAGCAGAAGCAGAAGCAGAAGCGCAGCCAGAGCCGCAACAAAAACCAAAACGCGAAGGCCTGTTTGCCCGCCTAAAGCGTGGCTTGATGCGCACTAGCGAAAACATAGGCTCAGGCTTTATCGGGTTGTTCCGCGGTAAAAAGATTGATGATGACCTGTTTGAAGAGCTAGAAGAGCAACTGTTGATCGCCGATGTGGGCGTTGAAACCACCCGCAAACTGATCGACCGTTTGACCGAACATGCCAGTCGCAAACAACTGAAAGATGCTGAAGCTTTATATGACCTGATGCGTGATGAAATGCTGGCGATGATCGAGCCCGTCAGTGTGCCGCTCATTCCTGAAAACAGCGAAGGCCCATTCGTGTTGCTGATGGTTGGCGTTAACGGTGTGGGTAAAACCACCACTATTGGTAAACTGGCGAAGCAGTATCAACGCGAAGGTAAGAGCGTGATGTTGGCGGCGGGTGATACTTTCCGTGCGGCGGCGGTGGAACAGCTGCAAGTGTGGGGGCAACGTAACAATATTCCGGTAATTGCCCAGCATACTGGTGCAGACAGCGCCTCAGTTTTGTTCGATGCACTGCAAGCTGCCAAAGCGCGCGGTGTTGATGTGTTGATCGCCGATACGGCGGGGCGTCTGCAAAACAAATCGCACTTGATGGAAGAGCTGAAAAAAGTGGTGCGGGTGATGAAGAAACTCGACCCGAATGCACCGCATGAAGTGATGCTGACTTTGGATGCCAGCACTGGCCAAAACGCCATTAGCCAAGCACAACTGTTTAACGAAGCCGTGGGTGTAACAGGGATTACAATCAGTAAGTTAGATGGTACTGCCAAAGGCGGGGTGATCTTTGCGATTGCCGATAAATTTGGTATTCCTATTCGTCACATCGGCGTTGGAGAGCAGATTGATGATCTGCGTACCTTTGTCGCCAAAGACTTTATCGATGCCCTGTTCAGCCAGGAAAAAACGGACAGTTAATATGATTCGATTTGAGCAGGTCAGTAAAATCTATCCCGGTGGTCAGAAAGCGCTGACCGAGGTGAACTTCCATCTTCGCAAAGGCGAAATGGCATTTTTAACCGGTCACTCAGGCGCCGGGAAAAGTACCCTGCTCAAATTAATTACCGTGATTGAACGTGCTAGTGCCGGCCGCGTGTTTATCGGCGGTCATGACATTGCCGATATCAAGCGTGGCCATGTGCCGTACTTGCGCCGAGAAATCGGCATGATTTTCCAAAACCATCATCTGCTGATGGATCGCAGCGTATTCGACAACGTGGCGCTGCCGTTAGTGATTGAAGGGTTTACTCTCGGCGAAATCCGTAAACGGGTTGCCGCTGCACTGGACATGGTGGGTTTGTTCGGCAAAGAACGTCACAACCCGATTATGTTGTCTGGTGGTGAGCAACAACGGGTGGGGATTGCTCGCGCAATTGTGAACAAACCTGCGCTGCTGCTGGCGGATGAGCCCACCGGTAACCTCGACCCCAAATTGTCGATGGACATTCTGAGATTGTTCGAAACCTTTAATGATGCAGGCACTAGCGTGTTAATTGCGACCCATGATCTCGGGTTGATTGCGCGGATGAAGTATCGCACTCTGACTTTGCGTCAAGGTCGTATGATAGGTGGCGAATCTGATGTCGCCATGCCAGTGAACTGAGGGGCAATGCATGGCAACTAGCGCATCTTTAACCCGCAGTAAATTACCGATTTCTGGCCGCATTGTGATGTTCTTCATTCGCCATCTGCAGCATGCCATGGCATCGCTCGGCGAGTTGTGGCGCAGCCCTGTGTCATCGATTATGACCATGGCGGTGCTCGGTGTCAGTTTGAGCCTGCCCGCAGCATTACAAGTGATGGTGAAAAACGCCGAAACCATAACTCAGTCGTGGGATAGCGCCGCGCAAATCTCGCTGTTTATCGATGGCCCGCGTTCAGATAAAAGCATTCAAAGCTTGATCGCTCGGATTAAGGTGTACCCCGAAATCGACGATGTGCGCTTTATCTCGAAAGAGCAGGCATTAGATGAGTTTCGTAAGCTGTCAGGCTTTGGTGATGCGATTGATTACCTCGATGAAAACCCGCTGCCTGCCGTCGTCACTGTATTCCCCACCGAACGTTACTCTACGCCGCAAGGTGCGCGAGAACTCCTCGCCAAGTTGGAACATGAGCCAGAGGTCAGCTTTGGGCGACTTGATATTGAGTGGCTCGAACGACTGCAAGCATTGGTGCATGTGCTGGAGCGCACCGTGATTGCCATTGGTGCGCTGCTGGTGTTGGCGGTGGTGCTGATCATTGGTAACACCATTCGCCTCGCGATTATGAATCGCCGCAGCGAAATTGAAGTGATGAAGTTAGTGGGGGCGACTGAGGCTTTCATTCAGCGGCCGTTTCTCTATACCGGTATCTGGTATGGGGTTGTGGGTGGCATGTTGGCGTGGCTGATTATCAATATCTTAGTGTGGTATCTCGATGGTGCCTTAACCCATCTGTTGGGGCTTTATGGCAGTAATCTGCACCTGAAAGGTTTGTCATTCGCCGAGCTGCTCGACATGGTGTTGATTGCTTCATTCCTTGGTTGGTTGGGCTCATTTATTTCAGTGCGCCATCATCTGCGAGCGATTGAGCCGAGTTGATGCTTAATCGCATTTGGCTGAAGACTGCAGCACTCCATCAGTTGATGAATCTATGAACTAATGTTCACTTGAAATGTCTTACTGACGGGACGAAAATAGTGTCTGGGCAGTAGCGATGGTTGACATATCATGTCAATTCATTGATAGTGCCAAAACCCCGCGGAATTCTGCTGCGGGTTTGCGGTAAATGAAATGGGAGCGTGTATGACTGAACAAACGCAATCAATGGCTTTGATGGTTCCTCAGGGAAGCCATAGCCTCGAGGCCTATATTCATTCGGTAAACAACATCAAAATGTTGGAAGCCGAAGAAGAATATGCGCTGGCTAAGCGTTTGCAGGAAACAGGTGACCTGCAGGCAGCTAAGCAGCTCATTATGTCGCACCTTCGTTTTGTCGTGCACATTGCGCGTGGTTATTCAGGTTATGGATTGCCACAGGCCGACTTAATTCAAGAAGGCAATATCGGTTTGATGAAAGCGGTAAAACGCTTCGATCCAAATGTCGGCGTACGTTTGGTGTCTTTTGCGGTACATTGGATTAAAGCTGAAATTCACGAATACGTGTTGAAAAACTGGCGTATCGTGAAAGTGGCAACCACCAAAGCACAACGCAAACTGTTCTTTAATCTGCGTAAAGCAAAGCAGCGTCTTGGTTGGTTTAGCGACGAAGAAGTCTCCATGGTGGCTGAAAATCTTGGGGTATCCAAAGAGGATGTCACTGAGATGGAATCACGCATGGCCGCACAAGATGCCGCGTTTGATATGTCTAGCGACAGTGACGATGATGGCGACTTTGCACCGGCATTGTATCTTGAGGACCACTCGTCAGATGTTGCTGCACAAGTTGAACATGACAACTGGGAAGCCAACGCGCAATCCCGATTGTTATCAGCTATTAAAACCTTGGATGAACGCAGCCAACATATTCTGCGTGCGCGTTGGTTAGATGAAGATAACAAAATCACCCTGCAAGAGCTGGCCGATACCTATCAAGTATCTGCAGAGCGTATTCGTCAGTTAGAAAAGAACGCGATGAATAAACTCAAAGCCTGCATGGAAGCATAATGTCAACGCAGCATTAAATTGATAGAAAAACACCCGCACAATTGCGGGTGTTTTTGTTTTAGCGGGCTAACGCCATTACCGCGCTTATTGCTGCCGTGTAGGTGCACTGCCTGCGTCTTTAAACAAGGCGTCAATATCCACGGCATCAAAGCTGTAAAGGTTATTACAGAACTCACAGCCCATTTCCACTGCGCCTCGTTCGGCAATAATGTCATCCACTTCTGCTTTTGGCAGGGTGATGATGGCGGCGGCACTGCGCTCGCGAGAACAGGTACATTTAAAACTCACCGCAATCGGGTCAAACAAGCGCACTTGCTCTTGATGATACAAACGGTGCAGCACTTGCTCAGCGGGCAGACCGAACAATTCATCGGCGGTAATGGTGGCCGTTAACTGTTGCAGGTGGTCAAATTCACCGGTTTCAGTGGCTTCGCCCGGCAGTACTTGTAGCAACATTCCAGCTGCTTGTTTGCCATCGGCGAACAGCCAAATGCCGGTTGGCAACTGCTCTGATTGCGCAAAATAGCTTTCTAAACAGGCGGCGATAGAGTCTTTGTCCAGCGCCACTACACCTTGATAGCGATCGCCCTTCACTGGAGTGAGGGTAATGACCATGTAGCCGTTCGGAAACATGTCGCTCAGCGACGCATCGTCGGCAATCTCTTGGTTCCAACGGGCAACACCGCGCAATTGCTGCTGATTGTTACCGTTAATTACCGCCAACGATACTGGCCCCTGGCTTTGCAGTTGTACGCTGATATCACCGTTAAATTTCAACGTCGCGGTTAACAGTGAGGTGGCGGCCAACAGTTCACCCAGCAGCAGTTGCAAGCGCAGCGGATATTGGTGCGCCGTGACGATCTGTTGATAACATTGTTCAAGTTGTACTAATTCACCGCGTACATCGACATTGTCGAACAGATAGCGATAAAGCGAATCTTTAGTCATTTACGTCTCACATCAATAATCTTTAATTCGCAGCAACTGACGCCGCTGCTTCTTATCTGGTTTTCCATCGGGTGATGGGTTTTGCAGTATGTTCAGGCGTCGCGCCTCTGCATTGGCTTCGCGCTTGTTAATGCTCTCGGGCGTTTCCTCATAAAGCGACTGAGCGACCGTGGCACTTTGGCGAATACCGGAAATTTTTTTGATCACTATCTCTTTTTCGTCATATCCCTGACGTAATTTAATGCGCGCGCCGACTTCAGCTGTTTTACTGCACTTAGCACGTTGACCGTTGTAGTGCACCTTGCCAGCGTTGACCATCTCTTTCGCGAGTGCTCGGGTTTTATAAAAGCGAGCAGCCCAAAGCCATTTGTCGAGACGGACCGCTTCTTCGCTTTGGTGAGCTTGGTTCACCATGACGAAACTCCTGAATTAGTCAAAAGAGGCATAAGTTCACATAGTTGCGAAAAGCTTATGAACTTAAGCGTTTACGCAAGTCAAACAGTGGGGCACATCACACCCTTATTTAGCGCGCAAAGGTAGCATAATTGGCCAAATTTAGCCAATTGCAAACAGGTTATACACTTGTTGCCACTGCGTGTGATGGGGTAGCATGGCGCAGGTTTGTTTGTAAATTACTAAAATAACGATAATTGCCTGATTTCAGGCTGCAGGGAATATGGACTTACTCGATAAAGCGATTGCACAAGCCAGCAGAGTTCCAGCGCGGCAAGCCAGTAATCTGGTGTTTTGGCTGTTGTTGATTCTCGCCTTATATCTGGCAGCCCAAGTGACCTGGAAAGCCATTCCTGCGTCGCCTACCGCAACTCAGTGGCAACCCTCACCTGTGAGTGTGACTCAAGGCAGTGTGATAGATATTGCTACGATCAAGAATCTTGGCTTGTTTGGTAAAGCGGATGCTGCTGCAACGCAACGTGCCAATCAAGCGCCGGTGTTAATCACCGATGCACCTAAAACTTCACTGTCTATTCTGTTAACCGGTGTTGTCGCGTCTACCGCTGAACAGCGCGGTGTGGCGGTGATCCAATCTGCTGGTTCGCAAGAAACCTACGGCTTGGGTGACAAAATTAAAGGCACATCAGCATCGCTGAAAGAGGTCTATGCCGACCGCATCATCATCACCAACAACGGGCGTTACGAAACCCTGATGTTGGATGGTTTGGAATTTACCGCAGGTGAAGACGCCAATAGCCATCTGGCGCAAGCTAAGGCGGATGTGAGGGCGACACCAGAAGACGCTGCCGTCTTGCGTGATGAAGTGTTGGCCAATCCAGATAAGTTAAGTGACTACATTGCGGTATCACCTGTGCAGCAAGATGGCGAACTGGTGGGCTACCGACTCAATCCCGGCAAAAATGCGGCCGCATTTAGTACCGCCGGTTTCAAAGCCAATGATCTTGCCAAATCTATCAACGGTTACGATCTGACCGATGCATCTCAGGCATTAGAGGTTATGGGGCAATTAGCAGAGCTGACAGAGATTTCTGTCATGGTTGAACGTGAAGGTCAGCTCACTGAAATTTCACTCAGTTTGCCACAGTGACGCAGAATTTAGGGGAAGTTGCATAATGAACAACAAGCGCATTCGTTCCAAGCTGATAGCCGGTCTCGTGGCCTCGGCAGCAATGCTGGTCCAACAACCGCTTTGGGCTGAACAGTACGCCGCCAATTTTAAAGGCACAGAGATTCAGGAATTTATCAATATTGTTGGTAAAAACCTGAACAAGACCATCATCGTTGATCCAACCATTCGCGGCAAAATCAATGTGCGCAGCTATGACATGTTGAACGATGAGCAGTATTACCAGTTTTTCTTAAACGTACTGCAGGTCTATGGCTATGCCGTTGTTGAAATGGATAACAACGTCATCAAAGTGGTGAAAGATAAAGACGCCAAAGTAGCCAACATTCGCGTGGCTGATGACAGCACCCCAGGCCTTGGTGATGAAATGGTGACTCGTATTGTTGCCTTGTATAACACCGAAGCTAAGCAGCTCGCGCCGTTACTGCGTCAGTTGAACGATAACGCCGGTGGCGGCAACGTTGTTAACTACGATCCATCAAACGTGCTGATGATTACTGGCCGCGCAGCCGTAGTGAACAAACTGGTTGAGATCGTCAAGCAAGTCGATAAACAAGGCGATGTCGATGTCACCGTTGTGAAGCTGAACTATGCCTCAGCCGGTGAGATTGTGCGTATTGTTGATAACCTATACCGCAATAGCGCCAACCAACAACAGCTGCCGGGCCAAGCGCCAAAAGTGGTCGCCGATGAGCGTACTAACTCGGTCGTTGTCAGTGGTGACCCTCGTAGCCGTGAACGCGCTGTTGAGTTAATTAACCGTTTGGATGCCGAGCAAGCCAGCAGCGGCAACACCAAAGTGCGTTACCTGAAATACGCTAAAGCAAAAGATTTGGTTGAAGTATTAACCGGCTTTGCTAAGCAGTTAGAAGATAAAGCCAATGGCACGGCAACCGCCGGTGCTGCGGGTGGTTCAACGGCGAAACGTCGCAATGAAATCACCGTCATGGCCCATGAAGAAACCAACTCCTTGGTGTTGAATGCTGAGCCTGATCAGATGCGCACTCTGGAAGATGTGATTAACCAGCTGGATATTCGTCGCGCACAGGTCTTGGTGGAAGCCATCATCGTTGAAGTGGCCGAGGGTGACAGCATAGGTTTAGGCGTACAGATGGGCTCACTGTCTGGCGCGATGACACAGTTTAATAACGTGGGCTCAACCATCGGTGAAATTGGCGCCGGTGTGTGGAGTGCGCGTAGCGAAGATGGTAACTCGGTGACAACCATTGATAGCAATGGTAACCCAGTGACAACCACCAACCCGACAATTGATGGCGACGTGACTAACCTTGCTTCAGCATTAGGCAATGTCAGTGGTGCTGCTTTAGGCGTTGTGTCTGGTGACTTTGCCGCACTGCTGCAAGCGGTGGCAACCGATACCAACTCCAACGTATTGGCAACCCCTTCGATTACCACGCTGGATAACCAAGAAGCCTCATTTATTGTCGGTGACGAAGTGCCGGTTTTGACCGGTTCGCAAAACTCGCAAAACGGCAACAGCAACCCATTCCAAACCGTTGAACGCAAAGAAGTGGGTGTGAAGCTAAAAGTGGTACCACAGATCAACGAAGGTAACGCTGTTAAGCTGAACATCGAACAAGAAGTGTCGAACGTCAACGGCAACACCAGTGTTGACGTGACCTTTGCCACTCGCCGTTTGACCACCACTGTGATGGCTGACTCTGGCCAAATTGTGGTACTGGGCGGGTTGATCAACGAAGAAGTGCAAGAAAGCGTACAGAAGGTGCCATTGCTGGGCGATATTCCGGTGATTGGGCAACTGTTCCGCTCATCGAACAGCCGCAAGACCAAACGTAACCTGATGATTTTCATCCGCCCGACCATCGTGCGTGATGGGGTCACTATGGAAGGTATTGCCGGCCGTAAATACAACTACTTCCGCGCCTTGCAGCTGCAACAAGCTGAGCGTGGCGTGAATCTGATGCCTGATACCAATGTCCCTGTGCTGGACGAAATGGACCCTAACAACTTCTCGCCAGAAGTGAATGAAATTCTGGAACGCTATAAGCGTGGCGAAGGGGTAGGCACTAACAAGCAAGAAGGCAATGACTGACGCTATGAGTGAGCTTGAAACCAGCAATGAAGCCTTGGCTCAGGTTAGCGATGAGCTAGGTATCGCGACTGAGGTTGAAGCGGATGAACTGTACGCTGGCAATCGCGAGCGCTTGCCGTTTGCCTTTGCCCATCGTCATGGCGTATTAATTGCCGATGACGGCGAGGATCTGGCGCTGTTTTACACCGCACGCGCCGATATTAGCGCGCTGCTTGAAGCGAAACGCTACGCAGCGAAAGAGCTGAAGCTGATCAAAATTGAAGAAGCGCAGTTTGAAGCCAAATTAACTCAAACCTATCAAAGCAACTCTTCTGAAGCGCAACAGCTGATGGAAGATATCGGCAATGAGATGGACTTGTTCACCCTTGCTGAAGAGCTACCACAGACAGAAGATCTATTGGAAGGTGACGACGACGCGCCAATCATTCGCTTGATCAACGCCTTGTTGTCGGAAGCGATCAAAGAAGAAGCGTCAGATATCCATATCGAAACCTACGAGAAGCAACTCGTGGTGCGCTTCCGTGTCGATGGTGTACTGCGTGAAGTATTGAAACCAAATCGCAAGCTGTCGTCTTTGTTGGTGTCGCGGATCAAGGTAATGGCACGGCTTGATATCGCCGAAAAACGCGTTCCTCAAGATGGTCGTATTTCGCTGCGTATCGGTGGACGGGCGGTGGATGTGCGGGTATCGACCATGCCATCAAGCCACGGTGAACGGGTAGTATTGCGTCTGCTCGATAAAAACGCCGGTAACCTCGACTTAGTGCAGTTGGGGATGACCAAAGCGATTGAAGTGCAGTTTGAACAGTTGATCCGCAAACCCCACGGCATTATTTTGGTGACCGGTCCGACCGGTTCCGGGAAAAGTACCACGCTTTATGCGGGCCTAACCGATATTAACCACAAGGATATCAATATCCTGACGGTAGAAGATCCTATCGAATATGAAATCGAAGGGATTGGCCAAACTCAAGTGAACACCAAAGTGGACATGACCTTTGCCCGAGGCTTGCGCGCGATTTTGCGTCAAGACCCGGATGTGGTGATGATTGGTGAGATCCGTGACTTAGAAACCGCCCATATCGCGGTGCAAGCCTCGCTGACTGGCCACTTAGTATTGTCTACGCTGCACACCAATACCGCTTCGGGCGCAATTACCCGTCTGCAAGATATGGGGGTTGAACCATTCCTCGTTTCTTCAAGTTTGCTGGGCGTGTTGGCGCAGCGTTTAGTGCGCACCTTGTGCGATGACTGTAAAGAAGCGCATGAACCAAGTAAGCAGGAATGCCAGCTGCTGGGTGTGGACAAGAAAGACCGAGATGATGTGAAGATCTACCGGGCAGTTGGCTGTAAAAAATGCGGTCACAACGGTTATCGCGGTCGTACTGGGATCCACGAACTGCTGTTGGTGGATGAAAAAGTGCGTGAGCTGATCCACAGTGGTAAAGGTGAATTAGCGATCGAGAAATATATGCGTGGCATTTCGCCAAGTATCCGCCACGACGGCATGCAAAAAGTGTTGGCCGGTGTGACGACGCTCGAAGAGGTATTGCGGGTCACCCGCGAGGAGTAATTCATGGCAGCATTTGACTATAAAGCCCTCAACAGTGCGGGCAAACAGGTCAAAGGGGTCATCGAAGCTGATACTCCACGGCATGCGCGTAGCCAGTTGCGCGAGCAACGGCTGATCCCGCTCGACATCAAACAAGTGACCGAGAAAGAGAAAAAAGCCGCATCGGCCAATTTCTTCACTCGCCGTCGCCGTATCTCGGTCGCCGAGTTAGCGCTGATCACTCGTCAGTTGGCGACCTTGATTGCCTCAGGTTTGCCGGTTGAAGAAGCGTTAAAAGCGGTTGGCCAGCAGTGCGAAAAAGATCGGCTGGCTTCTATGGTGATGGCGGTACGTTCACGGGTTGTTGAAGGTTACTCATTGGCTGACTCGATGGCCGAATTTCCGCATGTGTTTGATGATTTATACCGCGCCATGGTGGCGTCGGGAGAAAAATCAGGTCACTTGGAAGTGGTGCTCAATCGTCTCGCCGATTACACCGAGCGGCGCCAACAGCTGAAAAGTAAATTGATGCAGGCAATGATCTACCCAACGGTGCTGACCTTGGTTGCCATCGGGGTTGTATCTGTGTTGCTCACCGCGGTGGTGCCAAAAGTGGTCAGTCAGTTCCAACATATGGGACAGGAGCTGCCGGGCACAACACTGGCGCTGATTAGTGTTTCTGAATTTCTACAAAACTACGGCCTATTTGTGGTGGCGGCCATCGTGCTCTTTGCGGTGGTGTTTCAACGGCTGCTGGCGCGGCCAGAATTCCTGATGAAATATCATACCTTCCTGCTGAAAGTGCCTGTGGTTGGTCGCGTGAGTCGTGGTCTTAACACAGCGCGGTTTGCCCGTACCTTGAGTATTCTTTCGGCCAGCTCGGTGCCATTGCTTGAAGGGATGCGAATCGCCAGTGAAGTGATGCTGAATGTTAAAGTGCGTGACGCGGTGGCCGAAGCAACGGCTCGCGTGCGTGAAGGAACCAGTCTTGGGGCGGCGCTGACCAACACCAAGCTGTTTCCACCTATGATGCTGTATATGATCGCCTCTGGCGAAAAGAGTGGTGAGTTGGAGCAGATGCTAGAGCGAGCAGCTGATAACCAAGACCGCGAATTTGAATCTCACGTGAATTTAGCGCTCGGGGTATTTGAGCCAGCATTGGTGGTCAGTATGGCGGTGGTTGTACTGTTTATCGTGATGGCAATTTTGCAGCCTATTCTGGCGCTCAACAATATGGTCAGTGGCTAAGGGCATTCGTGCCACTGACGTTTTTTGGAGGAAGTCAATGCAACGCAATAACAGACAACAAGGTTTTACCCTGCTGGAAATCATGGTGGTGATCGTGATTTTGGGTATGTTGGCCGCACTGGTCGTGCCTAACATTATGGGTAACAAAGAGAAAGCCGATCAACAAAAAGCGGTTTCCGATATCGTGTCGCTGGAAAACCAGCTCGACATGTACAAGTTGGACAACAGCAAATACCCAACCACAGAACAAGGGTTGGATGCATTAGTGCAAAAGCCGACCTCTTCACCTGAGCCACGTAACTACCGTGATGGCGGTTACATCAAGCGTTTACCACAAGATCCGTGGGGCAATGAGTACCTGATGTTAAGCCCTGGTGAGCACGGCAAGATTGACGTCTTCACTGCTGGCCCAGATGGCCAAGCAGGCACCGAAGATGACATTGGCAACTGGAACCTGCAGAACTTCCAGTAATGAAAAAGGCTCAGCGGCAGCAAGGCTTTACCCTGCTGGAAGTGATGCTGGTCGTGCTGCTGATGGGATTGATGGCAGCTGCCGTCACGCTTTCTATCGGCAGCGGCGGTCAGCAACAAGTACTGAACCGCGAAGCACAACGTTTTATGGCAACCACCGAAGCACTGCAGGATGAAGCGGTGTTAAGTGGCGGCTTCTTTGGCATTGTGGTGGAAGAGCAAAAGTACCACTACGTGATGCTGAAAGAGGGCAAGTGGCGCCCTATCGAACAGGACAACCTGTTGTCGGAGCGACAACTGCCAGCGGGCATTGTCACCGACTTAGAAGTGGAAGGGTTACCGCTTGAGCAAGATGAACAGCAGCAATCATGGTTTGGTGAACCCTTTATCGAGGCCGATGCTGCCGAGCGCAAGAAGTTTCCTGAGCCGCAAATTATGCTGCTGCCGAGTGGAGAGATGACCGGTTTTAAACTGCGTTTTATCGCCGCAGGCGATGAAGGTTTACCGCTGGAAAAACTGGTGAGCGGTAACAGCCTTGGGCGCATGGTGCTGGGGGAATTTGATGAACTCAGTTAAGGGTATGACTCTGCTCGAAGTCATGGTAGCAATGGCAATTTTTGCCGTGGCTGCGGTGGCCATTACCAAAAGTCTCGGGGATCAGATGGCCAATATGCCGATCCTTGAGGAGCGCACCATTGCCCAATGGGTGGCGGATAACCAAATGGTCGATGCACGCCTTACTGGACAATTTCCACCGCTGGGCAGTAACACCGGCGAAGAAGAGATGGCCGGAAAAACCTGGTATTGGAAGCGTGAGGTGGTCAAAACCACCGATGATAATTTCCGCATGATCCGTATCAGTGTGAGTGATAGCGACAAATTTAAGCGTGTGATTACCAAGGTAAGCAGTTATGTCTTCAAGCAGGAATAGTGGTTTCACACTGCTGGAGATGTTAGTCGCCATCGGCATCTTCGCCATGTTGGGGCTGGCGGCCAACGCCGTGCTGCAAACTGTGATTAAAGATGATGAAGTGACCCAAGACTTTGCGCAGCAGTTAAAAAATCTGCAGCAGGGCTTTGGGGCAATTGAGCGAGATATTGGTCAGATGGTGGCGCGCAAGCCGCGAACTGCACAGGGTGGCAGGGCAACAACCGTCATCCAATCTGGTAAAGAGATGTTGGATTCAGAGTCAGAAGCGATTGTGTTCTTTCGCCTTGGCTGGCTCAATCCGGGCGGCATATTGCCACGTGGAAGTCTGCAAAGCGTGGCGTACGTGGTGAAAGAAGGCCAACTGCAGCGCTGGTTTTATCCCTATCCCGAGCCAGAGCAAGGTGCCGAGCCAATTAAAACTGTGCTGATGGACAAAGTGTTGTCGGTGAAATATGCCTTCAATATTGACGGTAAATGGCAGCAAGGTGGTTCATACGACAAGTTGCCTGACGCGGTGTCCATTGAAGTTGAGCTGCAAGATCGTGGTGTGATCATGCGTAAGTTCCTGTTGCCAAGAGGCGCGGCGACGGTCACCACCGAAGAGCAGCAAGGGCCAAACACTGATGACACGGCTACTGAAAAAGCGGACCAGCCTGAGAGCGACGGCGGCGATGAAGAACGCCGTAGTCCAGAGGATTAATGATGCGTAGCAAGCAACGCGGTGTCGCGCTCATCATGGTTTTGCTGATTGTGGCCATTATTGCGGTGCTGGCCACGACAATTAGCGGCCGTAATCAGCTGTCGGTGCGACGCACAATCAATCTGGCGATGTACGACCAAGCCTATTGGTATGCACTCTCGGCAGAAGAGTTAGCCCGTAAAGTGTTAAAGCAAGATTTGGACGACTCCGAAGGGCGGGTGCATCTGCAGCAATATTGGGCGTTAGCTAACGTGGTATTGCCAGCCGAGTCAGGCCAGATTGGCGGGCAGTTATCGGATCTGCGCAGCTGTTTTAATCTAAATGCCTTGGCGCAAGATGGGCCTAAGCCCCAAAACGGCCAAGCAGAAACAATGTCGTTGGCGGGGCGCCAATTTGCCGCGCTGCTCGAATCGCTAGGCGTGGATGATTTTTCTGCCGAGCAGCTGGTTTATCGCATAAAAGATTATCTTGATGAAGACAGTGATGTAAGTTCACTCGGGGCAGAAGACGCAGAATATGAGTCGCGCAAAGTGCCATATCGCGCAGCCAATACGTTAATGAATGACCGCAGTGAATTGCGGGCGGTGTTAGGGGTTCCCAAAGAGCTGTATCAGCAGTTACAGCCCTATATTTGTGTCATCCCCGGTAACAATTCGCAGGTACTGAATGTCAATACCGTCAAGCCTGAGCAAGCGGCGTTATTGGCGGCGATGTTACTCAACAAGGTGTCGGTGAATGAAGCCGAAAACATTATTGAGCAGCGTAGTGCCAACGGTTACGACAAGATAGAAGATTTTTGGGAGCAAGGCTCACTGACGACAATCGCTCAGCAAGATGATCAACTGAAATCTAGCATGTCGATTAACAGTAAGTTTTTTAAGCTCGAAGCTGCGGCGCAAGTTGACGATGCGCTGTTCCGCTTAGACAGCGTGTTGCACGTGATTGGTGGCAACAAGTTGGAAGTGTTAACCCGTCAGTATGGCGGACAAGATTAACCCACGGCGCGGTTTTAGATTAAAGCCGCTGGAGAGACACAGTGAGTGAACGCTTATTTATCCGTTTGGGCAGCAACAGCAGCGAACCCTGCAGTTGGCTGGTGTGGTCCGAACAGGAACAGGAGATCATTGCTTCTGGTGAACTGGCAGATGCAAGCGCTCTGCAGACGCTGAGTGAACGCGCTGGAAATCGTCCGGTTGACGTGTTGGTGCCCAGCGATGTGGTGCGCTTAACACAGGTTAATCTGCCTGAAAAAGGTCAGCGCCAAGCATTGAAAGCGCTGCCATTTTTGCTGGAAGAATCGTTAGCGCAGAACATTGATGAGCTGCATTTTGTGCCGGGTGCCCGCGAAGGTGACGTACTGAATGTGGCCATTGTGGCGCATGAACAGCTGGATCAATGGTTGGCTTGGCTAACGGATGCCGGTTTAACTGCGCGCAAATTAGTGCCTGATTGTTTGGCCGTGCCTTTGGCGGGTTGCCAATGGGGCTTACTGCAGGTTGGAGAGCAGTATCTGCTGCGCACTGGTGAAGGCAGCGGTATTGCTGTGGGTAAAGATTGGCTGGCGCTGATGTTGCCTGAGTTATTGAGCTCCGTGGAAGGTAAGCCGAGTGTGGCCTGCTACACCGAATTTACCGATGAGCAGCTCGATTGCCAGCTGCAGCCGTTAGATTTGCCAATGCTGGTATTGGCCAAAGGCCATCTGCAATCTTCGCTGAACTTGTTAACCGGCCAATACAAGCCGCGCAAACAATATAACGGCCAGTTGCAACCGTGGAAAAAGGTTGCAGCAATCGCGGTGGTGGCATTGTTGTTAGGCTTAGCCAACAAAGGATTGGGCATCTATCGCTACAACAGTGAAGCCGCCGATCTGAAAGCCCAAAGTGAAGCCATCTATCGTCAAGTTGCCGGTAACAGCCGTATCGTCAATCTGCGTTCTCAGCTGGATAGCAGTTTGCGTGCATTGCAGGGCAGTGGTAGCGGTGCCGAGCTGTTCAACATGCTGCAACAGCTGGAGCAACCGTTTAAGCAGGTGCCTGAATTAGCGCCTGAATCTCTGCGGTTTGATGGCAGTCGTGGAGAACTGCGGATGCAGGTGTCAGCCAAGTCCTACGAACAGATTGATAAATTCCGTCAACTCGCTGCAGCCAATTTTACGATTGATGCAGGGGCGATGAACAACAATGATGGTGCCGTGACCAGTACGCTGACCTTGAGGAGTAAGTAACATGGAAAATTTGCGTCACTGGTGGGGGAACTTAGCACAGCGTGAGCAGCAGTTAGTGGCAGTGATGGGCGTTGTGGTGGCCGTTTGTATTCTGTACTGGGGGATTTGGACGCCAGTCAGTAATGCCGAACAACAGGCGCTGCTGCAGCGCGATGCCCAAGCCAATATGCTGAGTTACGTGAAGCAAACCGCCAGCAAAATTGCGGCACTGAAAAAATCGGGTGCCAATGCGCGCGCAACGAACTCCGGCAGTTTAAGTACCTTGGTAACCCAAAGTGCGGGTCGTTTTGGCCTCACCATCACTCGCATGCAGCCGCAAGGCAATAAAATTCAAGTATGGATGGATGATGTGCCCTTTGAAGCGCTGCTGTCGTGCCTCGATGATTTAGTGCAGCAGCAAGGGTTATCGCTCGACAATCTGGATGTGGCCGTAAGTGATGCGCCGGGCATGGTGCAGGTTCGCCGCATCCAATTCTCTCAGTCTTAAGGTGTGATTTTGAAGATATTTGCCAAGGTCGTTATCGCAGTTTTGCTCTATCTGGTGTTTTTGCTGGTGTTGTTGCCCGCACGAGTGGTGGTGGCATTGGCGCCATTGCCCCAAGGTGTGGCGATTTCGGGGGTGAGTGGCAGTGTTTGGCAAGGCCGCGCTGACACTGTGGTTGCGGATGGTCGACAATTCGATCAGTTGCAATGGCAGTTAAGCCCATGGGGATTGCTGTCTGGCCGCGCCAATGTTGACTTTCAACTGGGTAATGCCAGCGCTGAGGTTAGCGGCAAAGGTGCGCTCAGTATTGGTAGCAGTGATATCAAGGTCAGCGGGTTAAAAATGGATGCGCCGGTGTCATTTTTGGTGGGCAAGCAGCGCTTACCTTTTAAAACCGTTGCCCGTGGTGATGTCAGTGTGTTTGTGCAACAGTTTGTGCAAGGTTCACCTTGGTGTGAGCAGCTTGAGGGCAAAGCCTTTCTCAACAGTATCGGTATTACCAATCAGTTTGGGCAGTATCCGTTAGGCGATATTGAGCTGTCGTTGCAGTGCGTCAACGGTCAAATCCAGTTAGCCACTGATGATGAAAAGAACAAGCTGGGCATTGCGGGCACGTTGCAGTTGCAAGATCAGATGCGTTACCAACTCAATGGCCGAATGAAGCTCACTGCCGAGCAACCTGCGGATCTGCAAAAAGCCTTACCTCTGCTTGGAAAAGCCGATAATAACGGCTTCTACCCACTGAAATTTAGCGGCAAACTCTAACGGCCCGCATCTGCCTTGCTGCTGGTTAATTCCGGTAGCAAGGTTAAGTAATCCGCTGTCGCGGCAAATTGTTCAAACTGCTTATGTGGGCGCTGGCTGTCGGGATTATTCACACCAAGTAAATAGCCAACGCCTGCTTGTTTGGCGGCCTGCAAAATATGTTCGTTGTCGTCCACAAACAAACAATGTTGCGGCTGTAGCTGATACAACTCAAATACTTGCTCCCAAAAATGCGCTGATTCTTTCGGTACCCCAAGTTGATGGCTCGATAAAATCGCATCAAGATGAGATGCCAACGGCGTATGCTCCAGTTTTAACGCTAAACCCAACGGGTGGGCATTGGTCAACAGGATGCGCTTTTTGCCTTGTTCAGCCAGTGCATCAAGAAAGGGAATGGTGTCATCTCGCAGCTTGATTTTATCGCTGATACTGCGGTGCATGCCCATAATATCCAGCTGCAACTCCTGCGCCCAATAATCTAAGCAGTACCAGTTCAGCGTGCCTTCGACTTGTTCATAGGCGTCACGCACCATGTTCATCGCGGCGCTGGTACTGATGTTGCGCAGGCGGCTTAATGTCTCGGGCACCAACGTTAGCCAGAAATGATTATCAAAGTGCAAATCCAACAAGGTGCCATCCATATCGAGTAACACGGTGTCAATTTGTGCCCAGGGAAACATCCTTACCTCTGTCATTTCTTGGTGGTTGGTATAACATTGTAGCCTTAGTCACATTTTTCAGCTTGCATATTCGAGGGAGCAATGAATAAGCGGCAACAAAAACCTGATATTTTGCATCGCGAAATCGTTGCTAAGAGCCGGTTATTTCAGATTGAGCAAGTGCATCTGCGCTTTGCCAATCAGCAAGAGCGGGTATATGAGCGGATGAAAGGCAACAACCGTGGTGCTGTGATGGTTGTGCCAGTGCACGGTGCGCATTTGTTGCTCGGTAGTGAATATGCAGCAGGGACTGACAATTACGAACTCGGCTTTCCCAAGGGGCTAATTGATCCCGGTGAAACTGCCTTGGAAGCCGCAAATCGTGAGTTACAGGAAGAGATTGGCTTTGCCAGTCGTAAGCTGACCCATCTGAAAGAGCTAAGCTTAGCGCCGGGTTACTTTGCTTCTAAGATGCAGATTTTTCTGGCGGAAGATCTGTTCGAAAGCCAGCTTGAAGGTGATGAACCTGAGCCGATTCAAATGGTGCAATGGGAATTAAGCCGTTGGCAAGAGCTGCTGGTTGAGCCGGATTTTTCCGAATCACGTAGTGTCAGCGCCTTGTTTTTAGCCATTAAACAACTCAAACTTAACGAGTAAGTAGTTAAGGTTTGCTGTAGACCCCTTATTCGGAGACTGGAGTATTTATGAATCCAGAAGCGTTGATAGATCAGGCTATTTCCATTGCAACCCAAGCGGGAAAATTGATTCGTGAGATCTACCAACAGGGCAGTTTTGAGCGTGAAATAAAGGACGACAATACGCCGGTGACCTCTGCGGATATCGCATCACATCAACTGATTGTTGAGCGGCTGCAGCAACTCACGCCCGATGTGCCAATCCTCTCTGAAGAAGACGCCGATATCCCACTGGCACAACGGCAACAGTGGCCGCGCTATTGGTTGGTTGACCCCCTTGATGGCACTGGTGAGTTTATTGCGGGGAGTAATGATTTCTCGGTGATCATCGCGCTGGTTGAAAACCATCGTCCGGTCATGGGCATTGTCTATGTGCCGATGACCGAAGTTTGCTATTTTGCGCTGGCGGGTAAAGGTGCATACAAGCAGATTAATGGCAGCATCAGCCGCATTCAAAGCAAACAACTGTCTACGGCGACTGAGCAGCATCTGCGCTTGGCGGTGAGTCGTCGTCAAGATCCGAAAAAGGTGCTGGGATTATTTCAGCATTCCACTCAATGTGAACTGGTTGTCCTCGGTGGCGCGGCATTAAAAAGTTGTTTGGTTGCCGAAGGGGAAGCAGACTGCTACGTGCGGGTTGGCCCTACCGGCGAATGGGACACAGGTGCCGCGCAAATCATTATTGAGGAAGCCGGTGGGCAACTGCTGGATATCGAGTTGCAGCCGCTCACCTATAACGAACGCGACAGTTTGTTAAATCCCGACTTTATCGTTCTGGGATCGCCCAATCTGCAATGGCATAAAATTCTCAACGCCAGCTAATCACGCTTGCGGCTGGCGCTGATCTAACCATTGATTCAGCGCCAGTTGATTACCGCGAAATACCACTCGTGCACTTTTCTTGGCTAACTGATACTCATACATCGGATCGTAGTATTTGGTCAGCAACATGCCAATCCACTCTAAATGCAGTTGCGGATTATTGCGCTGCACCTGCTCATTAATTGCGGCATCAATCATGGCGATAAGCTCATCCGCATTTTGATGACCGAGTCGTTTACGAATGCTGTTAATACTCTGGTGCAGATAGTCAGTAAAGGCGCTCAAACCCGCTCGTTCACCATCGCGGCGGATAAAATCCGTCAGCATAATATCCACATATTCGTGGCGAAGTCGCTGCAGGCGTTGCTCGAACGTGGTTTCGAGCACGATCACATTGGCTTGTTGCATTCCAGCATAGAAATCTTTAGGGATGGCATTACGGCCGATCAGATAGCTTTCATCTTCAAGCAATAGCAGATGCGGGCTGCGTTGCTGATGTTTTAACAATGCAACTGCCAATTGGTTTTCAAAGTTAATTTGGGTCGGCTGTGGCGTGGTCTTCTTACCAAAACTAGAGCCCCGATGATTAGCTGAGCCTTCCAAATCAACTGCTTCCTTACGTGCGGCGAGAAACTCAGTCTTACCTGAACCGGTAATACCTGACAGCACCAGCATGTTTTGCTGCTGTGGCGCGTGGTCGATGACATTGATTAAATGCTGCCGCATCGCCTTGTAGCCGCCAGCGATATAGGGGATTTCTATGCCCGCATCTTTTAGCCATTGCTGCGAGATTTGCGATCTTTGACCGCCACGGAAACAGTAAAATAATCCGTTAGGATGCGCGTTAAAAAAGCTTAGCCAAGCGTCAACCCGTTGCTGCTTGGTCACACCTTGCACCAATTGATGGCCAAGGGTTAAGGCGGCGTCAGGGCCTTGCTCTTTATAGCAAGTGCCTACTAACTCGCGTTCACGGTCGGTCATTAGCGGCAGGTTGTGGCTGGTAGGAAAAGCGCCTTTGGTAAATTCAATGGGGGCACGCAGATCGACCAGCGGCCGATCTTCAATAAACAGCGCATTGTAATCCGATGCGGGGTAAGTCACTTTGGTCATTTACAGGTTAATCCACTGCGGGCCGCGTGCGGTCAGTTCACCCACCACAATCGGCGCAATGCCGGCTGAACAGAGGGTATCCACTAAGCTCGCTTCTGCCTCTGGTGCCACGGCAATCAACAAGCCGCCACTGGTTTGCGGATCACATAACAAGGCCTTTTGCTCTTCGGTCAGCTCAGGGAGATGCTCGCCGTAGCTATCAAAATTACGCTGAGTACCACCTGGAATACACCCGAGAGCCAAATAATCGCGCGCTTTGGGCAGCAATGGTAATGCAGCCACATCAACAGTAGCACTGAGATTCGAACCTTGGCACATCTCTAATAAGTGGCCGGCTAAACCAAAACCGGTCACATCGGTCATGGCATGCACGCCAGCAATTTTAGCGACGTCGGCACCGACTTTGTTCAACTGACACATGGCCTCTGGGGCAATCAGCACATCTGCATCAGCCAGCTTTTTCTGTTTCTGCGCCGTGGTCAGAATACCGATGCCCAACGGCTTGGTGAGATACAGCTTGTCTCCAGCCTTTGCGGTATCGTTTTGTTTGAGGTGTTCCAGCGCTACTGTACCGGTCACTGCCAGGCCGAAGATTGGCTCCGGCGCATCAATACTATGGCCGCCGGCGAGCATAATGCCGGCGTCAGCACAGGCTTGGCGGCCGCCATCAACCACTTGCTGCGCAACTTCGGCCGACAACTTGTTAATCGGCCAGCCCAGAATTGCAATTGCCATAATTGGCTTACCACCCATGGCGTAAACATCGCTGATGGCATTGGTGGCGGCGATGCGGCCAAAGGTAAACGGATCATCCACAATCGGCATGAAGAAGTCGGTGGTGCTGATGATGCCGGTGTGATCATCGAGTTTATAAACCGCGGCATCATCACGACTGTGGTTGCCCACTAATAAGTTGGGATCTACAAATTCCGGTAACTGGGACGCCAAAATAGTGGTCAAAACTTTAGGCGAGATTTTGCAACCGCAACCAGCGCCATGGCTGTATTCGGTCAGCTTGATAGGATCTTGCGACATAAAAACGGGTCCTGAACGTTACAACAGAACCCGTGATCATAAACCGATTACATCACACTACAAGATAGCGCTGTCATGTTCCGCGATAATATTCAGCATCGCTTATGCTATTTGGGCGGTGAATTGCTGCCAGCGTTTTAGCTGCTGGTAGAATTTTTGCCGTAATAAGGCTGCTTGTTGATGTAAATCTTGCTCTTTTAGCTGTTGCCCTTTTGCTTCTAAAGCTGCCTTCTTTACGCGATAGTAATCGGCCAAATGTTGCTTGAGCTGCTCATATTCATGCTGCAATTGTGACATCAACTGTTCTGCATTCGGCATCCGCGCAAGTTTTTTCTGCGTTTGCTTTAACTGCATTTGTAGCTTGGCCGCTTCAATCTTCTCTTCAGGCACTTGGCGTAGCTCGGTCGCTAGGCCCACGGCGGCAAAGCCGTTAATCATCCATTTGGTTGGGTCGTAATGCCACCACCGAATACCGTTGCGATAGTCGTGTTCAAAAATATGGTGGAAGTTATGGTAGCCCTCACCATAAGTCAGAATCGCTAAAAAGCCGTTATCACGGGCGGTATTCCTATCTGTGTAAGGCTGCGAACCCCAGACATGAGCCAGCGAGTTAATAAAGAAAGTACAGTGATGCACTAACACCAAACGCAGCAAGCCTGCCAATAACAGCATCGACATCACGTCGCCATTCAACCAGCCAAGCAACGTGGGTAACCCCACGTTCATTGCCAGTGCTAACCACAAATAATATTTGTGTTGCCACATCACAATCGGGTCATTTTGCAGATCGCGGGCATTTTGATAATCGCTATAACGCTCAGGCTGATACTCACGCAACATCCAGCCGATATGACTAAACCAGAAACCCTTGTTCGCTGAATAAGGGTCTTTGTCATTATCGTCAACATGCTTATGGTGTACTCGATGGTCGGATGCCCAATGCAAGGCACTGTTTTGAAATGCTAAAGCCCCACCCAGCACATACATAAACCGCACAAATGGGTGGGCTTTGTAGGCCTTATGAGACCATAAGCGATGGTAGCCGCCAGTAATCGACATGCCTGAAGCAAATACCAAAATAAAAAAAGTGAACCATTCTATTGCGTCAAATCCGTTGACTACACCATGCCAAGGTACCCAAATCACGGCGCCAGAAAAGGTCAAAGTGAAGAAAATGACATTAAGCCATAGAATTCGTGGTTTGTTCATAACTCTACTTTCCAACATGTTTTAGCTTACAAGTGTAAGCTAAAATAATGTAAAAGCCTAATCACAGCCTGTATGCTTTAGTCTGTGTTTAACGCATAAACTTGGTATTATCTTGCTAACTGGTTCAGAACAAGGAAAAAACATGGGCGTAAGAGCACAGCAAAAAGAGAAAACACGTCGTGCATTAGTGGATGCCGCATTTAATCAATTAAGTGCCGAACGTAGTTTTTCCAGCTTGAGCTTGCGAGAGGTCGCCCGTGAGGCAAATATTGCCCCTACTTCCTTCTATCGCCACTTTAAAGATATGAATGAATTGGGCATGACCATGGTGGATGAGGGTGGCTTAGCTCTGCGGCAGATGATGCGTAAAGGGCGCCAACGTGCCGATGCGGGTGGAAGTGTGATTCGTATATCGGTGGAAACCTTTATGGAAGTGCTGGATTCCAATCCCAACGTGTTTCGTATTTTGCTGCACGAACGTTCGGGCACTTCTGCACAATTTCGTGCTGCGGTAGAGCGCGAGATTGACCACTTTATTTCGGAGCTATCGCACTTCATTGAAGAAACGGCTAACCGTAACATTGACCTTGCGCGAGTGCAGGCCGAAGCGTTAGTGATTTTGGTGTTTAACGCAGGCGCCGCCGCGTTAGATATGAAGCGGGCGGATCGCAAACTGTTAGCTGAGCGCTTGATTACTCAGTTGCGCATGGTGGTTAAAGGGGCAGAAGCCTTGCAGCAGCGTATGGAACATCCTGAACATCGTACGCGGCTACAAGACCGTTAATTATTGTTGCTTAGGCTGGTTTTCGGCTCAGCATTACCCCAGCTTCCACGTGTTCTGTGTAGGGAAACTGATCAAACATAGCAAAGCGAACTATCTGGTGAGTTTGGCTTAACTGTTCTAGGTTGTTCGCCAGTGTCTCAGGGTTACACGAGATATAAAGGATGTGCTCATAGCCCTGCACCATCGCTAGAGTCGCTTGATCTAACCCAGCACGTGGTGGGTCGACAAAGATGGTGTTGCACTGATAGCTTTGCAGGTCGATGTCACCTAAACGTTTAAATTCACGCTTACCGGTAATTGCGTCACTAAAATCTTCCGCCGACATACGAATGATCTGCAGGTTTTCAATCTTATTGGCGGAAATATTGTATTGTGCCGATTCTACCGATGGCTTGGCCAACTCGGTCGCTAATACTTTATTGAAGTTTTGCGCCAAGGCTACCGAGAAGTTGCCGTTACCACAGTAAAGCTCAAGCAGGTCGCCTTGACTGTTTTGGGTACAGTCGAGCGCCCATTCCAACATCTTCTCAGCCACTTTAGCGTTTGGCTGAGTAAAGCTGTTTTCGACTTGTTGATAGGTATATTGGCGACCATTCACACTCAGTTGCTCAACAACAAACTCGCGGTGCAACACGTGCTTCTGTTTGCGGGCGCGACCAATAATATCGACTTTGAACCGTTGCGATAAACGTTGTTTAAGTGTTTCTGCTTCAGCCAACCAATCTTCACCCAGTTGACGATGATAAAGCAGCGACACCAAAATCTCGCCAGAAAGCGTGGAGAGAAAATCTACTTGGAACAATTTGTGGCGCAACACCATATTGGGTTTAAGTTCTTCAACCAGCTCCAGCATCATCTCATTGATCAGTTCGCTTGCAGGCAGAAACTGATCACAGCGCTGATTGGTTTTCAGTTCCTGATCAAAAACGCAGAAATAAAGGTCATCACCGTCGTGCCACACGCGAAACTCTGCTCGCATACGATAATGGGCCGGCGCTGATGCAAATACTTCCAACGTTGGCGCAGAAAAAGGCGCAAACGCCTGTGTCAGCGATTGCTGCTTTTCAGCTAATTGCTGTGGATACAGTGCTGGATCCATTGATGAGAGTTTCATGAAACGGTTCTCCGGTGTAAAAACGGCCGCAATAGTAAACATATCGTTGCTATAGCTCAAGCAAACTGACTATTTGCTGTGGCAGCATTTTGCAGTTTTGCAATCGCTATGAAAAAATAGCCTGTCATTTCGCATTCGCCCAACGACAGCGTTAAGTGACCAGCATCATTCAAATCAGGGGTTGAAATTGTCGCAGTCAATTTTAGTGTTCGACTCGGGTGTCGGCGGATTATCCATATTGGCGGAGATCCAAGCGTTGTTGCCGCAGCATCGCTACCATTACCTGTTCGACAATGCTCGGCTACCTTACGGCGAGTTAGAAGAGCAAACCCTGATCAGCGGCTGTGTTGAACTTCTGGTCCCGCTAGTCGCGCAAATCAAGGCCGACATTCTGGTTATCGCTTGTAACAGTGCCAGTACTTTGGTTTTACCCGCATTAAGAGAGCGACTCACAATTCCGGTTGTTGGGGTTGTGCCCGCAATTAAACCTGCCGCGAAGCTAACTCAAAGCAAACATATTGGCTTACTCGCTACGCCCGGTACCATCAAACGCCGTTATACCCATGAACTTATTGCCCAATATGCGCAAGACTGCCATGTAGAACTATTTGGCAGTTCAGAACTCGTCATGCTGGCCGAGCAAAAGTGCGCTGGTATCGCACTCGACCCAGCAGTGTTCCGTCAGCTGTTGCAACCTATCATCAACACCCATATCGATGTATTAGTCTTGGGCTGTACCCATTTCCCAATGTTGAAAGCGGAAATCTCAGCCGCATTAGGCGAGGGCGTTACCTTACTCGATTCAGGCGCCGCCATTGCGAGACGGGTACAACAACTGTTGCAACCGAATATTGAACCGATGTCTGCGGAACCGGATATTGGACTGGTTGCTGCCTATTACACTGGAACGTTAAGTCACGGGCTTGAGCAGCTATTACTGCAGCAGGGATTTCAGGGCATAAAAAAACTGACCGCCAAGGGTCAGTTTTTAGTAGCTTAATAAAGCTGAGCGAGAACTTACTTCTCTTCGGCCTCCGCATCTTGCGATTTTGCTTCGCGAACCTTCAAGGTACGTTCTTGAAAGATGGCATCATTGAGTTTAGATAATGCCTTCTTTGCGCCGTCCTCGGTGATTTCCACAAAACCGAAGCCTTTACGGCGTCCAGTCTTACGGTCTCTCACTAATCTCACGGAGTTCACGGCACCGTATTGCTCAAACAGAGTTTTCACTTCAGCTTCGTTAGCACGATATGGCAGGTTACCAACATAAAGTGTGGTCATCGGCCCAGCAACTTCCGCGGTAACAGCACCACTATTAGAAGTAGTAGGAAGTGCGACGAATACTAACGCTGACGCAAGTGCGCCAATAACAAAGGCAATATAAGCAGGTAATGCTGGCGCTAAGAAGGCGATAGCCAGTGCCCCGAGTGCTGCAATCAGGGCAACCACAAGCAAAGATTTTTGCATAAACAGAAGATCTCAAAAAATAACTAATTGGCAATAATTTGTTAACAAACCTTGCTATGGTAATGAATTATTTGGTTTTAAACTAGTGCTTGACCGGATCGAGGCATCATTTCGACCAATAAATCCGTCAAAATTGGGAAATAACGCATGTTTTTGCCGCATAAAACAGCGTTTCGCTGAAAAGATCGGCAAGCGATCTTTTTTTTTGCAAAAAGGGGTTGCGCGGTTTTCTGATGTCCCTATAATGCGCACCCACTGAGACGGCACAGCGCGAAAGCAAAGGCGGTTGAGGTGGTGATGAGGATGACTCATCGCAAGGCGAAAATAAGTTTGAAATCAAGCTTGACGCCTGAACGGGGAAGTGTAGAATGCGCAGCCCTGACCTGAAGCGAGTTCTTCAGGCTGCTCTTTAACAAGTTATCAAGCAATCTGTGTGGGCACTCTCAGGTTGATATATCGACAACGATTTATCGACTTTATGAAGAGTGTTCATACGAACAGAATTCATTAGAGTCAAAACTTTCAATTGAAGAGTTTGATCATGGCTCAGATTGAACGCTGGCGGCAGGCCTAACACATGCAAGTCGAGCGGCAGCGGGGAGTAGCTTGCTACTCTGCCGGCGAGCGGCGGACGGGTGAGTAATGTCTGGGAACTTGCCCATTCGAGGGGGATAACAGTTGGAAACGACTGCTAATACCGCATACGCCCTACGGGGGAAAGGAGGGGCTCTTCGGACCTTCCGCGAATGGATAGGCCCAGATGGGATTAGCTAGTTGGTGAGGTAAAGGCTCACCAAGGCGACGATCTCTAGCTGGTTTGAGAGGATGATCAGCCACACTGGAACTGAGACACGGTCCAGACTCCTACGGGAGGCAGCAGTGGGGAATATTGCACAATGGGGGAAACCCTGATGCAGCCATGCCGCGTGTGTGAAGAAGGCCTTCGGGTTGTAAAGCACTTTCAGCGAGGAGGAAAGGTTAGTAGTTAATACCTGCTAGCTGTGACGTTACTCGCAGAAGAAGCACCGGCTAACTCCGTGCCAGCAGCCGCGGTAATACGGAGGGTGCGAGCGTTAATCGGAATTACTGGGCGTAAAGCGTGCGCAGGCGGTTTGTTAAGCGAGATGTGAAAGCCCCGGGCTCAACCTGGGAATTGCATTTCGAACTGGCAAGCTAGAGTCTTGTAGAGGGGGGTAGAATTCCAGGTGTAGCGGTGAAATGCGTAGAGATCTGGAGGAATACCGGTGGCGAAGGCGGCCCCCTGGACAAAGACTGACGCTCATGCACGAAAGCGTGGGGAGCAAACAGGATTAGATACCCTGGTAGTCCACGCTGTAAACGATGTCTACTCGGAGTTTGGTGTCTTGAACACTGGGCTCTCAAGCTAACGCATTAAGTAGACCGCCTGGGGAGTACGGCCGCAAGGTTAAAACTCAAATGAATTGACGGGGGCCCGCACAAGCGGTGGAGCATGTGGTTTAATTCGATGCAACGCGAAGAACCTTACCTACTCTTGACATCCACAGAATCTGGTAGAGATACCTCAGTGCCTTCGGGAACTGTGAGACAGGTGCTGCATGGCTGTCGTCAGCTCGTGTTGTGAAATGTTGGGTTAAGTCCCGCAACGAGCGCAACCCTTATCCTTACTTGCCAGCGGGTAATGCCGGGAACTTTAGGGAGACTGCCGGTGATAAACCGGAGGAAGGTGGGGACGACGTCAAGTCATCATGGCCCTTACGAGTAGGGCTACACACGTGCTACAATGGTCAGTACAGAGGGATGCGAAGCCGCGAGGTGGAGCCAATCTCTTAAAGCTGGTCGTAGTCCGGATCGGAGTCTGCAACTCGACTCCGTGAAGTCGGAATCGCTAGTAATCGCAAATCAGAATGTTGCGGTGAATACGTTCCCGGGCCTTGTACACACCGCCCGTCACACCATGGGAGTGGGTTGCACCAGAAGTAGATAGCTTAACCTTCGGGGGGGCGTTTACCACGGTGTGATTCATGACTGGGGTGAAGTCGTAACAAGGTAGCCCTAGGGGAACCTGGGGCTGGATCACCTCCTTACCTAAGCGATATATGATTTGATGAGTGTTCACACAGATTGCTTGCTGATGAAGCAAGTCATTAGTTCTTGTTAACTAATGTGCTCTTTAACAATTTGGAAAGCTGATAGTAGAGATTAAATAGCGATATTTAATCGAAATTGAGTTCTCAAAATACTTCAATCAAGTGTTTTGGATATTCATGTGTTCGAAAGGACACAATCAAGGCGAAAACAAACCATATGGGTCGTGCATGCGATTCGGTCGAGGAAACTCATCCGGGTTGTATGGTTAAGCGACTAAGCGTATACGGTGGATGCCTTGGCAGTCAGAGGCGATGAAGGACGTATTAACTTGCGATAAGCTCAGATGAGGCAGTAAAAGCCGCTTGAGTCTGAGATTTCCGAATGGGGCAACCCACTTACATAAGTAAGTATCATTAAGTGAATACATAGCTTAATGAGGCAAACCGGGAGAACTGAAACATCTAAGTACCCCGAGGAAAAGAAATCAACCGAGATTCCCCTAGTAGCGGCGAGCGAACGGGGACCAGCCCTTAAGCTTTTGGGGTGTTAGTGGAATGCGTTGGAAAGCGCAACGGTACAGGGTGACAGTCCCGTACACGAAAACTAACCTTAAGTGAAAACGAGTAAGGCGGCACACGTGACATGTTGTCTGAAGATGGGGGGACCATCCTCCAAGGCTAAATACTCCTGACTGACCGATAGCGAACCAGTACCGTGAGGGAAAGGCGAAAAGAACCCCTGTGAGGGGAGTGAAATAGAACCTGAAACCGTATACGTACAAGCAGTGGAAGCGGTTCTTGAGACCGTGACTGCGTACCTTTTGTATAATGGGTCAACGACTTACATTTAGTAGCAAGGTTAAGCGAATAGCGGAGCCGTAGGGAAACCGAGTGTTAACTGCGCGTTTAGTTGCTAGGTGTAGACCCGAAACCCGGTGATCTAGCCATGGGCAGGTTGAAGGTTGAGTAACATCAACTGGAGGACCGAACACACGTCTGTTGAAAAAGACGGTGATGACCTGTGGCTGGGGGTGAAAGGCCAATCAAACCGGGAGATATCTGGTTCTCCTCGAAAGCTATTTAGGTAGCGCCTCGAGCGAATACCATTGGGGGTAGAGCACTGTTAAGGCTAGGGGGTCATCCCGACTTACCAACCCTTTGCAAACTCCGAATACCAATGAGTACTACTCGGGAGACAGACGGCGGGTGCTAACGTCCGTCGTCAAAAGGGAAACAACCCAGACCGTCAGCTAAGGTCCCAAAGTTATTGCTAAGTGGGAAACGATGTGGGAAGGCTTAGACAGCTAGGATGTTGGCTTAGAAGCAGCCATCATTTAAAGAAAGCGTAATAGCTCACTAGTCGAGTCGGCCTGCGCGGAAGATGTAACGGGGCTAAGCAATACACCGAAGCTACGGGTACATACTTTGTATGTGCGGTAGAGGAGCGTTCTGTAAGCCGTTGAAGGTGAAGGGGTAACCCACACTGGAGGTATCAGAAGTGCGAATGTTGACATGAGTAACGATAATGGGGGTGAAAAACCTCCACGCCGAAAGACCAAGGGTTCCTGTCCAACGTTAATCGGGGCAGGGTGAGTCGACCCCTAAGGCGAGGCTGAAAGGCGTAGTCGATGGGAAACGGGTTAATATTCCCGTACTTCTGCTAACTGCGATGGAGAGACGGAGAAGGCTAGGCCAGCGCGGCGTTGGTAGTCCGCGTTTAAGGTAGTAGGTGTTGTGCTTAGGCAAATCCGGGCACATTTACACTGAGAGCTGATGACGAGTCACTAAGGTGATGAAGTGGTTGATGCCAAGCTTCCAGGAAAATCTTCTAAGCTTCAGGTTAGTAGGAATCGTACCCCAAACCGACACAGGTGGTCGGGTAGAGAATACCAAGGCGCTTGAGAGAACTCGGCTGAAGGAACTAGGCAAAATGGTACCGTAACTTCGGGAGAAGGTACGCTCCTGTTGGTGATGAGACTTGCTCTCTAAGCTGACGGGAGTCGCAGATACCAGCTGGCTGCAACTGTTTATCAAAAACACAGCACTGTGCGAACTCGCAAGAGGAAGTATACGGTGTGACGCCTGCCCGGTGCCGGAAGGTTAATTGATTGGGTTATCTTCGGAGAAGCTCATGATCGAAGCCCCGGTAAACGGCGGCCGTAACTATAACGGTCCTAAGGTAGCGAAATTCCTTGTCGGGTAAGTTCCGACCTGCACGAATGGCGTAATGATGGCCAGGCTGTCTCCAGCCGAGACTCAGTGAAGTTGAAATTGCGGTGAAGATGCCGTATACCCGCGGCTAGACGGAAAGACCCCGTGAACCTTTACTATAGCTTGGCACTGAACATTGACCCTGCATGTGTAGGATAGGTGGGAGACTATGAAGTTAGGACGCTAGTCCTGATGGAGTCGACCTTGAAATACCACCCTTGCAGTGTTGGTGTTCTAACCTTGGCCCCTAATCGGGGTTAGGGACAGTGCCTGGTGGGTAGTTTGACTGGGGCGGTCTCCTCCTAAAGAGTAACGGAGGAGCACGAAGGTTGGCTAAGTACGGTCGGACATCGTACGGTTAGTGTAATGGCACAAGCCAGCTTAACTGCGAGACAGACACGTCGAGCAGGTACGAAAGTAGGTCATAGTGATCCGGTGGTTCTGAATGGAAGGGCCATCGCTCAACGGATAAAAGGTACTCCGGGGATAACAGGCTGATACCGCCCAAGAGTTCATATCGACGGCGGTGTTTGGCACCTCGATGTCGGCTCATCACATCCTGGGGCTGAAGTCGGTCCCAAGGGTATGGCTGTTCGCCATTTAAAGTGGTACGCGAGCTGGGTTCAGAACGTCGTGAGACAGTTCGGTCCCTATCTGCCGTGGGCGTTGGATGATTGAGAGGGGCTGCTCCTAGTACGAGAGGACCGGAGTGGACGAACCGCTGGTGTTCGGGTTGTCATGCCAATGGCATTGCCCGGTAGCTACGTTCGGAATCGATAACCGCTGAAAGCATCTAAGCGGGAAGCGAGCCTCAAGATGAGTCATCCCTTAGACTTTAAGTCTACTAAAGAGCCGTTCAAGACCAGGACGTAGATAGGCAGGGTGTGTAAGCGTTGTGAGGCGTTTAGCTAACCTGTACTAATGACTCGTGCGGCTTAACCATACAACCCCGATGGGTTTTGGTGAACCTTGATAGAATAAAGAAATACTTGATTTGAAGTATGAGAACGAACTACTAGAAAAAAGCAGCTTTCCGAATTATTGTTTTTGCCTAGAAGGCGGAAACAGAAAAGAATTTGTCTGGTGACAATAGCATTGTGGTCCCACCTGATCCCATCCCGAACTCAGAAGTGAAACACAATCGCGCCGATGGTAGTGTGGGGTTTCCCCATGTGAGAGTAGGTCATCGCCAGACGCCCAATTAGAGAAGGCCACCCAAACGGGTGGCCTTTTCACTTTGTGAGTTTTTAAATTTTCTTATAGAAAGCCGGTGTTAATTTAGACAGTTAAGCTGGTTTATTCGTCCAAAATTTGCTTGCAAACATCTCTTTATAGCATCTCAAAACTCGTTCTACTTGCGCAGCTATCATTTCAGTTCTGATTCAAAACGTGAGTTCTGCGTCACCAAACTAGTGTTCTATTGGTGCATTTATGCCCACTCTTGGTGCGATGTGAACTTTGTGGCGCAACGACTATTTCAGCTTAGTCGTTTTTTTCGGCGCTAATATCTCAATATGACTAGATCTATTGATTCTGACATAACCATTATTGGTGACGTTTTAAGCACTGATAAACATGGGGCGACGCACACTTTCAAAACTTATTAGTTACATAATATGTATACAATGTTTATTAACTGTACTGGATGTACATGGATTGGGCATAATTATTGCTGAATGTTAAGCTGTTGTTGATATGTATAGATAAAATAGAAGCATTGAGTCGATAAAGGATGCCCCATGAAGTCTAATAAGTCCCCCTACAGAGCAATTCCGTTTGGTTTGTCAGCGCTGAGTTTGGTCATTGGTAGTTTGTTGTTGCCAATGACCAGTTATGCGGATGATGAGGAAGTTACTGCTAACGCAGCTGAAGCTAGCAAACCAAAGTCTTCCGATGCTGAGATGCTGGAGCGCATCGAAGTGACGGCTACCCGTCGTGCTACCACCTTACAAGAAACCCCACTGGCGATTTCTGCATTGTCAGGAAACATGCTGAAGCATAACGGTATCACCTCGGTTGAAGAGTTTACCAAGATGGTACCAGGGATGCGTATTGAGGATAGCGGTCCAGGTTCTAAACGTATCAGTTTGCGTGGTGTTACCGCTCCCGGTGAAGGTACTGTGGGCGTTTACTACGATGAAATCCCGATCAGCGGTACTGTTGGTGTGAGCAGTGACGCCGGTGGTCGTACGCCTACTGCAGCGTTATTTGATGTTAACCGTGTTGAAGTTGTGCGCGGCCCTCAGGGCACCTTGTACGGCGCCAGTTCAATGGGTGGTGCTATCCGTACTATCTTCAATAAGCCGATTGACGGTTATGAAGGTGCGTTTGAAACCAGCTACGCCGATATTGCTCACGGCGGCGCGATGAAGTCGCTCGATGGTATGGTGAACGTGCCATTGGTAGAGGGTTTGTTGGCTGCGCGTGTGGTGGGTTTCCGCAAAACCAGTGATGGTTATATTGATAACGTATTTTTAGGTATTGATGATGTCAACGGTTCTACCAAGGAAGGCGGACGAGTGATGTTTCGTTTGACTCCTTCAGATGATCTGACCATCGATACCATGTATCTGTTGGATAAAACCGAAGCCGGCTACGGTACATGGAACCCTACCATTGGGGAGTATGAAACTGCTGCGCAAATCAATCAGCCGTTTACTGATACCACCAAGCTCTATAGTGGTACGCTGGAGTGGAACCTCGACTTTGCCACCTTGACTGCTGCAGTGGGTCACTTTAAACGTGCGACTGAATACAACATGGATGATAGCTACTATATCGATACCTATCTTACCGAAGATCGTTGTCAGTCACGTTGGAATGGTGGTGCCGCGTGTAGTAGCGAGCAGTTGTCGAACTATTACGATTACGTAAATAGCTTGACCCCTGCGGTATTGCAGCACAAAGGCTACATGACCAACAAAACCTATGAAGCACGTTTGACCTCAAATGATGCCAAGGTATTGGATTGGACTGTCGGTGCATTCTTCCAAAAACGTAACGACTATATTCAGTCGCAGGATGGTGGCGCGGACGCGGAGACCGGCAAACTGATCCGGCCGATGGAGCTGTTCTATCGTCGTTATATCATTGACGACTATGAGCAAAAGGCGGTCTTTGGTGAAACCACTTATCACGCGACTGAAAAACTGGACGTCACCGTTGGCCTACGTTGGTTTGATTATCAAAAGACAGTGACGGGCGAAACGACCGACGCGTGGGAGCTGATCAACGCCTTTACTCGTCCAAAAACCTCAGTTGAGTTCAGCGAAAGTGATTGGCTGTTTAAGGGTAACGTTTCCTACAGCATGACTGATGACATGATGTTCTACGCGACTGCCGCGCAAGGGTTCCGTCCGGGTGGTGCCAACAACGTTATCGGGTTGGCCGAGATGCTGACTGGCTATGAATCAGACTCACTGTGGAACTATGAAGTTGGCATGAAGAGTTCGTGGCTGGATCGCGATCTGCAATTCAATGCGGCGACCTACTTGATCGATTGGGACAACATGCAGGTGCGCGGTCGTACAACTGACGGTGCATTTTCATTCCTGTCTAACGCTGGTGCTGCGCAGATCATGGGCCTCGAACTTGAAGGCGGCTGGCGTATCACTGATGACCTGTTCATCTCGGGTAACGTTAACCTGTTAAATGCCGAACTGACGGAAGATCAGGTGAGTGATGTAGTACTGGCAGCAGGGCGCGATGGAGATCGTATCCCTTACATTCCAAAAGTGACCGGTATGTTGTCGCTCACCTACAACTTGCCGCAGATGTTGGCCGGTTATGACAGCTCGCTGCGCGCAGACGTTAACTATGTCGGTTCCTCTTACAGTGAGCTGAGCCCGAATAATGCCTACAACCTGAAGCTGGATTCATATAGTTTGACCAATCTACGCTTCAACGTGGATTCAACTGAATCAGGCTGGGGCTTCGCGCTATACGTCAACAACCTGTTTGATAAAAACGCCATCGTCTATAACTCAGGAAGCTCTTCCTATCCTAATGAGTTTGCTAACAGTGCGATGCCGCGAACCATTGGTGTGACCGTTCGTAAGGACTTCTTCTAATCACACTGTCGATGCCGCTACTCAGTTAGCGGCTTTTTCGTTACATGTAATGGAGTATTTGATGTTATTACCTCATACAACTGGCAAGGTAGCTGTGTCGGCCAAATGGCAGGTTAGTCGCAAGCCGCGGGCATTTAATATTGGTTTACTGGCGTTAGCACTGTCTGCTGCCAGTTGCCAACTCGCTGCCGCCGAGCTGCCTTCTCCAAAAGAGATTTTGGGTCATAATCCAGGCGATGATTTTTACCTTGCGAACTACGAAGACTCCATCAGCTATTTTCATGCCCTAGCTGCCAAATCTAACAAGATTAAGATGTTCACCGCTGGGCAATCGACCCAAGGCAAGACACTCGAATTTGCGGTGATCTCGAGCCCTGAAAACTTGGCCAAGTGGGAAGAATATAAAGAGATATCGCGCAAACTGGCGGATTCCCGTGGTTTAACTGATGCAGAAGCGCGCAAATTAGCTAAAGAATCAAAGATCATCGTCCACATTGATGGTGGCATGCATGCCTCTGAAGTTGCCGATCACCAACTGCCAATCCGTTTAGCGCACACCATGCTGACATCACAAGATCCTAAGATCGCAGAGTATTTGGATAAAGTGATTTTGGTACTGTGGCCAACCTTAAACCCAGACGGCCAAGATATGGTGGTTGACTGGTATCGCAGTAATGTGGGTGGGCCACACGAAACCAGCCCAATGCCGTGGCTGTATCAAGAATATGTTGGCCATGATAATAACCGTGATGGTTACATGCTCAACATGAAAGAGTCACAAGTGGTAACTGCCGCGGTACAAGAAAACGCCCCAGCGATTTTCTACGCGCAACACCAAAAAGCGCCTTTCCCTGCGCGCATTTGGGTACCGCCGTTCTCTGATCCGATTTCGCAAAATATCGACCCGATGATGCGTAACTGGACCAGCTTGATCGGTATGCACATGATTGGCGAGTTTGAATCGCAGCAGCTGCCGGGTGCTATCGCTCAGGCGCGCTTCGACAACTGGTATCCGGGATTTTTGGATTACACCCACGTATTCCGCCACACCATCTCCTATTTTACCGAAGTAGCGCTGCACGAATACGCCACGCCGTGGAGTTATGACCCAGCGAAATTCCCTGATAATCGCAAAGATCTTAAACCACAAATCATGTATCCATCGCCTTGGAAAGGCGGCAAGTGGACCATTGATGATGCCATTCATTATATGGAAGTGGCTTCGCTATCAACCTTAGATACGGCTGCACGTTACTCAGAGCAGATCCAATACGACCGTTATCAAGCGGGACGCAACACCATTGCCCGCTACAAAAATGAAGGGCCGTTTGCTTATGTGATTTCAGCCGAACAGCATGATCTCTCAGAAGCCGGAGCTTTGGTGGATATTCTGCTGAAGCAGCAGATCGACGTGTATCAGCTGCAGAAAACCACTGAGTTGAATGGCACTCGTTATCCAGCCGATTCTTGGGTCATTCCAATGGATCAACCCTATGCTGGTTTAGTACAAGAGCTGTTTGAAAAACAGCAGTATCCAGCGTCATTCTTGGATAAAGATGGTCTGCCGGAAAACTTGCCATACGATACAACAGGTTGGACGTTGCCGTTGCAGATGGGCGTTGATAGCGTTGCGATAACCGCGCCGCTGACCGACACGCAAAAATCTCGTCTGAAAGCGATTAAGTCAGTGGAACTCCCTGCTGGGGTGAGCGGCCGTGGTGATGTGTTCGTGGTGTCCAAATCTGAAAACGCGGCTTATAAACTGGTGAACCTCGCACTGGCTGCTGGAGCCACAGTGGTGCAAGCAGACAAAGATAAAGACCCTAGTTTCTTTATTAGTGGGGCAGACAAAGCGCAAGTTGATGGGTGGGCGAAATCGGTCAAAGTGGCGGTAACTGCGACGAGCAAAATGCCACAAGCGGATAAATTAACGGCGGGGCGTGTGGGCTTGTATCGACCGTGGAAGCCTTCAATGGATGAAGGCTGGACGCGCTGGTTGATGGAGCAGTATCAGTTCCCATTGACCACCTTGCATAACGCTGATGTGCAAGCGGGTAACCTGCTCGATAAAGTCGATGTGATCATCGTGCCAGACATCAACCTAGATTGGTTGATGAATGGTTTTAGTGGCGCGAAAGACGATGCTTGGTGGGCGCGTAACGGCGGCGCTAAGATCGACCCAGTCCCTGAACAATATCAAGGTGGTATTGGTGGAGCGGGGGCACAGGCATTGCGTGACTTTGTCGCGCGTGGTGGTCGTCTGGTGGCGTTTAACAACGCATCATCTGCTGCCATTAAGGTGTTGGGCTTGCCGGTGACAAACGTGCTGGAAGGCGTTGGCAGTGATGTGTTCTACTGCTCTGGCGCGCTGTTGTCATTGGAGCTGAATCCAACGGCCGATACAGCTTCGCTCGGGGGCTTAGCGGCTTCACCAGTGGCCATGTTCTCTCATGGGCCGGCATTTACCACTTTGCCGGGCTTTGAAGGTGAAATCTTGGCGTCGTACCCTAAAGCTGGTAATCCGTTGTTGAGTGGGGTGTTACTCCATCCTGAAGCGATTAACGGCAAAGCGGCGGCGGTTAAAGTGAAATACGGTGACGGTGATGTGTACCTGTTTGGCTTCCAACCCCAATGGCGTGGTCAGTCGCACGGTACCTACAAGTTTGTGTTTAATACCCTGTATCGTTAAGCACTAACCCGCATCTTCAATTAGGCATTACGCGGCTTACAGTCTTTGATTGTGAGTTTCGTAGTGCCTTTTCTTTTAAAAAAATAAATATATCTATACAATATATTTATCTATTCGGCGTCAGTCCTCTCTCTTCGCAGCTAATGGAAATATTGCATGAAAAATCAGACGTTTTTTGCCAATAACGCGCTATTAGCTGATGGTTGGTGCAGCCAGGTAAGGCTGACAGTCACCGATGGCGTGATCAGTGCGATTGAACGCAATGCAACTCAGCAAGCCGCAGATGTGGTGGTTGCTGCGCTATTGCCGGGAATGCCCAACTTGCACAGCCATGCGTTTCAGCGTGGTATGGCAGGATTGGCTGAAAACCGCGGCACTACCGCCGACAGTTTTTGGACTTGGCGCGAGGTGATGTACCGCTTTTTAGAAGTGCTCACCCCTGACGATCTGCATGCTATAGCCAGTATGGCCTATATCGAGATGCTGGAGTCAGGTTTTACCCGTGTTGGCGAGTTTCATTATCTGCACCACGGCTTTGCGGGGCAGCACTATCAAAACCCCGCCGAAATGAGTCTGCAACTGTTGGATGCAGCGAAGCAGACTGGCTTGAATATCAGTCTGTTGCCAGTGTTTTACGCGCACGCAGGCTTTGGTGGTTTAGCCCCTGAAGCCGGACAAGCTCGCTTTATTCATAGCTTAGATAGCTATCACGCGCTGATTGAACAGTTACGCCCGGCCATTGCAGCACAAGCTGGCAGCGTGCTCGGTATGGCACCCCATAGTTTACGTGCGGTTACCGCTGACGAACTGAACAGCTTATTGTCATTCAATGATGGCCCACTGCATATCCATATTGCCGAACAGCAAAAAGAGGTCGATGCCTGTTTGGCGTGGTCGGGAATGCGCCCAGTGGAATGGCTAACGCAGCATGTGGCGTTAGATCGCCGTTGGTGTTTGGTGCATGCCACCCATGTGACCGCTGCAGAAGTTGCTGCTATGCAGCACGCGGGCGTGGTGGCGGGTTTATGCCCGATCACTGAAGCGAATTTAGGTGATGGCATCTTCCCATTACCCGAGTTTATCGCCAATGCAGGGCGTTACGGCATTGGCTCTGACTCCAATGTTTGTGTCGATGCTATTGAAGAGCTGCGTCTGCTGGAATATGGGCAACGGTTAGCAAACCAAAGCCGTAACGTGGCGACACTGACGCCGAATAGTGCGACCGGCGATAGCTTGTGGCAGGCCGCTGTTGCTGGTGGGGCACAAGCGCTGGGTGTGGAAGCTGGACTCGTGGTTGGAGCTGCCGCCGATATGGTGTCACTATCACCACAACAGCAAACCGCAGCACTCTTTGCGCCACAGAATGTACTGAATAATTTGATCTTTTGCGCAGCGAACAAGTTGATTGATAATGTGTGGGTAAACGGCGTGCAAGTAGTTGAGCATGGCCAACATCCCTTAAGAGCACAGATTGAACAGCAATTCGCGCAAACTTTGACAAGGATTTTACGCTAATGACAGCAGCTAAGCCGAGCACCACTGGCAAGGATACGCAAACCCTGCATAGCCGTATCTGCTCCGACTTTGAACAGAAAATCTTGTCCGGCGAATGGCCGCCTGGCTACAAAATTCCGTTTGAGCACGAGTTGGTGGAGATCTACGGCTGCTCGCGCATGACGGTAAATAAAGCGATTACCGCCTTGGTGGATGAAGGGTTAATCCATCGCCGCCGCCGCGCGGGATCGTTTGTGGCGCGCCCGAAAATCCAGTCAGTAGTACTGGAAATTCCTGACATTCAATCTGAAATTACTGGTCGCGGTCAGCCCTATGGCTTTGAGCTGTTATCTCGTAAACGCCGTTACGCGCAAAAGCGTAAGCCGGAAGAGATGGAGCTTGGCGCCGATACGCCTTTGTTGGCGTTGCGTTGTTTGCATCTTGCCAGTAATCGTCCATTTGCGCTGGAATCGCGCTTAATTAACCTAAATGCGGTGCCAGAAGCGGAGGGGATCACCTTTGAAGACGTCTCACCCGGCCATTGGTTGATTGAGCATGTAGCCTGGACTAAGGCGCAGCATCGCATTTCTGCTATCTCAGCGGATGAAACTCAGGCGGAGCAGTTGGGCATTGAAGTCGGCACTGCCTGTTTGCTGTTAGAACGGCAAACTTGGCGTGGTGGTGAAGGCATCACCTACGTGCGGCAGTTATTCCCAGGCGATGCCTACAATCTGGTGGCACGTTTTTCCCCTTCCTTTGGTTAAGCGCGCCAGCGTTGGCGGTTGATGGTGCTTAAAGCACCATCGCGGCAATCCAGCCGAAAACTAATAACGGAATGTTGTAGTGCAGGAAGGTGGGCACGACCGTGTCCCAAATATGGCTATGCTGCCCGTCAACGTTTAAGCCAGCAGTAGGGCCAAGGGTTGAGTCTGACGCCGGCGAACCCGCATCCCCCAAGGCGCCAGCAGTGCCCACCAAACACACAATCGCCATATCGCTAAAGCCTAATTGCACCGCTAAAGGCACAAAAATCGCGGCGACAATCGGCACGGTAGAAAACGATGAACCCACCCCCATGGTCACCACCAAGCCGACAAATAGGATGAGCAAGGCGCCCAATGCTTGGCTACCATCTATGGTCGCTGCTACGCTGTTCACTAAGCTGTTGATTTCTCCGGTTTCACGCATTACGGCGGCAAACCCTGACGCGGCAATCATGATAAAGCCCACACTGGCCATCATCTTCATCCCATCGGTGAACAGGTCATCGGCTTCTTTCCAGCGCACCACGCCACTGACGCTAAACATAACAAAGCCAATCAAGGCTCCCAGCACCATCGAGTCGCTCAGCAGCTGCACCACAAAGGCTATCACCACAGCCGCTGCAGCAATGGCAATCGCTTTTGGTGTCGGTTTGGTCTCCGTGTGCTCGGCCTTGGCGATTTTGCTGGCTTCATAGTGTCGTGGCTTACGATAGGAAAACAACACAGCGATCAGCACCCCCAGCACCATCCCAACCGCGGGCAGCGCCATGGCATAGCTCACATTGATATGGTCGATGTTGCCACCGCTATTAGCCACGTTTGGCAGCAAGATATTGTTTAAGTAAATCGCACCAAACCCCACTGGCAACAGCATGTAAGGGGTGACCAAACCGAAAGTGATCACGCAGGCAATAGCGCGGCGATCAAGATTCAGTTTTTGAAATACCAAGAGTAATGGCGGTACAACCAGTGGAATAAAGGCGATGTGGATCGGCAGCAGGTTTTGAGAACACAGCGCCATCACCATTAATGTGCCCAATAACAGCCATTTGAGTGATTGCTGCCCTTGACCATTGCGACTACCAATTGCCCCCAGCAGCTTATCGGCCAGCAGATTGGCAATGCCTGATTTACTAATGGCTACCGCAAAAGCACCGAGCAAAGCATAAGACAGTGCGACCGGTGCGCCATCGCCTAAGCCGGTGTTAAAGGCATTAATGGTGGCTTCAATGCTGAGCCCACCCAATAGACCGCCAATCAAGGTGGCGACGATCAGCGCGATAACCACATGAACTCTGACTAGACTTAAAAGCAGCATAACGGCTACTGCGATGACCACTGCATTCATGTTCCATTCCTTCAGTCGAAATAATTATATACATATTATGTTTTTATAGGTGTTTCTTATTGTTGTCTTAGCCTTTATAACGGGGTGTGTATGAAAAAACAACCAAAAGGCACCAGAATTAGCCGTTTCAAAAGTGACAATTTATTTATTTGCATATACATATTATCTCGTGATAGATCTATTGTATAAATTGTGACAAGAAGAGCTGCCCCCATGAATAGCTCCAAAACAATCATTAAGGTCGACAAAATTTGGTTTAATTGCCGAGTCGCTACCTTAGCCAATCCCGCAGAACCGTTGGCGGTGACCGATAATGCTGCGATTGCCATGCGCGATGGCAAAATCGTCGCCTTGGATAGCAGCGAACGTCTGTTGGCCGCTTATCAGGCAGAGCGAGTGGTTGATCTGCAAGGTCGACTGGTCACTCCTGGGTTGATCGATTGCCATACCCATCTGGTGTATGCCGGTAACCGTGCTCATGAGTTTGAGTTGCGCTTAGCGGGCGCCAACTACGCTGACATTGCCAACGCTGGCGGTGGTATCGCATCTACGCTAAAGGCCACCCGCGCTGCTAGTGCCGACGAGTTATTGCAGCAAAGCTTGCCGCGGCTTGATCGGCTATTGGCAGAAGGGGTAACCACAGTCGAGGTCAAATCTGGTTACGGCCAAAGCCTTGAAAGTGAGTTGAAACAACTGGAGGTCGCGCGTGAGCTGAGCTCCCATCGGCTAGTCAGCATTTCGCCCACCTTACTGGCAGCTCATGTGGTGCCGCCGGAATATAAAGCCGATCCCGAAGGCTACGTCAGCTTTGTCTGTGATGAACTCATCCCTGCCGCTATTGCCGCTGGCAAAGTCGATGCGATTGATGGCTTTTGTGAACATATTGCGTTTACCCCGCCGCAAATCGCTCGCATCTTCAGCAGCGCAAAGCAGCGAGGTATTGCGGTAAAACTGCATGCGGCGCAGCTATCAAATGATGGCGGGGTGCAAGTTGCGGCTCAGTATCGAGCCTTGTCGGCCGATCACCTCGAATACGCTGATGATGCCGCGGTGGCTGCGATGGCAGCTAGTGGCACTGTGGCGGTGTTACTGCCCGGTGCGTTTTATTGTTTGCGCGAGCAGCAACGTCCCCCTGTTGCGCTGCTACGCCAATACGGGGTGCCAATCGCGGTGGCAACCGATGCCAACCCCGGCACTTCACCGCTGACATCCCCCCAGTTAGCCATGCATTTTGCGTGTACTTTATTTGGTTTAACCGTGGCAGAAGCCTTTAGTGGCATGACTATTCATGCCGCCAAGGCGTTAGGCCAAGCGACAGAAATTGGATCGCTCGAAGTAGGCAAGTATTGCGACTTAGCGATCTGGGACGCTGAGCGTCCAGCAGAAATTATTTATCAGATGGGTTTTAACCCACTTTATCGAAGAGTCTGGAGAGGCCATGAGTCAACCTGAAGTTATTCTTACCCCCGGCCACGTTACCCTGCAACAATGGCAACAGATCGCCAATGGCGCAGCGGTAAAATTGGCAACATCAGCTTATCCGTTAGTGGAAGCCTCAGCGGCTGCCGTACAACGCATTATCGCTAAAGGTGCCCCTGTTTATGGCGTCAACACCGGCTTTGGCAAACTGGCCAACGTGCGCATTGCAGATGATGAGTTAGCACAGCTGCAACACAACATTGTGTTATCGCATTCCTCTGGCGTGGGTGAGCCCGCCAGCGCCGCCGTAGTGCGTTTAATGATGGCATTGAAACTTGCCAGCCTGGGTCATGGGGCCTCTGGTGTGCAGCTGGCAACGGTTAAATTGCTAGAAGATTTCTTTGCGCATGACATAGTGCCGGTCGTGCCTTGCCAAGGCTCTGTAGGCGCATCGGGCGACCTCGCGCCCTTGTCGCATATGACCTTGGCGCTGATTGGCTATGGCGAAGTGTTTTATCAAGGTGAGCGTGTCAGTACCGAGATAGCACTGGCATCTGCCGGTTTAACGCCGTTAAGCCTCGGCCCGAAAGAAGGCTTGGCACTGCTAAACGGTACTCAATATTCAACCGCTCAAGCGCTTACTGGCCTGTTCAAGGCGCAAAATGCCTTTGCCAATGCGCTGATCACCGGTGCTTTATCTACCGATGCCGCGAAAGGTTCAACGGCGCCGATGGATGCTCGTATTCACCAATTGCGCGGCCATCTGGGTCAGCAAATGGTGGCTGAGAAACTGCTGCAACTGCTGGAAGGCAGCAAGATCCGCGACTCGCACCTTGCCTGTGAAAAGGTACAAGACCCGTACTGTTTACGCTGTCAGCCACAAGTGATGGGCGCGGTGTTTGATTTGTTGGGGCAAGCGGAATTCACCTTAGTGACTGAAGCCAACGGTGTTTCTGATAACCCATTGATCTTCAGCGATACAGATGAAGCTCTTTCAGGTGGTAACTTCCATGCCGAGCCGGTCGCGTTTGCGGCAGACATGATTGCGATGGCGATATGTGAAATTGGCTCGCTGAGTGAACGTCGTATCGCCATGCTGGTGGATCCGGCGTTGTCCGGTTTGCCTGCGTTTCTTACTCCAAAACCCGGGCTCAATTCTGGCTTCATGATCCCACAGGTGACTGCGGCGGCGTTGGTATCTGAAAACAAACAGTCGGCGTTTCCTGCGAGTGTTGACTCCATTCCAACTAGTGCCAACCAAGAAGACCATGTGTCGATGGCGGCGCATGGTGCTCGACGCTTAACTGCGATGGCGCATAACGTGGAAAATGTGCTGGCGATTGAATTGCTGGTGGCCACCCAAGGGATTGACCTTCACGGTGGTTTGCCAACGAGCCCATTGCTGGAGCAAGTGCGGGTTCGTTTACGTGAAACCGTGCCGATGCTGACCGATGATCGCTATATGGCCAAAGACATCGCCGAAGCGAATGGATTGGTGCATAGCGGCGTATTGGCTCAAATGTGTCAGTTGGCGCCACAACTCTGGAGCTAAGCGAATGAGCCCAAATTGGTTGACGGTCAAACGTGGTCATGCGCCATTGCTGCTGAGTATTCCCCATGCTGGCACTGTGATCCCGCAAGATATCGCCGCACAGCTGCAATGTTCGGTGGTGCAGGCGTTGGCTGATACTGATTGGTATATCCCTGAGTTGTATGCGTTTGCCGCTGAATGGGATATCACCATTGTGAAAACCGATATCTCCCGGATCGCTATCGATATGAATCGCGATCCTTCGGGGCAATCACTGTATCCGGGGCAGGCGACTACCGAATTATGTCCATCCACCAGTTTTGCGGGCGAAGCGTTATATTCCGCAGCGTTAACGGCAGAAGAGATTGCCCGACGTAAAGCACTTTACTTTGAGCCGTATCATCAAGCGCTGAGAGATGAATTAGCACGGCTACGCCAGCTTCATCCACAGATAGTGATCTTTGATGCGCATTCGATTCGTTCTGTCTGCCCTCGCTTGTTTGATGGTGAATTACCGGGGCTGAATCTAGGCAGCAATGATCGCCAAAGTTGTAGCGCTGAACTCGCTGAGCTGGCCGAGCAAGTACTGGCCAGCAGTGAGTTTGGCTTTGTCCACAATGGCCGTTTCAAAGGGGGCTGGATCACTCGCCACTACGGCCAGCCTGCCGCACAGATTCATGGTTTGCAGCTTGAGATTGCCCAACGCTGCTATATGGATGAGCTTGAATGCGTCACCCCTGTACCCTTTTCAGTTGTGCGCGCCACTGCGCTGCAACATCAATTACAGACATTATTTACCCAGTTGTTAGCCTGGGCCAAATCTGAGGAAGTCAAATGAGTCAAGCACGTACTGTGCGTGCCGCTACAGGTACGCAACTCACCGCCAAAAGCTGGTTAACCGAAGCGCCACTGCGCATGTTGATGAATAACCTCGACCCAGAAGTGGCCGAGCGTCCTGAAGAGCTGGTGGTTTACGGTGGCATCGGCCGCGCTGCCCGTAACTGGGAATGCTTTGATCAGATTGTCGATGCGTTAACCCGTTTGGAAGATGATCAAACCTTGCTAGTGCAATCGGGTAAGCCTGTGGGGATTTTTCAAACTCACGCCGATGCGCCACGAGTGTTGATCGCCAACTCAAACCTCGTGCCGCATTGGGCCAACTGGGAACACTTTAATGAGCTCGATAAAAAAGGGCTGATGATGTATGGCCAGATGACGGCTGGCTCTTGGATTTACATCGGCTCGCAGGGGATTGTGCAAGGGACGTATGAAACCTTTGTTGAAGCCGGACGCCAGCATTTTGGTGGCAATTTGCAAGGCCGTTGGATTTTGACCGGTGGCTTAGGCGGCATGGGCGGTGCGCAGCCGTTGGCGGCGACGATGGCTGGCGCGTCAATGCTGGCCGTGGAGTGCGATCCAACCCGTATCGAAATGCGCTTAAAAACCCGCTATCTGGATCAGAAAGCCGATACGCTGGATGAGGCCTTAGCAATCATCGACGCAGCACACAAAGAGGGTAAAGCGGTATCAGTGGGCTTGTTGGGTAACACCGCAGAAGTGCTGCCAGAGATGATCAAGCGCGGTATTAAGCCGGATATGGTCACTGACCAAACCTCAGCACATGATCCGGTCAATGGTTATTTGCCGGCGGGCTGGAGCATGGCCGAATGGCAGGAAAAACGTAAATCTGCACCGGAAGAAGTCGCCGCCGCCGCGAAAGCCTCAATGGCTAAACACGTAGAAGCCATGCTGGCATTCAACGCCCAGGGGATCCCAACCTTTGATTATGGCAACAATATTCGCCAGATGGCGTTTGACCAAGGCGTTGCGCATGCGTTTGATTTCCCGGGTTTTGTACCTGCGTATATTCGTCCACGCTTCTGTGAAGGAGTGGGGCCATTCCGTTGGGTGGCACTGTCTGGTGATCCAGAAGATATCTATAAAACCGATGCCAAAGTAAAAGAGTTGCTGCCGGATGATAAAGCGCTGCATAACTGGCTCGATATGGCGCAGCAACGGATTAGTTTCCAAGGGTTGCCATCACGCATCTGTTGGGTGGGGCTTGGTGATCGCCATCGTTTAGGTTTGGCCTTTAACGAGATGTATGCCAAGGGTGAACTGAAAGCTCCAATCGTGATTGGCCGCGATCATCTTGACAGTGGCTCGGTGGCCAGCCCTAACCGCGAAACTGAAGCGATGAAAGATGGCTCAGATGCCGTTTCGGATTGGCCATTACTCAACGCACTGCTTAACACTGCTGGTGGTGCGACTTGGGTGTCGCTGCATCACGGTGGTGGTGTCGGCATGGGCTTTAGCCAACATTCTGGAGTAGTGATAGTGTGCGATGGCACTGAGGCTGCGGCGAAACGCGTTGGACGGGTGTTGTGGAATGACCCGGCAACTGGGGTGATGCGTCATGCCGATGCGGGCTATGAATCGGCTATCGCTTGTGCCAAAAAGCATCAACTGGATCTGCCGTTCTTAAAATAGTCTCAATTCCGTTGAGTGATTGCGCGAACAACCGCTGAGGAGCAATTCCTTGGCGGTTTTTCTTTGTGCTGTTGCTGCAAGTTAGATTGGCTAACTGGTGCGGCAGATGACTGCTGAATAATGCAGCCAACTCCTTAGTTTGGTGCGCTGTTCGTCGCTCTTGGTGCAACTCCGCATATATTTCACTAGGCGATTGAGAGGTTGAACTGGTATGAGCTTGGCTGTAATCAGCAACCGCTGGCCGTTTGCTGCGACTCATTATGCTTTCACGGCTAAATGTCCAAGCTGGTATGAAGTTTGAATTTAACCAAGGTTACAAATCTAAAAAACAATCAAATGGATAGTCATGGTTAATACGCCATGAGCCGCAGCGGAGGTTGAATGTTGTTACGCCGTAAGAAAAGCCAAATTGCCGTGAGTCTGAGCCTATTAATGGGAATGGCTTTCACTGCCACAGTGAACGCCGAAGTGAGTCTCCAACAAGCGATCGAGATCCAGCAAAGTTTACTGACGCTCGACACACACCTCGATACTCCAGCAAATTTGGTACAGCCCGGATTCGATATCATGGCGCGTCATAGCTACGACCACGACTTTAATCAGGTCGATGTGCCGCGCATGCAGGATGGGGTGTTAGATGGTGGTTTCTGGGCCATTTATTCGAGCCAAGGCCCGCTGACGGAAAAGGGCTACCAGCAAAGTCGTGACACCGCGATATTACGTGCGTTGGCGATTCACACTATGGTATCTGAGCACCCTAAGACATTTGCGTTTGCTACCGATGCCGATCAAGCAGCAGCAATTAAAGCCGCGGGCAAACATGTGGTGTACATGAGCATCGAAAATGCTTATCCGCTTGGGAATGACATCAGCCTGTTGGAAACTTTTTACAAGCTCGGCGTGCGTATGGCGGGGCCGGTGCATTTCAAAAATAACCAACTCGGCGATAGCTCCACCGACCCCGATGGCCCAAAATGGGGCGGGTTATCACCGCTCGGTGAGCAGTTTGTTGCTGAAGCCAACCGGTTAGGGATTGTGTTAGATGGCTCTCACGCCGGTGATGCAACCGTCAAGGACATGATGCGGCTGTCGAAAACGCCGATCATGCTATCGCACTCAGGCAGCAAAGCGGTCTACGACCATCCGCGCAACGTGGATGATGAATTACTTAAGCAGCTGGCTGCGAGCGGCGGTGTGATTCAGATGAACGCATACAGCTCTTATTTGAAAAAATTGCCTGATAATCCTAAACGCAGTGAGGCATTCAAAGGGTTTATCGCCATGATGCATGAGTCGAACGGCGAAGCAGATGCCGCGCATTATGAAAAAATGCAGCAACTGCGACGTAAAATAGAACATGACTATCCTGCGGTGAGCGCCACCTTTGAAGATTACATGGAGCACTTTCTACATACGCTAAAAGTGGTTGGCCCTAAGCATGTGGGGATCGGCGCTGATTGGGATGGCGGCGGTGGCGTTGAAGGCATGATGGATGTGTCTAGCTTACCCAAAATCACCCAGCGTTTGCTGAATGAAGGTTACAGCAAACAAGACTTGGCCGACATCTGGGGGCTCAACGCCTTACGCGTGCTGAAAGCCGCGGATGATTATGCCAAGCAGCCAAAGCTGAGTCAGTAACGCTGTCAAGCTACTCACGGCGGTCAGTTGATGGCCGCTGTGGGGTTAGCAGCTAAAAAGTACCACGCTGTTATTCTGGTGGCAGCCGAGTACAATAGCGCCATTCTTTGCTTAGTTTGAATTGCTGAATGTCGTTGCCCACAGAATCTCTTGCCTGCTTCAATACCTTTGGCCTCGCGGCAAACTGCCAGCAGCTGATCCGCGCCACAACGCGGCAGCAGTTAATCGATGCCTGCATTGCCCATGCGCACGACACAGTGCCCGCGCTGATCCTTGGAGGCGGCAGTAATATTCTGCTGCTTGAGGACTACTTAGGCACTGTCATCAAAGTGGAAACTCAAGGCATTACTTGCACCGAAGATGAACAGTACTACTACTTGAACGTGGCAGCCGGTGAATCTTGGCACGGGCTGGTGGCCTATTGCTTAGAGCACAAGCTCCCTGGGCTGGAAAACCTCGCACTCATTCCCGGGACGGTTGGCGCCGCGCCAATTCAGAATATTGGTGCCTATGGGGTTGAGTTCGATTCGGTTTGCGATTGGGTGGAATATCTTGATCTGAGCAGTGGTGAGATCGTCAGGCTGAACCATGATGAGTGCCAATTTGCCTATCGGGATTCCATCTTTAAACGCCAATTACGCGCCAAAGCTGTGGTGTTGCAAGTGGGCATTCTACTGGCCAAAGTATGGCAAGCTAACCTGAGTTATGGTCCACTGCAAAACTTGGGAGAAGATGCAGATAGCCAAGCGATTTTTGAGATGGTGTGCCATGTTCGGCGCCAGAAGTTACCTGATCCAGCCGTAACCGGCAATGTCGGTTCATTTTTTGAAAATCCGCGCGTTTCGGCAGCGCATTTCACCGCGCTGAAGCAGCAATATCCGCAGATCGTCGGTTATACGCAACCGAACGGCCAAGTGAAGTTGGCTGCTGGGTGGTTGATTGATGCGCTGGGGCTGAAAGGTCACGGCATTGGTGGCGCAGCGGTACATCAGCAACAAGCGCTGGTGCTGATTAATCGGGGAAACGCCACAAGCAACGATGTGTTGGCATTGGCACAAGATATTATTAATCGAGTTAAAACCGCCTTTGGGGTAACACTGGTAATGGAACCGCGTGCCTATGGGGCACATGGCGAATGGAGCAACGCACAATGACAACGCAATGGCAGCGTAAACGCGCAATTTTAACCGCGCTTAACAGCGGTGAGTTTGTCTCGGGTGAGCATATTGCCGACATTCTCGGGATTAGCCGCGCTGCGGTGGGCAAGCAGATTTCTGCGCTGAGTGAGTATGGCCTTGATATTGGCAGTGTCAAAGGACGCGGCTATAAACTGTTTAGCCCGCTGTCGCTGGTGGATAGCACCAAACTTGTTGATGCTTGCCATAACCGCTGTTTCTACTTTGATGAAATCGACAGCACCAACGCCTTTATGCTGCAACACAGCGATGAACTACAAAGTGGTGATATCTGCGTAGCTGAGTATCAGTCGGCAGGCCGTGGTCGTCGCGGCCGCAAATGGCAAAGCCCATACGGCAGTCATCTGTATTTTTCGATGCATTGGCATTTTGCCCAAGGGATGGCGCAAACCATGGGCTTGAGCTTAGTGGTTGCTTGTAGCTTAGTCTCAGTTTTGGCGAAGTTTGGCGCGAACGAGATTGGCGTGAAATGGCCTAACGACATCTATCTTGAAGGGCGCAAGTTGGCTGGGGTATTGATTGAAATGAGCGGTACTGCCGACAGTGGCTGTAACGTGGTGATTGGTATTGGCGTTAATATAGCCATGCCCGCCGCACAGGGTGAATTAATTGACCAGCCGTGGAGTGACCTGCAGCAGCTGCAAGTGTCACCGGATAAAACGGCACTGACCTTAGCGCTCTATCAACAACTATTGGATGATCTGCGCTTGTTTGAACTGCAAGGCTTGAGTGCGTTCCAAAGTCGTTGGAACGCTGCCGACATCTATCAGGGCCAGCAGGTGATTCTGCAGCTGGGTGACATTGTGATTAGCGGTGAGTATCAAGGAATTGATGAGCAGGGCGGGGTGTTGTTAGCAACCGCCGACGGAGTACAGCAATTTGTCGGCGGTGAAATTACCCTGAGAAAGTCCTAAGTGGCTACTTGCGCAGCAGTACTTGCTCCATCGAATGGTGCGCACCTTTTTTCAAAATCAGGTGTGCCCGTTCGCGGGTAGGCAGAATATTTTTCGTTAAGTTGGGGCCGTTGATGCTGTCCCAAATATCAGTCGCCATGCTGGTGGCTTGCGCATCGGTCAGATTAGCAAAATGTTTGAAGTAGGAGCGCGGATCGGCAAAGGCGCTATCACGAAATTGCAGGAAACGCTCTACATACCACTGGCGTAGATTATCCTCATCGGCATCAACATAGATGGAGAAATCAACAAAGTCAGACACAAACCGACTTTTAGGCGAGTCTAGTTCGGTCTGTAACACATTCAACCCTTCTAAAATCACGATATCGGGCTGACGCACTTTCAACACTTCTGGCAAGCGATCGTAGATGATGTGGGAGTAGAGCGGCGCATCGACCTCTTCTTCGCCCGATTTAATCGCCGAAATGAAATCGACCAACAACTTGGTGTCATAGCTTTCAGGAAACCCTTTGCGATCAAGCAGGTTGCGCTTCTTCAATTCATCGAGTGGATACAAAAAGCCATCGGTAGTGATTAAGTCAACCTTGGGATGCTCGGGCCAATGACTCAGCAGCGCTTGCATGATACGCGCGGTGGTACTTTTACCGACAGCAACACTGCCCGCAATACTAATAATGTAGGGGCTTGATGCCGGCTGTTGACCGAGAAACTGATTCAGCACCACACTACGTTGCTGTTGGTTCTTGATAATCAGGTTCAGTAGGCGGCTTAGCGGCAGATAGATGTCGGTCACTTCATCAAGGGAAACACGTTCATTAATGCCTCTAAGTTCTGCCAAATCGGCCTCTGACAGCGTTAGAGGTACCGAATTACGCAGCTTCGACCAAGAATCGCGGTCAAACGGCATATAAAGCGCTTTTTGTATGGTGTTCAATTGAGACATCAAAAATTCCCCCAAGCCAAGGGATCGCACCGTACACTAAAGTTTTATGACAGGACAATAAAAAAATGATTTCACTAGGATTAATCAGTGACTCATGCCGGGTGATTTCGTTGTAATACTTGGCCGTTAACCGAGTATCGCAATACTTAGACCAAAAAAACGGCGCTTGAGTGAATTTTTTCAAAAATTGCCAATTTTATGTTGCACTCCAAGCCACATTTACCTAATATCCGCTACCGAAATGAATGCCGGCATAGCTCAGTTGGTAGAGCAACTGACTTGTAATCAGTAGGTCCCGAGTTCGACTCTTGGTGCCGGCACCATTTAAAAAGTAAAAATTGGAGGGGTTCCCGAGTGGCCAAAGGGATCAGACTGTAAATCTGACGGCTCCGCCTTCGAAGGTTCGAATCCTTCTCCCTCCACCATTTTCCTAATGGTATTAGGTAGCCTAGGTTAGGTTGCGCGGGCATCGTATAATGGTATTACTCCAGCCTTCCAAGCTGATAACGCGGGTTCGATTCCCGCTGCCCGCTCCAATTATGCTGATATGGCTCAGTCGGTAGAGCGCATCCTTGGTAAGGATGAGGTCCCCAGTTCGATTCTGGGTATCAGCACCAGCTCCCCTAAGTCTAGATATATTGCCTGGTACCAGTTAAATTGATACGTTCGACGCACTAATAGCGCCGGACTTTTTCATTATGTAATGGTTTCACCACTAAACAATCGTAGATTGAGGCTATACCATGTCTAAAGCTAAATTTGAACGTTCAAAACCCCACGTTAACGTGGGCACCATCGGTCACGTGGACCATGGTAAAACCACTCTGACTGCTGCTATCTCAACTGTACTGGCGAAGACCTACGGTGGTGAAGCTAAAGGCTTCGCACAAATTGATAACGCACCAGAAGAGCGTGAGCGCGGTATTACCATCAATACCTCTCACATCGAATACGATACTCCAACACGCCACTACGCCCACGTAGACTGCCCAGGCCACGCTGACTATGTTAAAAACATGATCACTGGTGCTGCACAGATGGACGGCGCGGTATTGGTAGTAGCAGCGACCGACGGTCCAATGCCACAAACACGTGAGCACATCCTGTTGTCACGTCAGGTAGGTGTACCATTCATCATCGTATTCATGAACAAATGTGACATGGTAGACGATGAAGAGCTGTTGGAACTGGTAGAGATGGAAGTTCGTGAACTGCTGTCTGAATACGACTTCCCAGGTGATGACTTACCGGTTATCCAAGGTTCAGCACTGAAAGCGCTGGAAGGCGAAGCTCAGTGGGAAGCGAAAATCATTGAATTGGCTGAAGCACTGGATTCATACATTCCTGAGCCAGTACGTGATATCGAGAAGCCATTCCTGCTGCCAATCGAAGACGTATTCTCAATCTCTGGTCGTGGTACAGTAGTAACAGGCCGTGTTGAACGCGGTATCATCAACGTAGGTAACGAAGTAGAAATCGTGGGTATCCATGACACTACTAAGACAACCTGTACTGGTGTTGAAATGTTCCGCAAACTGCTTGACGAAGGTCGTGCAGGTGAGAACGTAGGTGTTCTGTTACGTGGTACTAAGCGTGACGAAGTAGAACGTGGTCAAGTACTGGCTAAGCCAGGCACCATCACTCCACACACCAAGTTCGAATCAGAAGTATACGTACTGTCAAAAGAAGAAGGTGGTCGTCATACACCATTCTTCAAAGGCTACCGTCCACAGTTCTACTTCCGTACAACTGACGTGACCGGTACTATCGAACTGCCAGAAGGCGTAGAGATGGTAATGCCAGGCGACAACATCAAGATGGTAGTGACTCTGATCTGCCCAATCGCGATGGACGAAGGTCTGCGTTTTGCAATCCGTGAAGGTGGCCGTACAGTAGGCGCCGGCGTGGTAGCAAAAATCATCGCTTAATTTATTAAGTGAATCGAAAAAGGAAGCTTCGGCTTCCTTTTTCTTTTGCTGTTTTCTGCCTTATAGATCGCGTCTTCAATGATGGCTCTTCTTGATAAGGCTAAGAATAAAGCATACAATCTATGGCCGATTTTTTGAGCCCTGAACAGATTTATCTGCTTAGGCTATTTTAAGCTCAGAGTGGGTTTTCTTTTGGCAAAGCCTACAGAAGCTTGAGTTGTAATAAGTAGCGGAACTAACCGATGACAACAAATACCGAAAATCAGGGAAATTCTCTGGATATTTTTAAGTGGGTTATCATTTTTGTATTGCTGGCTGTGGCTATTGTAGGTAACCACATGCTGAGCGACGTCAGTGCTGTAATTCGTGCCGTTGGTGTATTGGTGTTATTCGCTTTAGCAGGTTTTGTGGCAATACAAACTGCAAAGGGACAGCAGGCACTGGCATTTGCAAAAGAATCCCACATTGAAGTACGCAAAGTTGTATGGCCAACCCGTCAAGAAGCGTTGAATACCACCTTTATCGTGTTAGTTGCGACCGGTATTCTTGGCCTCGTGCTGTGGGGCTTGGATACCGTACTGCTGAAAATTGTGAATCTGATTACTGGCGTGTAGGCATTCGAATGACTGAAGCGAAAGAAGCGAAAAAAAGATGGTATGTGGTGCAAGCGTTTTCTGGCTACGAAGGCCGCGTTTGCAAATCGCTTATTGAACATATCAAAATGCATGGCATGGAACACTATTTCGGCGAGGTATTGGTACCTACTGAAGAAGTGGTTGAAATGCGTGCAGGCCAACGCCGCAAGAGCGAACGTAAGTTCTTCCCAGGCTATGTGTTGGTTCAAATGGAAATGAACGACGAATCATGGCACTTGGTGAAGAGCATTCCGCGTGTGATGGGCTTTATTGGCGGTACCTCTGACCGTCCAGCGCCTATCACAGATAAGGAAGCTGAGGCGATTTTACGTCGTCTGCAAGAAACTACCGAATCTCCTACCCATCGCGTGGTTTACGAACCAGGTGAAGTGGTACGTGTGAACGATGGTCCATTCGCCGACTTTAACGGTACCGTTGAAGAAGTGGATTATGACAAGAGCCGCGTGAAGGTATCTGTGATGATCTTCGGTCGCTCTACTCCAGTAGAGTTGGACTTCAATCAGGTTGAGAAAGCCTGATTAAAAATACTGCAATAACCGTTTGGCATCGGGTGCTGATTTCTATATAATCCGCACCCGTTGTTTTCGGGGAGCCTCGCGCATGTTGTGCGGAGCGTTTGAACCCAAACTGAGGAAAGTAACATGGCTAAGAAAATTGAAGCTTATATTAAGCTGCAAGTAAAATCGGGCTCTGCAAACCCATCTCCACCAGTTGGTCCAGCTCTGGGTCAAAAAGGTGTGAACATCATGGAATTCTGTAAAGCATTTAACGCTCGTACAGAAAAAATGGAAAAGGGCATGCCGATCCCTGTAGTGATCACTGTATACAGCGATCGCTCATTCACTTTCGAAACTAAGACGCCTCCAGCTTCATTCTTGTTGAAACAAGCAGCTGGCCTGAAATCAGGTTCTAGCCGTCCTAACACTCAAAAAGTGGGTACTATCAAGCGTGCTAAAGTTCAGGAAATCGCTGAACTGAAAGCTGCTGACATGACTGGTGCTGACGTTGAAGCGATGACTCGCTCAATCGAAGGTACTGCGCGTTCAATGGGCTTGGTAGTAGAGGACTAATACAATGGCAAAGCTGACTAAACGCATGCGCGTTATCCGCGAGAAAGTGGATGGTACAAAAGCATACGAAATCAACGAAGCACTGAACCTGCTCAAAGAGCTGGCAACTGCTAAATTCGTTGAATCTGTTGACGTTGCTGTAAATCTGGGCGTTGATCCTCGTAAATCAGACCAAAACGTACGTGGTGCAATCGTATTGCCACACGGTACTGGTCGTGATGTTCGCGTTGCAGTGTTCACCCAAGGTGCTAACGCTGAAGCTGCTAAAGCAGCAGGCGCTGAATTGGTAGGTATGGACGAGCTGGCTGCACAAGTTAAAGCTGGTGAAATGAACTTCGACGTAGTAATTGCTTCTCCAGATGCAATGCGCGTTGTAGGTCAATTAGGTCAAATCTTAGGCCCACGTGGTCTGATGCCTAACCCTAAAACTGGCACTGTAACACCTAACGTTGCAGAAGCAGTTAAAAACGCTAAAGCTGGTCAAGTTCGTTACCGCAACGACAAAAACGGTATCATCCACACCACTATCGGTAAGGTTGATTTCGAACCAGCTAAACTGAAAGAAAACCTAGAAGCGTTGCTGGTTGCTCTGAAGAAGCAAAAACCTGCTGCAGCTAAAGGCCAGTACATCAAGAAAGTTACCGTATCTACCACTATGGGTGCGGGTGTTGCAGTTGACCAAGGTAGCTTGGAAACCACAGCAGCATAATTTTTTTACAAAGTGCGCGCCTTAGCCTATAATGCGCGCACTTTGTGGGTTGGAGCCCGTATAACGGGCTTCCGTCCAAGACCGCAGGTGTTATTCAAAAGGTAACTTAATTTCCTGCGTAGACGGTGTCAGGCCCCAGATAGATTTAGTTCTGCTGGATTATCTGCACCGTAAGTAACTGTTAAACATTGATTGTTTTTCAGTATGGTAACCGCTGGGGGTAACCCCAGGTAGAATCCAGGAGTAAGCCTAATGGCATTAAGACTCGAAGACAAAAAAGCGATTGTTGCTGAAGTCAACGAAGCTGCCAAAGGTGCACTGTCTGCAGTAGTTGCGGATTCCCGCGGCGTAACTGTAGGCGCCATGACCAATCTGCGTAAAGCAGCTCGTGCTAACGGTGTGTTCGTTAAAGTTGTACGTAACACTCTGGCTCGCCGCGCTGTTGAAGGTACTGCTTTTGAGTGCCTAGTAGACGTGTTCACTGGCCCAACTTTGATTGCTTTCTCTAACGAGCACCCAGGTGCTGCAGCGCGTCTGTTAAAAGACTTCGCAAAAGAGCAAGCTTTATTCGAAGTTAAAGGTGCAGCTTTTGAAGGGAATTTCATCCCTGCAGCTGACATTGATCGTTTGGCAAAACTGCCGACTTACGAAGAAGCACTGGCACAGTTGATGATGACTATGAAAGAAGCATCAGCTGGCAAGTTCGTTCGTACACTGGCCGCGCTGCGCGATCAAAAACAAGAAGCAGCTTAATTATAAGCTCGCTGCTTAACAGAATTGAATTCAGAACAATAGGAAATATTTCTAATGTCTATCACTAAAGACCAAATCCTTGAAGCCTTTGCAGCTATGTCTGTAATGGAAGTTGTTGAACTGATCGAAGCTATGGAAGAGAAGTTCGGTGTTTCTGCTGCTGCTGCAGTAGTTGCTGGCGGTGCTGCTGATGCAGCTGCTGCTGTTGAAGAGAAAACCGAATTCGACGTAGTTATGACTTCACACGGCGAAAACAAAGTAGCTGTAATTAAAGCAGTTCGCGGCGCAACTGGTCTGGGCCTGAAAGAAGCTAAAGCAATGGCTGAATCAGCTCCAGTAGCAGTTAAAGAAGGCGTTTCTAAAGAAGAAGCTGAAGCGCTGAAGAAAGAACTCGAAGAAGCTGGTGCTTCTGTAGAGATCAAGTAAGTTATATATTAACTTGCTCCACCCAGTTGCAAAACTGGGTGAAGGCTGACGGTTTTTTAGCCGTCGGCCTTTTTTGCGCTGTAGGCGCCGATGATTTTTTCACCGTGAAATCATACGTAAATTGGGCAGTTCCTAGCAGTGATTATTGGTTAGGTTGTTGCTAAAACCGGTGATGGGCAAACGTGCTGAATTACTTTAACGAGTCTAGTTCAGTCTTGGTCACATCTCGCAAGCAGAGGAAACCCATGGTTTACTCCTATTCCGAAAAAAAGCGTATTCGCAAAGACTTTGGTAAGCGTCCACAAGTATTGGACATCCCTTACCTGCTGGCAATCCAGTTGGATTCTTTCAAAAAGTTCACCGATCAAGATCCATCCGGTGAGCGAGGCTTGGAAGCCGCGTTCCGCAGCGTTTTCCCAATTAAGAGCTTCTCTGGTAATTCTGAACTTCAATATGTTAGCTACAAGCTCGGCGAGCCTGTATTTGACGTTAAAGAATGCCAAATCCGTGGCGTGACATATTCAGCTCCGCTGCGTGTAAAACTGCGTCTGGTATTGTTTGATCGCGAAGCTGCCGCAGGCACCGTTAAAGACATCAAAGAGCAAGAAGTTTACATGGGTGATATCCCATTGATGACTGAAAACGGTACTTTCGTTATCAACGGTACTGAGCGTGTGATCGTATCTCAGTTGCACCGTTCTCCAGGTGTATTCTTCGACCACGACCGTGGTAAAACCCACTCATCAGGTAAAGTACTGTATAACGCACGTATTATTCCTTACCGTGGTTCATGGTTGGATTTCGAATTCGATCCTAAAGATGCGCTGTTTGTGCGTATCGACCGTCGTCGTAAGCTGCCTGCTACTATCATTCTGCGTGCGCTTGAATACTCAACTCAAGAGATCCTGGATATCTTCTTCGATCGCGTAGAGTTCAGCATCAAGAAAGATTCGCTGCAGATGAAACTGGTGCCAGAGCGTCTGCGTGGTGAAACCGCCAGTTACGACATCAAAGACAGCGAAGGCAACCTGTTGGTTGAAAAAGGCCGTCGTATCACTGCTCGCCATATCCGTCAGTTGGAAAAATCCAACACGACTGAACTGGAAGTGCCAGTAGATTACATCGTCGGTAAAACCGCTGCACAAGACTATATTGACCCAGATACTGGCGAAGTGTTAGTGACCGCTAACAACGAAATCAGCCTTGAAGATCTGGCGAACTTGTCATTGGCTGGCATCAAAGAAATCAGCACGCTGTATATCAACGAGTTGGATCACGGTGCTTACATCGCTGACACATTGCGTATCGACTCAACCACCAACCGTATGGAAGCGTTGGTTGAAATCTATCGCATGATGCGCCCAGGCGAGCCACCAACCAAAGACGCAGCCGAAGCGCTGTTCCATAACCTGTTCTTCACTGAAGAGCGTTATGACCTGTCTAAAGTGGGCCGCATGAAGTTCAACCGTCGTCTCGACATTGACGAGAACGAAGGTACTGGCGTACTGACCAAAGAAGATATCGTTGCCGTAATGAAGAAAATCATCGAAATCCGTAACGGTTTTGATGAAGTTGACGATATCGACCACTTGGGTAACCGTCGTATTCGCTCTGTAGGCGAAATGGCTGAAAACCAATTCCGCGTAGGTCTGGTACGTGTTGAGCGTGCAGTACGTGAACGTCTGTCTTTGGGCGACCTGAACGAACTGATGCCACAAGACCTGATTAACGCTAAGCCTATCTCTGCGGCAGTAAAAGAATTCTTCGGTTCTTCACAGCTGTCTCAGTTTATGGACCAAAACAACCCGTTGTCAGAAGTAACGCACAAGCGTCGTATTTCTGCACTGGGCCCAGGTGGTTTGACTCGTGAACGCGCAGGCTTCGAAGTCCGCGACGTACACCCAACACACTACGGTCGTTTGTGTCCAATTGAAACCCCTGAAGGTCCAAACATTGGTTTGATCAACTCACTGTCTACCTTCGCACGTACTAACGCTTACGGTTTCTTGGAAACTCCATACCGTAAAGTGGTTGATGGCGTGGTAACTGATGAAGTTGACTACCTGTCTGCCATCGAAGAAGGTCGTTATGTTATCGCTCAGGCGAACATCGACTTAGACGAAAATGGCCGCATCATCGACGAGCAAGTAGCAAGCCGTCATAAAGGTGAATCTACCTTTATGCGCGTGTCTGACGTGCAATATATGGACGTTTCGCCACAACAGGTTATCTCTGTTGCTGCGTCACTGATTCCGTTCTTGGAACACGACGACGCGAACCGTGCATTGATGGGTGCGAACATGCAACGTCAAGCGGTACCTGTACTGCGTGCTGAAAAACCATTGGTAGGTACTGGTATTGAACGTACGCTGGCGGTTGACTCAGGCGTGGTAGTGGCTGCAAAACGTGGTGGTGTTGTTGATTACGTTGATGCAAGCCGTATCGTGGTTAAAGTAAATGAAGAAGAACTGCAACCAGGTGAAGCAGGTATCGACATCTACAACTTGACCAAGTACACCCGTTCTAACCAAAACACCTGTATTAACCAGCGTCCATGCTGCCAACCAGGTGAACCAGTAGTGCGTGGCGACGTATTGGCTGATGGCCCATCTACCGACTTAGGTGATTTGGCGCTGGGTCAGAACATGCGTATCGCGTTCATGCCTTGGAACGGTTACAACTTCGAAGACTCGATTTTGATCTCTGAGCGCGTTGCGCAAGAAGACCGTTTTACCACCATCCACATTCAAGAGTTGTCATGTATCGCACGTGACACCAAGTTGGGTAGCGAAGAGATCACTGCAGATATTCCAAACGTGGGTGAATCTGCACTGTCGAAGCTGGACGAATCAGGCATCGTGTATATCGGTGCTGAAGTGAAAGGCGGCGACATTCTGGTAGGTAAAGTAACACCAAAAGGTGAAACTCAGCTGACTCCAGAAGAAAAACTGCTGCGTGCAATTTTCGGTGAAAAAGCGTCTGACGTAAAAGACAGCTCACTGCGCGTACCTAACTCTGTGAAAGGTACTGTTATCGACGTTCAGGTATTTACCCGTGATGGCGTTGAGAAAGACAAGCGTGCAGTTGAAATCGAAGAGATGCATATCGCTCAAGCACGTAAGGACTTGACTGAAGAGTTCAAGATCCTTGAAGAAGGTGTGTTTGACCGTGCACGTAACCTGCTGCTGAATGCTGGTTTCAGTGAAGCTAAGTTGGCCGAAATGCCACGTAAAGACTACTTGGTACAAGTAATCGATGACGAAACTAAGCAAACTGAGCTGGAACAGCTGGCTGAACAGCACGAAGAGCTGAAAGCAGACTTCGACAAAAAATTCGACATCAAACGTCGCAAGATCACCCAAGGTGATGACTTGGCTCCAGGCGTACTGAAGATCGTGAAGGTTTACCTCGCGGTTAAACGTACTATCCAACCTGGTGACAAGATGGCAGGTCGTCACGGTAACAAGGGTGTTATCTCTAAGATTTGTCCAATCGAAGACATGCCATACGATGAAAACGGCAACCCAGTGGATATCGTACTGAACCCACTCGGTGTACCTTCACGTATGAACATCGGTCAGGTATTGGAAGTTCACCTAGGTGCTGCTGCTAAAGGTATCGGTGATTGCATCGCTACTCTGCTTGAAGAGCAACGTGGCATTGCTGAGCTGCGCGATTACATCAAGAAAGTGTACGCACTGGGTGAAGGTATTCAGCAGAAAGTTGACATCGACTCCTTCAGCGATGAAGAAGTTGTTCGTCTGGCTGAACATCTGAAACTGGGTCTGCCTACTGCAACCCCAGCATTCGATGGTGCTGAAGAGAGCGAAATCAAAGCCATGCTGGAACTGGCAGGTTTGCCAACTTCTGGCCAGAGAACCCTGTATGACGGCCGTACTGGTAACGCATTCGAACGTAAAGTGACAGTGGGTTACATGTACATGCTGAAACTGAACCACTTGGTAGACGACAAGATGCACGCGCGTTCTACTGGTTCTTACAGCTTGGTTACTCAGCAGCCGCTTGGTGGTAAAGCACAGTTCGGTGGTCAGCGTTTCGGGGAGATGGAAGTGTGGGCACTGGAAGCATACGGTGCTGCATATACTCTGCAAGAAATGCTCACAGTTAAGTCGGACGACGTCAACGGTCGTACTCAAATGTACAAGAACATCGTTGATGGCAACCACCAGATGCAACCTGGTATGCCTGAATCCTTCAACGTATTGCTGAAGGAAATCCGTTCACTCGGTATCAACATCGAGCTGGACCAAGAGTAAGGCGCAGCCACTGCTGCATTTGGCAAAGTACGGTGCCTTGGTTCGCCCAGGCACCCGGTTTAACTCCTTCAGGAGAGAAACGTGAAAGACTTATTAAAGTTTCTGAAACAGCAAAGTAAGACCGAAGAATTTGAAGGTATCAAGATCGGCCTCGCATCGCCTGATCTGATCCGTTCTTGGTCATATGGTGAAGTCAAGAAGCCTGAAACCATCAACTACCGTACCTTCAAGCCTGAGCGTGAAGGTCTGTTCTGTGCGCGCATCTTTGGTCCAGTAAAAGACTACGAATGTTTGTGCGGTAAGTACAAGCGCCTGAAACACCGCGGTGTGATCTGTGAAAAATGTGGCGTAGAAGTTACCCAGACTAAAGTTCGTCGTGAGCGTATGGGCCACATCGAACTGGCGAGCCCAGTAGCGCACATCTGGTTCTTGAAGTCACTGCCAAGCCGTATCGGTTTGATCCTCGATATGACCCTGCGTGATATCGAACGCGTACTGTATTTCGAATCATACGTAGTTATCGAGCCAGGCATGACAAGCTTGGAACGCGGTCAAATGCTGACCGAAGAAAACTACCTGGATGCTCTTGAAGAGTACGGTGACGAATTCGAAGCGAAGATGGGTGCTGAAGCAGTACTTGAACTGCTGCGTGCAATCGACTTGGAAAAAGAAATCCAAGAGATGCGCGAAGAGCTGCCATCTATCAACTCAGAAACACGTCGCAAGAAAGTGACCAAGCGTCTGAAGCTGATCGAAGCTTTCTACACTTCTGGTAACAAGCCAGAGTGGATGATTCTGAAAGTATTGCCAGTATTGCCACCTGATCTGCGCCCATTGGTGCCGTTGGATGGTGGTCGTTTCGCTACTTCAGATCTGAACGATTTGTACCGTCGTGTGATCAACCGTAACAACCGTCTGAAGCGTCTGTTGGATCTGGCTGCGCCAGATATCATCGTTCGCAACGAAAAGCGTATGCTGCAGGAATCTGTAGACGCGCTGCTCGATAACGGTCGTCGTGGTCGTGCTATCACCGGTTCTAACAAGCGTCCTCTGAAATCTTTGGCCGATATGATCAAAGGTAAGCAAGGTCGTTTCCGTCAGAACTTGCTCGGTAAGCGTGTTGACTACTCAGGCCGTTCGGTAATTACCGTAGGTCCATACCTGCGTCTGCACCAGTGTGGTCTGCCTAAGAAGATGGCTCTGGAACTGTTCAAACCATTCATCTACGGCAAGCTGGAAGCACGTGGTCTTGCTACCACCATCAAAGCTGCGAAGAAGATGGTTGAGCGTGAAGTGGCAGAAGTTTGGGACGTACTGGACGAAGTGATTCGTGAACATCCAGTAATGCTCAACCGTGCACCAACACTGCACCGTTTGGGTATCCAAGCGTTCGAGCCAGTGCTGATTGAAGGTAAGGCAATTCAGCTGCACCCATTGGTGTGTGCGGCCTATAACGCCGACTTCGACGGTGACCAAATGGCGGTACACGTACCGTTGACACTGGAAGCACAGTTAGAAGCGCGTGCGCTGATGATGTCTACTAACAACATCCTGTCGCCAGCGAACGGTGAGCCTATCATCGTACCTTCTCAAGACGTGGTCTTGGGCTTGTACTACATGAGCCGCGAACGTGTGAACGGTAAAGGTGAAGGTATGGCATTTGCCTCGGTTGCTGAGGCTGAAAAAGCCTATGCAACAGGTGCTGCTGAACTGCATGCGCGCGTTAAAGTGCGTATCACCGAAACCAAGATTGATGAAAATGGTCAGAAACAACAAGTGCGCCGCATTGTGGATACCACAGTAGGTCGTGCGTTGTTGTCTACCATTCTGCCTGCTGGTTTGCCATTTGAAGTGGTTAACCAAAACATGGGCAAAAAGCAGATTTCTCGTCTGCTGAACTTGTGTTACCGCGAGCTGGGTCTGAAAGATACCGTTATCTTTGCTGACCAACTGATGTACACCGGTTACTACTATGCAACCATTTCTGGTTCTTCTGTTGGTATCAACGACATGGAGATCCCAGAAGAGAAATACAAACTGGTTGCTGAAGCTGAAGCGGAAGTATTGGAAATCCAAGAACAGTTCCAATCAGGTCTGGTGACCGCCGGCGAACGCTACAACAAAGTGATCGACATCTGGGCAAGCTGTAACGAAAAAGTATCGAAAGCGATGATGAAGAACCTCTCTACTGAAACGGTAATTAACCGTAACGGTGAAGAGGAAGAACAAACATCGTTTAACAGCATCTATATGATGGCTGACTCAGGTGCGCGTGGTAGTGCGGCTCAGATCCGTCAGTTGGCGGGTATGCGTGGTCTGATGGCGAAACCAGACGGTTCGATCATCGAAACCCCAATCGTTGCGAACTTCCGTGAAGGTTTGAACGTACTCCAGTACTTCATCTCAACCCACGGTGCGCGTAAAGGTCTGGCGGATACCGCACTGAAAACAGCAAACTCTGGTTACCTGACACGTCGTCTGGTAGACGTAGCGCAAGACTTAGTGGTCATCGAAGACGATTGTGGTACTCACGAAGGTCTGGTGATGAAGCCGCTGATCGAAGGTGGTGACGTAGTTGAACCATTGCGTGAACGTGTACTGGGTCGTGTAGTTGCTGAAGACGTCTACTATCCAGGTACTGAAGAAGTATTGGCACCGCGCAACACCCTGCTTGACGAAGCATGGTGTAAGAAACTGGAAGAAGCCAGTGTCGACGAAGTGAGAGTACGTTCAGTTATCTCTTGTGATACTGACTTCGGTGTGTGTGCATGCTGTTATGGTCGTGACTTGGCTCGTGGTCACCTGATTAACCAAGGTGAAGCAATCGGTGTGGTTGCAGCACAGTCAATCGGTGAACCAGGTACACAGTTGACGATGCGTACGTTCCACATCGGTGGTGCGGCATCGAGAGCATCTGCAGAGAACAACGTTCAAGTTAAGAACGCCGGTACTTTGAAGCTGCATAACGCTAAGTTCGTTACCAACGTTGATGGCAAACTGGTTATCGTATCGCGTTCTTCTGAACTGGCAATCAGCGATGAGCTGGGTCGTGAGAAAGAACGTTATAAAGTACCTTACGGTACCATCTTGGAAAAACAAGATGGCGATGCAATCGCTGCTGGCGAAATCATCGCAAACTGGGATCCACACACGCACCCAATCGTGACCGAAGTAGCAGGTTATGTGAAGTTCGTAGATATGTTGGATGGTGTGACCATTCAGCGTCAAACCGACGAACTGACCGGTCTGTCTTCAATCGTGGTAATGGATGTGGCACAACGTCCATCAGCGGGTAAAGAATTGCGTCCAGCAATTCGTCTGGTTGATGACCATGGTGCGGATCTGTTTATCCCGGGTACCGATGTTCCTGCGCAGTACTTCCTGCCAGGTAACTCAATCGTTAACTTGGAAGACAACACCAAGATCAACGTGGGTGACGCGATTGCACGTATTCCGCAAGAATCGTCAAAAACACGCGACATCACCGGTGGTCTGCCACGCGTTGCTGACCTGTTTGAAGCCCGTAAGCCTAAAGAGCCTGCGATTCTGGCAGAAATCAGCGGTACTATCTCATTCGGTAAAGAAACCAAAGGTAAGCGTCGTCTGGTGATCACGCCTGCTGATGGTGGCGAAGCATACGAAGAGATGATTCCGAAGTGGCGTAACCTGAACGTGTTCGAAGGTGAAAAAGTTGAACGTGGTGAAGTTATCGCCGACGGTCCAGAGTCAGCTCATGACATTCTGCGCCTGCGTGGTATTACCAAAGTGGCCAACTACATCGTCAACGAAGTGCAAGACGTTTACCGTCTGCAGGGTGTGAAGATCAACGATAAGCACATTGAGGTGATCATTCGCCAAATGCTGCGTAAGTGCATCATCACTGCAGCAGGTGACTCAGAGTTCTTGGAAGGCGAACAGGTAGAAGTCTCTCGCGTGAAGATCGCTAACCGCGAACTGGAAGCGCAAGGTAAGTTACCGGCGAAATTCGAACGCGAACTGTTGGGTATCACTAAGGCCTCGTTGGCAACAGAGTCATTTATCTCTGCTGCATCGTTCCAAGAAACCACACGCGTACTGACCGAAGCTGCTGTAGGTGGTAAGTCAGACAACCTGCGTGGTCTGAAAGAGAACGTAATCGTGGGTCGTCTGATCCCAGCGGGTACTGGTTATGCTTACCATAAGAAACGTCAAGCTGTTAAAGCTGATGTAACTCAAGCAGCACCCGGCATTACCGCAAGTGAAGCTGAACAGAATTTGGCAGATCTGCTGAATCTGGCTGGCGGCAACGAATAAACGGACATCCCGTTAATGAAAAAGGCGCCTCTGGGCGCCTTTTTTTACACTTTGACGGCAGGAATATTGGCTATTTCTTGACAGTTAGGGCCGAGCTTTCTAAAATTCCGCGTCCTACTTCTGTGGGATATAGATTTTTCACACCATACGTTGAGTTTCTCAACACAAACGGAGCTATATACATGGCAACTGTAAACCAGTTGGTACGTAAGCCTCGCGCACCTAAAGTCGACAAGACTAACGTGCCTGCGTTGAATGCGTGCCCACAAAAACGTGGTGTTTGTACCCGTGTGTACACCACTACACCTAAAAAACCAAACTCTGCTCTGCGTAAAGTAGCGCGTGTGCGTTTGACCAACGGTTTTGAAGTTACTTCATACATCGGCGGTGAAGGCCACAACCTGCAAGAGCACAGTGTGATCCTTATCCGTGGCGGTCGTGTTAAAGACTTGCCAGGTGTGCGTTATCACACCATTCGTGGCGCGCTCGACTGTGCAGGTATTGCTGCTCGTCGCCAAGCACGTTCTAAATACGGTGCTAAGCGTCCTAAGTCTTAATGGGTTCCCGTTAAGTAAGGCCAAGCTTTTTTAAATTTATATTTCGGTTTTGGAAAAACCTGAAGTTACGGAGACTCAAAATGCCAAGACGTCGTGTAGTCGGTCAGCGCAAAATTCTGCCTGATCCAAAGTTCCACAGTGAGTTGCTGGCTAAGTTCATCAACGTCATTATGCAAGACGGCAAGAAATCAACTGCCGAAAAAATTATCTACAAAGCGCTAGATGTTATCGCTGAGAAAAAAGGCGAAGATCATCTGGTTCTTTTGGAAGCAGCCCTGGACAACGTTCGCCCATCAGTCGAAGTTAAATCTCGCCGTGTGGGTGGTTCTACTTACCAGGTACCATGTGAAGTTCGTCCAGTGCGTCGTAACGCTCTGGCGATGCGTTGGTTGGTTGAAGCTGCACGTAAGCGTGGTGAAAAATCTATGGCATTGCGTCTGGCCGGTGAAATGCTGGATGCCGCTGAAAACAAAGGTACTGCCGTTAAGAAGCGCGAAGACGTGCATCGTATGGCAGAAGCCAACAAGGCGTTTGCCCATTACCGTTGGTAATATTCTGCGCGGGCTTACTGCCCGCGCTTTCTCTGTTTGTACCGGAGTTTGTTTTCCGGTTAAGAGGGTATAATCGTGGCTCGTACAACTCCCATTGAGCGTTATCGCAATATCGGTATTTGTGCTCACGTTGATGCTGGCAAAACAACCACAACTGAACGTGTTCTGTTCTACACTGGCTTGTCTCACAAAATTGGTGAGGTACATGACGGTGCGGCTACCACTGACTGGATGGTACAAGAGCAAGAGCGCGGTATCACTATTACTTCCGCCGCGGTAACAACGTTCTGGCGTGGTATGGATGCTCAGTTTGAACAGCACCGCATCAATATTATTGATACCCCAGGTCACGTTGATTTCACCATTGAAGTAGAACGTTCACTCCGTGTGCTTGATGGCGCAGTGGTAGTGTTCTGTGGTGCTTCAGGTGTGGAACCTCAGTCTGAAACCGTATGGCGTCAGGCTGATAAATATCACGTTCCACGTATGGTATTTGTGAACAAGATGGACCGCGCAGGGGCAGATTTTGACCGCGTCGTTAATCAAATTCGTAAACGCCTTGGTGCTACTTGCGTACCCATTCAGCTGAACATTGGCGCTGAAGAAAACTTCAAGGGCGTCATTGATCTCATCAAAATGAAAGCAATCAACTGGAATGAAGCAGACCAGGGGATGACTTTTACTCATGATCCTATTCCTGATGAACTGTTAGCGAAAGCAACCGAGATGCGCGAGTACATGGTTGAATGTGCTGCAGAAGCTTCTGAAGAGCTGATGGATAAGTATCTTGAGGAAGGCGAGCTTTCTGAAGAAGAGATCAAAGCAGGTTTGCGTGCTCGCACGCTCAACAACGAAATTGTCGTCGCAACATGCGGTAGCGCCTTTAAAAATAAAGGTGTTCAGGCCGTACTGGATGCCGTAATTGAGTTTTTGCCTGCACCAGTGGATGTACCCGCAATTAAAGGTATCGACGAACGTGAAAACGAAGTGGAACGTCATGCGGATGACAGTGCCCCATTTGCGGCATTGGCATTTAAAATCGCGACTGACCCATTCGTAGGTTCTTTGACCTTTATTCGTGTTTATTCAGGTGTGTTGGAATCCGGCTCTGCCGTTTACAACAGCGTAAAAGAAAAACGCGAGCGTATCGGACGTATTGTGCAGATGCACGCTAACGACCGACAGGAGATCAAAGAAGTCCGCGCAGGTGACATCGCAGCCGCTATCGGTCTGAAAGACGTCACTACCGGTGATACCATTTGTGATCCTGACCATAAAGTTATCCTTGAACGGATGGACTTCCCTGATCCGGTAATTACTATCGCAGTGGAGCCTCGTTCGAAAGCCGATCAGGAAAAAATGGGCATTGCATTGCAAAAATTGGCAATGGAAGATCCATCATTCCGGGTTGAAACCGATGAAGAGTCGGGGCAGACTCTGATTTCAGGGATGGGTGAATTACACCTCGATATCATCATCGACCGTATGCGTCGCGAATTCAGCGTTGAGTGCAACGTGGGTAAACCACAAGTTGCTTACCGCGAAACTATTCGTGGCACGGTTGAAGCTGAAGGCAAATTTGTGCGTCAGTCTGGTGGTCGTGGTCAGTTCGGTCATGTCTGGTTGAAGCTAGAGCCTCTCGAAGATGGCGCTGGCTATGAGTTTGTCAATGCAATCGTAGGTGGTGTGGTTCCTAAGGAATATATCCCTGCTGTTGATAAAGGCATCCAAGAGCAGATGAAGAACGGCGTACTCGCTGGCTTCCCTCTGCAGGATGTGAAAGTCACGCTGTTTGATGGTTCATATCATGATGTGGACTCGAACGAAATGGCGTTCAAGGTTGCAGGTTCTATGGGCTTCAGAAAGGGTGCGCTTGAAGCTAGCCCTGTGTTGCTCGAACCGTGCATGAAAGTCGAGGTAACCACTCCCGAAGATTACATGGGAGACGTCGTGGGTGACTTGAACCGACGTCGTGGTCTTATTGAAGGCATGGATGATGGCGTTGCAGGCATTAAGCTGGTTCATGCCGTCGTACCTTTGGCTGAAATGTTTGGTTATGCAACTGACTTGCGTTCAGCGACTCAGGGCCGTGCTTCATACTCAATGGAGTTTTTGAAGTACTCTGAAGCGCCGCAAAACGTTGCCAAGGCAGTAATTGAATCTCGTACCTAATTGCACGAGCACTGAATTTTTGCCTATATTTGATTGTTAGTGTCCTGCCTCTGCCGGACGCCTAATTTAAAGGAATTTATCGTGTCTAAAGCTAAATTTGAACGTTCAAAACCCCACGTTAACGTGGGCACCATCGGTCACGTGGACCATGGTAAAACCACTCTGACTGCTGCTATCTCAACTGTACTGGCGAAGACCTACGGTGGTGAAGCAAAAGGCTTCGCACAAATCGATAACGCTCCAGAAGAGCGTGAGCGCGGTATTACCATCAATACCTCTCACATCGAATACGATACTCCAACACGCCACTACGCCCACGTAGACTGCCCAGGCCACGCTGACTATGTTAAAAACATGATCACTGGTGCTGCACAGATGGACGGCGCGGTATTGGTAGTAGCAGCGACCGACGGTCCAATGCCACAAACACGTGAGCACATCCTGTTGTCACGTCAGGTAGGTGTACCATTCATCATCGTATTCATGAACAAATGTGACATGGTAGACGATGAAGAGCTGTTGGAACTGGTAGAGATGGAAGTTCGTGAACTGCTGTCTGAATACGACTTCCCAGGTGATGACTTACCGGTTATCCAAGGTTCAGCACTGAAAGCGCTGGAAGGCGAAGCTCAGTGGGAAGCGAAAATCATTGAATTGGCTGAAGCACTGGATTCATACATTCCTGAGCCAGTACGTGATATCGAGAAGCCATTCCTGCTGCCAATCGAAGACGTATTCTCAATCTCTGGTCGTGGTACAGTAGTAACAGGCCGTGTTGAACGCGGTATCATCAACGTAGGTAACGAAGTAGAAATCGTGGGTATCCATGACACTACTAAGACAACCTGTACTGGTGTTGAAATGTTCCGCAAACTGCTTGACGAAGGTCGTGCAGGTGAGAACGTAGGTGTTCTGTTACGTGGTACTAAGCGTGACGAAGTAGAACGTGGTCAAGTACTGGCTAAGCCAGGCACCATCACTCCACACACCAAGTTCGAATCAGAAGTATACGTACTGTCAAAAGAAGAAGGTGGTCGTCATACACCATTCTTCAAAGGCTACCGTCCACAGTTCTACTTCCGTACAACTGACGTGACCGGTACTATCGAACTGCCAGAAGGCGTAGAGATGGTAATGCCAGGCGACAACATCAAGATGGTAGTGACTCTGATCTGCCCAATCGCGATGGACGAAGGTCTGCGTTTTGCAATCCGTGAAGGTGGCCGTACAGTAGGCGCCGGCGTGGTAGCAAAAATCATCGCTTAATTTATTAAGTGAATCGAAAAAGGAAGCTTCGGCTTCCTTTTTTATTGCCCGAAAACCCGTCGGGGCTAGTATTTAACCGCAGATTCATTATAATGCCGCCACTTTTCAGCAAAACGCTGACAAAAACGCCAATAGGCTTGTAATTGAATGCTGGATGGGTATAATAGCCCTCCGCTTAGATAGCTAGGCGTGGTCTTACGGGTAATCAAATCTGTAAGATTAACAACAATGACTCCGATTGGGAGTCAAACGGTAAATCACTTCGCTCTGTCTTTCCAGAAAAGGAAATGACTAGAGGGTGGTTTTTTATGTGTCCATTTTAGGAGCTCTGGTCAATGCAGAACCAAAGAATCCGTATCCGCTTGAAAGGCTTTGATCATCGTTTGATCGATCAGTCTACTGCGGAAATCGTTGAAACTGCTAAACGTACTGGTGCCCAGGTACGTGGTCCTATTCCACTACCAACGCGCAAAGAGCGTTTCACCGTTTTGATCTCTCCGCACGTTAATAAAGATGCTCGTGACCAATACGAAATCCGTACTCACAAGCGTCTGGTTGACATCGTAGAGCCAACTGAAAAGACCGTAGACGCTCTGATGCGTTTGGATCTGGCAGCTGGTGTTGATGTACAGATTAGCTTGGGTTAATTGAGATCCTTAGAGAGGTTTGAGAGATGGCTATCGGTCTTATTGGTCGTAAAGTGGGTATGACCCGCATCTTCACTGAAGATGGCGCGTCTATCCCTGTTACAGTAATTGAAGTGGAAGCCAACCGCGTAACTCAGGTGAAAACTCTGGAAAACGACGGTTACCGTGCACTCCAAGTTACTACTGGTGCCAAAAAAGCCAATCGTGTCACTAAGCCAGAAGCTGGCCACTTTGCTAAGGCAGGCGTTGAAGCCGGTCGTGGTTTGTGGGAATTGCGTTTGGCAGATGGTGAAGGCGAAGGCATTGAAGTTGGTGCTGAACTGAAAGTTGAAATCTTCGCTGACGTTGCAAAAGTTGACGTTACTGGTCAATCAAAAGGTAAGGGCTTCCAAGGCGGCGTTAAGCGCTGGAACTTCCGTACTCAAGACATGACTCACGGTAACTCACTGTCGCACCGTGCTAACGGTTCTATCGGTCAGAACCAGACGCCAGGTCGCGTATTCAAAGGCAAGAAAATGTCAGGTCACATGGGCGCAGAACGCGTTACCACCCAGAATCTGGACGTTGTACGTGTAGATGCTGAACGTAACCTGTTGCTGGTAAAAGGCGCTGTGCCTGGTGCTAACAACGGCGACCTGATCATCAAGCCTGCGGTTAAAGCATAAGGTCTGAGGAGATAGTAATGGAATTGGTATTGAAAGACGCGCAAAGCGCTCTTGAAGTTTCCGAAACTACCTTCGGCCGTGACTTTAACGAAGCACTGGTTCATCAGGTAGTTGTAGCATTCGCTGCAAACGCGCGTCAGGGCACTCGTGCTCAGAAAACTCGCGCTGAAGTTCATGGCACTGCTAAGAAGCCATGGCGTCAAAAAGGCACCGGCCGCGCGCGTTCTGGTGACGTAAAAAGCCCGATCTGGCGTAAAGGTGGTGTATCTTTCGCTGCTAAGCCACAAGATCACGGCCAAAAAGTTAACAAGAAGATGTACCGCGGTGCTCTGAAGAGCATTCTGTCTGAATTGGTACGTCAAGAACGCTTGATCGTTGTTGAGCAGTTCGGTGTTGAAGCTCCAAAAACTAAAGAGCTGAAAGCTAAACTGAAAGAAATGCAACTGGACGATGTTCTGATTGTGACTCCAGAAGTTGATGAGAACCTGTTCTTGGCAGCACGCAACCTGTACAAGGTTGACGTACGTGATGTTGCAGGTATCGACCCAGTTAGCTTGATCGCGTTCGACAAAGTGCTTGTCACTGCTGATGCTGTGAAGCAAATCGAGGAGATGCTGGCATGATCCGCGAAGAACGTATTTTGAAAGTGATTCTGGCACCACACATCTCTGAAAAGAGCACTGTAGTTGCTGAGAAAAACAACACTGTAGTTTTCCGCGTAGCTGTTGATTCTACTAAAGCTGAAATCAAAGCTGCTGTTGAAAAACTGTTCGAAACTAAAGTCGAAGGTGTTCGCACTTTGGTTACTAAAGGCAAAACTAAACGTCACGGTGCCCGTCAAGGCCGTCGTAGCGATTGGAAAAAAGCTTACGTAACCCTAGCTGAAGGCGCTGAAATCGATTTTATCGGCAACGCTGAGTAAGCAAAGGAGAATTTAAATGGCAATTGTAAAGTGTAAGCCAACCTCTCCAGGTCGTCGCGGCGTTGTTAAAATCGTTAACAGCGATCTGCATAAAGGCAAACCATTTGCTGGCCTGCTGGCGAAAAAGACAAAGTCTGGTGGTCGTAACAACACCGGTCGTATCACTACCCGTCATATCGGTGGTGGTCACAAACAACACTATCGTTTGATTGACTTCAAACGTAACAAAGATGGTATCCCAGGCAAAATCGAACGTCTGGAATATGATCCTAACCGTACTGCTAACATCGCATTGGTGTTGTACGCAGACGGTGAACGTCGCTACATTCTGGCTGCCAAAGGCATGCAAGCTGGTGACAAAGTTGTTTCTGGCCCACAAGCTGACATCAAAACCGGCAACGCAATGCCACTGATCAACATTCCAGTAGGTTCTGTTGTTCACGCGGTAGAAATGAAGCCTGGTAAAGGTGCTCAGATCGCACGTTCTGCTGGTGCATACGCACAAGTAGTAGCTCGTGATGGTGCTTATGCAACTCTGCGTCTGCGTTCAGGCGAAATGCGTAAAGTGCCTGTAGAGTGCCGTGCAACTCTGGGTGAAGTAGGTAACGCTGAACACATGCTGCGTCAGCTGGGTAAAGCTGGTGCCAAGCGCTGGATGGGCGTACGTCCAACAGTACGTGGTGTTGCAATGAACCCAGTAGACCACCCACACGGTGGTGGTGAAGGTCGTACTTCTGGTGGTCGTCACCCAGTGACTCCATGGGGCGTTCCAACTAAGGGTTACAAAACTCGCAGTAATAAGCGCACTGACAAGTACATTGTACGTCGTCGTAACAAGTAATAAGAGGATTCGCCATGCCACGTTCTCTCAAGAAAGGTCCATTCATTGACCTACACTTGCTGAAGAAGGTAGAGAAAGCGGTGGAAGCCGGTGACAAAAAGCCTATCAAGACTTGGTCTCGCCGCTCTATGATCATCCCACAAATGATTGGGTTGACCATCGCTGTCCATAATGGTCGTCAGCACGTACCAGTGTTCGTAACTGACGAAATGATCGGCCACAAACTTGGTGAATTCTCACCAACTCGCACTTATCGCGGCCATGCTGCTGATAAGAAAGCGAAGAAGCGTTAATACGGGAGGTTATAGATGGAAGTTTTAGCTAAACATCGCTTTGCCCGTACGTCGCCTCAAAAGGCACGCTTAGTGGCTGATCAGATCCGTGGACTGCCTGTTGATAAGGCTCTCGAGATTCTGACTTTCAGCCCTAAAAAAGCGGCCGTACTGGTTAAGAAAGTATTGGATTCAGCCATTGCTAACGCCGAGCACAACGAAGGTGCTGATATCGACGAATTGAAAGTCGGTAAAGTTTTCGTTGATGAAGGTCCAACAATGAAACGCATCATGCCACGCGCTAAAGGCCGTGCTGATCGTATCATGAAGCGCACCAGCCACATTACTGTGGTTGTGTCAGATCGCTAGGAGAGAGCAATGGGACAGAAAGTACATCCTAATGGTATCCGTCTGGGTATCACTAAGCCTTGGGTCTCTACCTGGTACGCTGAAAAAGGCGAGTTCGCTGCGAACCTGCACAGTGACTGGGAAGTGCGTAAGTATCTCGAAGAGAAACTGAAGGCCGCATCAGTATCCAAGATTGTTATCGAACGCCCTGCGAAAAGCATCCGCGTTACTATTCACACTGCCCGTCCAGGTGTTGTGATCGGTAAGAAAGGTGAAGACGTTGAAGTTCTGCGTAACGAAGTTGCCAAAATTGCTGGTACTCCTGCACAGATCAACATCGCTGAGATCCGCAAGCCAGAGCTGGACTCTAAGCTTGTAGCTGACTCAATCGCCCAGCAGCTGGAACGCCGTGTGATGTTCCGTCGCGCTATGAAGCGTGCGGTTCAAAACGCTATGCGTCTTGGCGCTAAGGGTATCAAAGTTGAAGTTAGCGGTCGTCTGGGCGGTGCCGAGATTGCGCGTTCTGAGTGGTATCGTGAAGGTCGCGTACCTTTGCATACTCTGCGTGCTGATATCGACTACGCAACTGCTGAAAGTCACACCACTTACGGTGTGATCGGTGTGAAAGTTTGGGTCTTCAAAGGCGAAGTTCTGGACGGTATCGTACCTGCAGCAGTGGAAGAGCCGAAGCAGCAACCTAAGCGCAAACCTCGTGGTAAATAGGAGAGCCGGTAATGCTGCAACCAAAACGTACTAAATTTCGCAAAATGTTCAAAGGCCGCAACCGCGGTCTGGCGAATGGCACAGAAGTTAGCTTCGGTACTTTCGGCCTGAAGGCTGTAGGTCGCGGTCGTCTGACAGCGCGTCAGATTGAATCTGCACGTCGTGCTATGACTCGTCACGTTAAGCGTCAAGGTCAAATTTGGATTCGAATTTTCCCTGACAAGCCGATTACCTCTAAGCCTCTTGAAGTGCGTATGGGTAAAGGTAAAGGTAACGTTGAATACTGGGTATGCCAGATTCAACCTGGTAAGGTACTTTACGAAATGGGTGGTGTACCAGAACAGTTGGCTCGCGATGCATTCGCACTGGCTGCTGCTAAACTGCCTATCAAAACTACCTTCGTAACTAAGACGGTGATGTAATGAAAGCGAGCGAACTAAGAGAAAAGAGCGTTGAAGAACTGAACGCTGAATTACTTGGTCTGCTGCGTGAGCAGTTTAACCTGCGCATGCAACACGCTACTGGTCAGCTGGCTCAAACTCACCAGCTGAAACAAGTGCGTCGTAACATTGCGCGCGTTAAGACCATTATTACTTCTAAGGCAGGTGCATAATGTCTGAGAGCATCCGTACTTTGCAGGGTAAAGTGACCAGCAACAAAATGGACAAATCCATCACTGTTGCCGTTGAGCGTCAAGTTAAGCACCCAATCTACGGTAAGTACGTAAAACGTACTACTAAGATCCATGCACATGACGAAACTAACCAGTGCAATGAAGGCGATATCGTGACTATTAGTCAATGTCGTCCTCTGTCTAAGACTAAGTCTTGGACCCTGGTTGAAGTAGTGAGCAAAGCCTAATTTTGATTAGGTAAGTAATAAACGGCTCCTTTATGGAGCCGTTTATATTTTTAGCACTATGCAGCCCCGATCAATGGTGTTATACTTGCGCGCCATTTTTGACCAGTTTTGGCTCAAAAATGATGACGTAAAGACCCCATGGTGGGGTATGTGAAGTAACGATAGCGGAGCACTTAAAATGATCCAAATGCAATCGACTCTCGATGTCGCATGTAACAGCGGCGCTCGCAGAGTTCAGTGTATTAAGGTCTTGGGTGGCTCTCATCGTCGTTATGCCGGTATCGGCGACATCATCAAAGTTTCTGTTAAAGAAGCGATCCCTCGCGCTAAAGCGAAGAAAGGTGATGTGTATAACGCGGTGGTAGTCCGTACTAAGAAAGGCGTACGTCGTCCAGACGGTTCTGTCATTCGCTTCGATCGGAATGCAGCTGTTCTTTTGAACAACAACCTGCAGCCGATTGGTACTCGTATCTTTGGACCTGTGACACGTGAACTGCGCTCTGAGCAATTCATGAAAATTGTGTCGCTGGCACCAGAAGTACTGTAAGGAGCTTCAAAATGGCAGCAAAAATCCGTCGTGAAGACGAAGTAATCGTATTGACTGGTAAAGATAAAGGTAAGCGCGGTAAGGTTACCGACGTTTTATCAACTGGCCAGTTGATCGTTGCAGGTGTAAACCTTGTTAAGAAACATCAGAAGCCTAACCCACAGTTGGGTATCACTGGTGGTATCGTTGACAAAGAAGCACCAATCCAAGCATCAAATGTTGCGATCTTCAACCCTGCTTCTGGCAAGGCTGATCGTGTTGGTTTCCGAGTTGAAGACGGCAAAAAAGTTCGTTTCTTCAAGTCGAACAGTGAACTCGTTAAGTAATCGGAGTAAACGATGGCGAAACTGCATGATAAATACAAAGAGACTGTGATCGCTGAACTGACTAAAAAGTTCGGTTATACCAGTGTCATGCAAGTCCCTCGGATTGAAAAAATCACCCTGAACATGGGTGTTGGCGAAGCCGTTGCAGACAAAAAAGTTATGGACCACGCTGTTCGTGACATGACTGCAATCGCCGGCCAAAAGCCTGTTGTAACTGTTGCTCGTAAATCAGTTGCAGGCTTCAAAATCCGTGATGGCTACCCTATTGGTTGTAAAGTGACCCTGCGTGGCGAACGTATGTGGGAATTCTTAGAGCGTTTGATTGACATCGCTATCCCACGTATCCGCGATTTCCGCGGTGTAAGCGCTAAGTCTTTTGATGGTCGCGGCAACTACGCTATGGGCGTACGCGAGCAAATCATCTTCCCAGAAATCGATTACGATAAAATCGATAAAATTCGCGGTATGGATATTGTTATCACTACCTCTGCGAACACTGACGAAGAAGGTCGTGCTCTGTTGGACGCTTTTAACTTCCCATTCAAGAAATAAGGGTAGCGTAATGGCAAAACAATCAATGAAAGCACGTGAAGCAAAACGTGCAAAACTCGTGGCTCAGTACGCTGAAAAGCGTGCAGCTCTGAAAGCTCTGATCGCTGCCCCTGCGACTTCTGATGAAGACCGTTGGGATGCTGTTCTGAAGCTGCAAGCGCTTCCACGTGATTCCAGCGCTGCGCGTCAACGCAACCGTTGTAATCAAACTGGTCGCCCACATGGCTTCCTGCGCAAGTTCGGCCTGAGCCGTATCAAACTGCGTGAAGCAACCATGCGTGGTGAAGTTCCTGGTCTGCGTAAGGCCAGCTGGTAAGCCCTAGTCACGGAGTAAGCTAATATGAGCATGCAAGATCCTATTGCGGATATGCTGACACGTATCCGTAACGGCCAAGCTGCTGCCAAAGTATCTGTGAAGATGCCGTCTGCCAAACTGAAAGTTGCAATTGCAAAAGTTCTGAAGGAAGAAGGTTACATCACTGACTACGCCGTAGCAGACGAAGGCTCTAAGCCAGAATTGGAAATTACTTTGAAGTATTTCCAAGGCAAACCTGTTGTTGAGACTATCCAGCGCGTAAGCCGTCCAGGTCTTCGTATTTACAAAGGTAAAGACGAATTGCCAAAAGTGATGGGCGGACTGGGTGTCGCAATTGTGTCCACATCTAAAGGCCTGATGACTGATCGTGCCGCCCGCCTTGCAGGCATGGGTGGTGAGGTTATCTGCTACGTAGCGTAAGGAGCTAGGAATGTCTCGTGTAGCAAAAGCACCAGTCTCTATTCCTGCTGGCGTAGAGGTGACATTAAAAGATCAGACTATCACCGTTAAAGGTGCTAAAGGCAGTCTGACTCGCGAAATCAACAGCGCTGTTAAAGTTGTTGTAGAAGGTGCTGCAATCACTTTCGCTCCAGTTGAAGGTCAAGTTAACGCTTGGGCTCAAGCTGGTACAGCGCGCGCGCTGATCAACAACATGGTTGTTGGTGTTTCGCAAGGCTTCGAAAAGAAATTGAAGCTTGTAGGTGTGGGTTATCGTGCCAAAGTCACTGGTAGTGACTTGGATTTGACCCTCGGTTTCTCTCATCCTCTGGTACACAAGTTACCAGCAGGCGTTACCGCTGAATGCCCAAGCCAAACTGACATCGTACTGAAAAGTATCGACAAAGCATTGGTAGGTCAGGTTGCGGCAGATATTCGTGGCTATCGTCCACCAGAGCCTTACAAAGGTAAAGGTGTTCGCTATGAAGACGAAAATGTACGCCGTAAAGAGGCTAAGAAGAAGTAAGGTAACGCGATATGGATAAGAAAACTTCTCGCTTGCGCCGTGCTACTCGCACCCGCAAGAAGATCCAAGAGCTGGGCGTTAACCGTCTGGTTGTACATCGTACACCGCGTCACATTTACGCTCAGGTTATTAACCCTGAAGCTCAGGTTGTTGCAGCTGCTTCTACCGTAGAAAGTGCGGTAAAAGGTGCGCTGAAATATACCGGCAACGTCGATGCGGCTAAAGCAGTAGGTAAAGCTATTGCTGAGCGCGCGATCGAAAAAGGTGTCACCGTAGTGGCCTTCGATCGTTCAGGTTTCAAGTATCACGGCCGTGTGGCTGCATTAGCAGCTGCTGCGCGTGAAGCTGGTCTGCAGTTCTAAGGGGTTTATACAATGGCTAAAGTAGAAACTCAGCAGAAAGATGATCTGCAAGAGAAGCTGATTGCAGTTAACCGTGTATCTAAAGTAGTTAAAGGTGGTCGTATCTTCAGCTTTACCGCTCTGACAGTAGTTGGTGACGGTAACGGTAAGATTGGCTACGGCTACGGTAAAGCACGTGAAGTTCCAGCAGCTATTCAAAAGGCTATGGAAAAAGCACGTCGCAGCATGGTAACTGTTCAGCTGAACCAAGGTACTTTGCATCACCCTGTTAAGGGTCGCCACTCAGGTTCTCGCGTGTATATGCAGCCAGCATCTGAAGGTACCGGTATTATTGCCGGTGGCGCAATGCGTGCCGTATTGGAAGTAGCAGGCGTTCATAACGTTCTGTCGAAAGCATACGGTTCTACTAACCCGATCAACATCGTACGTGCAACTGTTGACGCTCTGGTACATATGAAGTCACCAGCGCAAATCGCAGCTAAGCGTGGCCTGAATGTTGACGAAATTCGGGGGTAATGCACCATGGCTACTAAAACAGTAAAAGTTACACAGACTAAAAGTGCAATCGGTCGTTTGCCGAAGCACCGCGCCACATTGACTGGCTTAGGTCTGCGTCGTATTGGTCACACTGTTGAACTGGAAGATACTCCTTCTGTTCGCGGTATGATCAATAAGGTCTACTACATGGTAAAGGTGGAGGACTAATCAATGCGTCTGAATACTTTATCTCCAGCAGCAGGTTCTAAACCAGCTGGCAAGCGTGTAGGCCGTGGTATTGGCTCTGGCCTGGGTAAAACCGCAGGTCGTGGTCACAAAGGTCAGAAATCTCGTAGCGGTGGCGGTGTACGCCCAGGCTTCGAAGGCGGCCAAATGCCACTGAAAATTCGTTTGCCTAAGTTTGGTTTCACCTCGCGTACTGCGATGGTAACTGCTGAAGTTCGCATCAGCGAACTGGCAAAAGTTAACGGTGATGTTGTCGACCTGAACGCACTGAAAGATGCGAATCTCATTACTCGCAACATCCAGTTTGCGAAAATCGTTCTTTCAGGTACCATTGAGCGCCCAGTAACCGTTCGCGGTTTGAAGGTAACCAAAGGTGCACGTGCAGCTATTGAAGCTGCCGGCGGAAAGATCGAGGAATAATACGTCGATGGCAAAACCAGGACTTGAATTAAAAAGCGCGAAAGGCGGACTTTCAGAACTGAAATCCCGCTTGTTGTTCGTGATCGGTGCGATCATTGTGTTCCGTGCAGGTTCCTTTGTACCGATTCCTGGTATTGACGCTGCTGTATTAGCTGAGATGTTTGCTCAGCAAAAGGGTACCATCCTGGGCATGTTTAACATGTTCTCGGGTGGTGCGCTTTCACGCGCTTCAATTTTTGCATTGGGGATCATGCCGTACATTTCGGCGTCGATCATTATGCAATTGCTGACTGTGGTACATCCAAGTCTCGCTGAACTGAAAAAGGAAGGCGAATCTGGACGTAAAAAAATCAGCCAGTATACCCGTTGGGGCACGTTGCTTTTAGCAACTGTACAATCTGTCGGTATTGCAACAGGCTTACCCAACTTGATCTCTGGTTTAGTAGTAAACCCTGGGGTCGGTTTTTATGTCGTTGCAGTCATCAGTTTGGTGACAGGGACTATGTTCCTGATGTGGCTTGGTGAACAAATCACTGAGCGTGGTATCGGTAACGGTATCTCCATTCTGATTTTCGCCGGTATTGTTGCAGGCTTGCCAAATGCAATTGGGCAGACAGCTGAGCAAGCGCGTCAAGGCGACTTGAACGTATTAGTGTTGTTGTTGATCGGTGTAATCGTATTCGCCGTTACTTACTTCGTCGTGTTTGTAGAGCGTGGCCAACGTCGTATCGTTGTCAACTACGCCAAACGTCAGCAAGGCCGTAAGGTATTTGCTGCGCAATCTACTCACTTACCGTTGAAAGTGAATATGGCGGGTGTAATCCCACCTATCTTTGCATCAAGTATTATTCTGTTCCCTGGCACATTAGCTCAGTGGTTCGGTCAGAATCCAGCGTTGTCTTGGTTGAGTGATTTTTCACTCGCTGTATCACCAGGTCAGCCTCTGTATTCACTGCTTTATGCAGCAGCAATCATCTTCTTCTGCTTCTTCTATACTGCGTTGGTATTTAACCCTCGCGAAACAGCAGATAACTTGAAGAAGAGTGGTGCGTTCATTCCAGGGATTCGTCCCGGCGAACAAACTTCGCGTTACATTGATAAAGTGATGACTCGTCTGACATTGGCAGGCGCACTGTACATTACCTTTATCTGCTTAATTCCGGAGTTCATGTTAATCACCTGGAAAGTGCAGTTCTACTTCGGTGGTACTTCACTTCTGATTATGGTGGTAGTGATCATGGACTTCATGGCTCAGGTTCAGACCCATTTGATGTCACATCAATATGAGTCTGTGATGAAGAAAGCTAACTTGGTCGGCAAAGCGAATTTAGATCGCTACGGTCGTTAATCAATTAGCTTACGGAGTGATGAAATGAAAGTTCGAGCTTCCGTGAAGAAGATCTGCCGTAACTGCAAGATCGTCAAGCGTGCTGGCGTTGTACGCGTGATTTGTGTTGAACCAAAACACAAGCAGCGTCAAGGCTAAAAAAAACTTGGCCAGTTCATTTTGAACTGGCCACTTAAATATTATTTGCAAACCCGTCATCTGTTGAGTATCCTATCGGGCTTTTCACAGATGGCCTTTAACTTAAGGAGTGCATAGTGGCCCGTATCGCTGGCATTAACATTCCTGATCAGAAGCACGCAGTCATCGCATTGACTGCTATTTTCGGCATCGGTCGTACCCGCGCTAAAGCAATTTGCGCTGCTACTTCTATTGCTGAAGACGCAAAGATCAGAGAATTGAGCGACGCTCAAATCGATACCCTACGCGAAGAAGTTGCCAAATACACCGTAGAAGGTGACTTGCGCCGCGAAGTTTCTATGAACATCAAGCGTCTTATGGACCTTGGCTGTTATCGTGGTCTTCGCCATCGTCGTAGCCTGCCCCTCCGTGGGCAACGTACTAAGACCAATGCGCGTACTCGCAAAGGTCCACGTAAACCAATCAAGAAGTAACGGGAAGGTAGACAATGGCTAAAGTTCCGTCACGTTCTCCGCGTAAGCGCGTACGTAAACAGGTTGCGGATGGCATGGCCCATATCCATGCTTCTTTCAACAATACAATCGTTACTATCACTGATCGTCAAGGTAACGCCTTGTCTTGGGCAACTGCCGGTGGTTCAGGTTTCCGTGGTTCACGTAAATCTACTCCATTCGCAGCCCAGGTAGCTGCTGAGCGTGCAGGTGTTGCTGCTCAGGATTATGGTGTTAAAAACCTTGAAGTTTTCGTGAAGGGTCCAGGTCCAGGTCGTGAATCAGCCATTCGTGCGCTGAACGCTGTTGGTTACAAAATTACCAACATTACCGATGTGACGCCTATCCCTCATAACGGTTGTCGTCCTCCTAAAAAACGCCGCGTATAGTCTGGCGATTTCATAGGATAGTTGGAGAAAGATCATGGCAAGATACTTGGGTCCCAAGCTCAAGCTCAGCCGTCGGGAAGGTACAGACCTTTTCCTGAAAAGCGGTGTGAGAGCAATCGATTCGAAGTGTAAGCTGGAAACAGCACCTGGACAGCATGGCGCTCGTAAGCCACGTCTGTCTGATTATGGTTTGCAGCTGCGTGAGAAACAAAAAGTTCGTCGTATTTACGGTGTGTTGGAAAAGCAATTCCGTAACTACTACAAAGAGGCTGCACGTCTGAAAGGCAACACTGGTGAAAACCTGTTGCAACTTTTGGAAACTCGTCTGGATAACGTAGTTTATCGTATGGGTTTTGGTGCAACTCGTGCCGAAGCACGTCAGCTGGTTAGCCATAAATCAATTATGGTGAACGGTCGTGTTGTTAATATCCCTTCATTTGCAATTTCTGCGAATGATGTTGTAAGCGTTCGTGAAAAGTCACAGAAGCAAGCTCGTATTAAAGCTGCACTGGAAGTGGCTGGTCAGCGCGAAAAGCCTACTTGGGTTGAAGTTGACGCCGCTAAGATGGAAGGCCAATTCAAGCGCCTGCCAGAACGTAGCGATTTGTCTGCGGAAATTAACGAACAGCTGATCGTCGAGCTTTACTCTAAGTAAAGCTAACTAACAAGAGAGGACACAATGCAGGGTTCTGTTACAGAATTTCTTAAACCGCGTCTCGTGGATATCGAGCAGGTTAACCCAACTCGTGCCAAGGTAGTACTGGAGCCGCTGGAGCGTGGTTTTGGTCACACTTTAGGTAACGCGTTGCGTCGCATCCTATTGTCGTCTATGCCCGGCTGCGCGGTTACCGAAGTCGAGATCGACGGTGTACTGCACGAATACAGCAGTAAGGAAGGCGTACAAGAAGATATTCTTGAGATTTTGTTAAACCTGAAAGGGTTGGCAGTAATTCTCGAGGGTAAAGATGAGGCTATGCTCACTTTGAGCAAGTCCGGCGCAGGCCCTGTCACCGCAGCAGATATTACCCACGATGGTGATGTTACCATCGCGAATCCGGAACACGTAATCTGTCATTTGACAGGCAACCACGACATCAGCATGCGTATTCGTGTTGAACGTGGTCGCGGTTATGTACCGGCTTCAGCTCGTGCTCAAACTGAAGAAGACGATCGCCCAATTGGCCGTCTGCTAGTTGATGCTTCATTCTCGCCTGTTGTGCGTATCGCCTACAATGTAGAAGCTGCGCGCGTAGAGCAACGTACTGATTTGGACAAGTTGGTTATCGATATGACTACCAACGGTACCATCGACCCAGAGGAAGCTATTCGCCGTTCAGCTACTATTTTAGCTGAGCAGTTGGATGCCTTCGTTGAACTGCGCGATGTGACTGAGCCAGAGAAGAAAGAAGAGAAGCCAGAGTTCGATCCGATACTGCTGCGTCCTGTCGACGATTTAGAGCTAACTGTACGTTCGGCCAACTGTTTGAAGGCCGAAGCGATTCATTACATCGGTGATCTGGTACAACGCACTGAAGTTGAGCTGCTCAAAACGCCTAACCTTGGTAAGAAATCTCTTACTGAGATCAAAGACGTGCTGGCATCTCGCGGACTGTCGTTAGGTATGCGTCTGGAAAACTGGCCTCCAGCTAGTTTAGCAGACGACCTGTAAGTCCCAGGTTTGTACAGATACAGGTTATAAGGATTAAGTCATGCGCCATCGTAAGAGTGGTCGTCAACTTAACCGCAACAGCAGTCATCGCCAAGCTATGTTCCGTAACATGGCAAGTTCACTGGTTCGTCACGAAATCATCATGACAACCGTTGTGAAGGCTAAAGAACTGCGTCGCGTAGTTGAGCCCCTGATTACACTCGCTAAGAGTGACAGCGTTGCAAACCGCCGTTTGGCATTTGCTCGTACCCGCGACCAAGAAGTTGTAGGTAAACTGTTTAACGAATTGGGTCCACGCTATCAGGAGCGTGCAGGTGGTTACACCCGCATCCTGAAGTGCGGTCTGCGTGCTGGTGACAAAGCTCCAATGGCATACATTGAGCTGGTTGGTCGCCCAGAAGCTGCTGAAGCTGTTGAAGCAGAAGCTGCTGCAGAATAATCTCCTTCGGAGATAGAAAAAAGCCGGGCTTTATGCCCGGTTTTTTTATGTTTGAAAATTTTATATGCTGTGCTTTTAATGATATTAGTGATTCATAATGGAATGACCAATTTAATCATATTTTCCCTTAACAGAATTAACTGCATTTATATTTCAGGATCTTCAGTTATAAATTCTGGTCAAATAAATAATCCGCTGTTTTAAAAGTAAAATTTATTTCTATTCTAGTTATTGCATGATTTTAAATTTTATTGAATTGAATATTTATTGGAAATGGTATTCGATATTTTATTGATCATTTTAATACTGTTAATATGTTTTTAATGATATGCTGATTTTTAGTGATATCGGTTTATTTCTTATGTTCGCATTGTGACAGTTGGTATATATAAAGATATTGGCTGTCTTGCTCGCTAATAATAATTCGAGAAATTAAGGGACGTATGATGGTTGATTTCAGCAGACTCATTGTCGCGGGGGGGCGTAACTCAGTTGGAGAGTTGCCCGTGCTTTCTCAGTCATTAGGCTTGAGCACTGAAATCTGTCGCGGCGAGTCTCTTCCTGACAACATCGATGAACATTGCTTGGTGGCCATACCTTTTCAAAATATGCGGTTAGACAAATATACGGTTCCCGCTTGTTTGATTCATATAATGCAGCACGCCTCGGTATTTCTTTATCAAGTTGATGAGCAGCTTGTTGATAGTGAATTTGCTATTCGATTTGGTATAAGAGGTTTGATTTATGCTGATCGTCCTTTAGACCAAATGGTGCGAGCTATCAATTTATTGATGAAGCGCCAATTGTATTTTGACCGTGCGCTACTTTCTAAATTAGTTGAAAATATGCTGTTATCTCAGAAAGAGATAGTTGTTGATTCTTGCGAAGCTTTTGTAAATGGGTGTTTGACACGTCAAGAGCTAAGAATTATTGATCTAGTTAGTGTCGGGGCAAGAAATCGCGAAATTGCAGAACAACTTAATATCAGTAATAACACTGTCAAAACGCATATGTCGGCAATTTTTCGTAAAACCGGCGCTAGAAACAGGGTGGAGTTATTGAGGTGGGCCCAAAATGGGGAGCCACCTCATAAAGCTGTTAGTTAGCTTTCCAAAAGCCTTTTTCAATCCCTTGATGAACAATACCGACGAGCGCTGCTTCAATCGCTTGTTTAACGCATAGTTGGACAGGTTCGTTTGTTGTGTAGCCAGCTTCTGCCTCTGCGAGTCTACTTAGGCTCACATAGCGAAATAGATTCGCACTTGCTTGCTGCGACAGCACTTTTTTGGATGCAGAGACTGATAATAAGACTCGCCCTGTATAAACATCTATGGCGCGTAGATACACAGATACCTGGTCTTCTCTATAAAGCTCCGACGCAGATATTCCGTAGTAGCCCAAACCGATACCACCAGTATTAATATTGGTTTCGTAACTGATTATTCCACCTTCAAAAATCACTCTTGCTTCTTGTAGGCTGGGTAGCTCTTTCTGATTTCGGTCTGCTGATATAATTTTTCGTTCTGTCAGCAGATTCTGGAGTCCTTCACGCTCAAGCGGTGCAAACCAGCCAGAATCTAGCAGCAGCTGCATCAACATAGAGGTGCCACCTTGAGTGACTGCGGTGGAAAATGAACTCACGTTATCTTGCGGTTTATATTGCCCTGTTTGATCTCGAAATGCGTAGACGGACACAGGGATCGCAATTTTGGGCTTCGGCGCTGACTTGAGCTGTTGCATTACAATAGACGGCGGATCTATCTCTGCTTGGGTTAGATTTAGCTGAGGATTATCAAAGGCTGCGCAGCCACTGAGGATAATGCTCATTAGGAACAATAGCGTTATACGCATCTTAATTGCCTCCAAGCGATGGCATGGTAATTACGGTGATTTCACCGGTAGCTATATTGGTAATTGTTACAACCACCCCAGTCGCACCGGTACCTGTGACATCGATTTGGTACTCTCCAGTGTTGTAGCTTCCTTCTGTTAAATCGCCACTTGCAATTCTTGAGGCAAGGTTACTGATAATGTTTCTATCGAGCGCTGCTTTAAATTGGTCTTCAAAGCTCAGTTCGGTGCTACTTTCACTAAAGTCATTTTGTGATTGTGCTTTATTAAGCAAAAACGCACCGTTGAGAGGGTTTCCACCAAACGTTGGATTGGTTGGTGTATAAACCAACTCTGTTGCCGATAAGAAACTACTGAAAAACATCATGAGGAAAGGCATATATTTCATATTAATTATCCTTGTTACGCGTAGCTTCCGTGATACTTTGAGCTTTGAGTGCTGCCAGTGCGTTAACTGAGATTATCGTGGCTTGTTCAGCTTTTTTCTTAACGTCGTTATAGCGTCGACCGAAATAGGTTTCGTAGATTTTTTTCTGGTTCAGTTCAAGCCAAAGGTAAGTACCTGCTTGCGGGTATACGCGTTCATAGATGACGACTGATACCCCATCCGTTTGCGGTACTTCTCTCCAATAGCTGGAAAAGTAGAATGTAAAGTCCTTGCCAAAGCGAGTGATAGTCCGGTCTAAGACTAAGCCGGATAATTCGATCTCTTTACTTTGAGCGCCAAAATTAAACATTAAACTCAGCAGTACCAAAAATAGACATTTTTTCATTGAAAAGGGCGCAGTAGTTTCCTACTGCGCCTCCGCTTGCTTATGTTTAGTTTTGGTAAACTAAGGCTACGTTTGCGGAACCATCTTGAGTGATAGTCATTGTATTACCCGTACTTGCTTGGTAGCCACCGGCAACGTTACTTGTACCGTTTTGGCTAAAGGTAACTGTGCCATTGGTGCCTTCGCTCCATAACCCAGCGCTGTTACCATTGCCAGTTTGCGTCATGCTGATAGTATTTTTATCTGCATCGGCACTGAGTAACATGGCAACTAAGTTGATATCGCCAGTTTGTGCCACAGAAATGTCATTCTGATCACCGCCAACATCAGCCCACGTTAAGTTACTTCCATCTTGTTGCGTAAGAGAAAGTTCATTACGGCTTCCTCCTACTTGTAAAAGCGCAGTTTGAGCGCCGTCACCTTGAGTTACATTCAAGCTGTTCTTATTTCCGGCAACATCCATGACGGACTCATCATTAGAGGTTTGGTATAGAGCGATTTGGTTTTGGTCACCGCTGATTGTCATCGATGAGTGGCTTTCGCCTTCAACTTGGTCAACATCGATAAGGTCATTGGCGCGACCAGAGATAAAGAATTCCGCAGCGTTAGTGTTATTTTGCTGCAGATCGACCACGTTCTTATCACCGCTAACGTCGAAGTAGGTCGAGTTACTGTTTACTTGATCGACTGTCAGCTCGTTTTGTTCACCGCTTACATTAAGTACCGCGGAGTTTTCATCGTTCTGCGTCACCTCTATAACGTTCTGCTTATCTGAAACGTCAAAGTAGGCTAGGTTGTTATTTTCTTGGGTGACCGTGATGGTGTTTTTATCGCCGTCACTATGGATATTCATAATGGCAGTGTTGCCATCTTGATGTTGTGTTGTGGTGAGCGCATTCTTTTCTCCACTAACTTCCATCATGCTGAAATTATCACCGTAAGCCCACGGCTTAGCTGAATCAACTTGGTTAACAGACAGGTTGTTATCATTTCCGGAGAGATTGGTATATGCCTCTTGGTTATGCCCTCGCTGCGTAACGGATACAGTATTGTCGTCTGCGGTGATCGTATTAGCCGTGGTGAGATCCCAACCATTCTGTTTCAGCGCCAATTCATTTCCATTACCACCGATATCAGCGAATGCACCGTTGCGACCTGCGCGTTGGTCACTGACGACGGAGTTGTCTTTCCCTGTAATGGCAACTGCGGTGGTATTTGCTGCGGCTCCTTGTTGGAAGGCATCAACGGTATTATTCTTGCCTGAGATATCAACAAAAGCTTGGTTAGAGGCTGAATAGTGCGTGGTGACCCCTTGGGAATTAGTCCAGTCAGGGCGGTTCTCTTGTGCAACGGAGACATTGTTGTTGTCACCGTCGACAGCGATCGCTGATAACTCAACGGCAGATGAAGGTGACAACTGGTGTTGGTTCACTGCTATTGAGTTCGCATTGCCTTGCGCATTGATGAATGACTGGTTGTTAGGACCCGCTTGAGTAACACCAATAGTGTTGTCATTACCTTCAACAGTAGTAAATGCTTGCTGATTTGAGCCAGTTTGGCTGGTGTCGGTAGTGTTATTGTCGCCAGTAACGTAGATAGCGGTTTCATTGCTTAATGCTGTACCGTCGCCCGCTTGTGATACTGTTGCATCATTGCTATTTCCTGTTTGAACGACCAGTGCATTTTGCGCGGTTGCATCCACAGTTTGAGTTATTGAGGCAGTGTTATCTGCCGCATAAGTAGCACCACTTAGCACTAGCCCAATTGTTAGGCCAAGCACATGTTTTTGATATTTCATTACAGACATTAGGTGATTCTCCCTATCGGTATTGGAAAACGGCCAATGCCGTTCCATGACTTAACTGTTCAATGGTGATGCCATTGGCTTGACCCCATTGACTTAGCGTTAACTGATTACGGTTGCCAAGCTGCGTAATATCAGCGTGGTGTTCACTCCCTACCTGCAAAACATCTGCGTGGTTACTCTCTCCGTTTTGCGTGAGATGAACTGTGTTATCTTCACCCAACTGCTGCACTACCCCCTGATTGAAATAACCAAATTGGGATAAGGCCACGACGTTGCTACCTGTAGCGGAAAGTAAGCCATTCGCTAACTGCTGACGTTCCATTAAAGCGGCAAGGATGGGATTGCAAAGCTCACTCTTTTCACATAAATCGGCCGAGTATGCTGAGGTAGAAAAAAGCAAAGCCGCAATGATGTTGACGATCAGATTTGCCTTCATTCGAAGTTTCCTGCGCTGTTAACGTGAAGAAGGTCTCAGCTTAATCACGTTGATAATTTGAACAATCGGATAAAAGGGCGATATTTAGGACGATGAAAGGAGTGAGCAGTAAGAGGTAAAACTAAGTAAATCAGGTGGTTGATTTGTAATATTAATGTTTAATAATGTAACAATCGTCACCCTTTTGGGTGATAGTTGATGAATGATTTTTACGCTGCTTTGATGGAATTTTTTATCCGATATTCCGCATTTAATTTAGATGTTCTTGGCAATGGCAGAAAAACAAGTCGTGTTTAGAGCGTTGTAATCAAACTGTGGCGGATGAATAATTGATAAACGAAGTAGTTAATCAGACATGGCGTTACGCCGCAATTGCAATGGCATCTGCAGTGCTAACACAGCAGAATTTCTAGCAACAAAAAGGGCAGCTTACCCTGAGGTTAACTGCCCGTCGAACTATCAATAACTGAGAACTAGTGATTATTGAACTTCAGTATCCAGTACCAAAGCCCCAGTACCGCCAACATTAATACTTGCTAACTTACCGCGTAAATCGCCGGCTTCTGGTTTCAGATTGCCGTGCTTAGAAAGTACCGCGATAATCTCAACATTCTTACTTTCGCTCAGTTTTACACTGCCACCCATGTTAGTGGTGTCATCGAGCACAACGGTCACAGGTAAGGCTTTTGCGCTGACCTTAGTAGCAGCCACTGGCACACTCGGACCTTCGGTTGGGCGAGCAAATACGAAGATCATGTCGGTACTGCTGACTTTACTTGCCAGTTCGGGCGACACGGATAGTTCGATGGTTACGGTTTTCGCTGTTGTTGCGGCTGCACTGTCATCGGCCTTTTTTACACCAGCATGTGCTGCATCATTTGGCATGGCACCGTCGTTAGCTTGCAGACGCATTTTTGCTGCATCAACCGCGCTGATGATCGCTTGACGGTCGATGTCGCTGCGGTCACTTTCAAGAATCTTTTGCCATGCATCGATCGCTTTCTGATAGTCAGCGGTGTAGAAAGCGTCCATACCGACTAAAAGCAGTGTTGAAGGATCATGTGGATCTAATGCCAGTGAGCGGTCGATCAGTTGCTGCACGATAGGGATCATCTTCTGGCCGGCTTTGTAATAAAGTGCAGTCGCTTTTGGACCCAGCAACTCGGCATGTTCGCCCACTAAGCTGATCACTTTATCAAATGCAGATATCGACTTATCAAAATCGCCGGCTTGCATGTAAGCATGGCCGAGATTAAACCAAGCTTGGCTGTTTTCAGGTTCTGCCATGATCTGCTTTTCAAGCATTTCTACTCGCATCTGCATCAGCTGCTCTGGTGACATCCCCGCATGAGGGTTGGCTGGCGTTGCTGCGGCAGTATTTTCCATCTCTTGATAGGCGCCTAAACGCTGGTACATGAAGCCTGCCACAATAATGACGATAACCGACATTAAGCTCGGCCACAGCGCACTTTTACGTTTACCCTGTACATTCAACGATTCATCCTGACCTTGCTTAATATCTTGTAGCAAGCTCACTTCGAGTTCTTTCTTAAGTGAATCGAACTCTTGTTGATCCAGAATGTTGTCGTTTAGCTCTTTTTCTAACGCCGCTAAACGTTCGTTGAACAGTTCGAGGTTGGTTTGCTGACGCACACCAGTCTCACCGGCTTCAAGCAATTTTTGCTGCCGAAAATGTGGGATCCAAATCAGCGCTAGACTCACTAGCACTACAATCACGATGAAAATCCAGAAGGTAGTCATTATTCACATTCACTAGGTTGGTGATACGGGGACGATTGGATGTCGCTGCTAATGGCTCAGAATTATTACGTAAAGATGATTCATTGAACAGTAATATAACCCAGTGCGATAAATCCAATCGTCATGTTTGGGGACTGCTTCACAGTTCTTATTTTACTTAATAAATGGATGAAACTTCTGTGACAATGTCCGGTCACAGCCAAGAGTTCTGCCTGTCTTGTAAGTTGCGTTGTGCTGTGCGGAGAATGAGAGCCGAAACCCATATTTGATTGAAAGTGGCAGACACGAACAATAGCAAATACTAAAATGAGCCGAAGCTCAATTAAGTTAAGCTAGTTAATAAAGATTTTTATTCATGTAATTCAATGTTTTGTATGAGCTGTTTAGTCGTGTGTCCGTTTGTCATTTCAATGGTTTGATAACGGAAACTAAACCTGAGGAATAACCATGATCCCAGAACTTGGACATTTTGCACTGATCATCGGTGTTGCATTTGCTGTGTTATTGGCAATTGTGCCGCTTGTAGGTGTAGCCCGAAAAGACCAATACTTGGTGCGCTACGCGTGGCCATTAAGTTACGGTATGACTTTCTTTATCACTCTGTCGGTCTTGTCGCTCGCCTACGCGTTCGCCACTGACGATTTCTCCGTTGCTTACGTAGCAGCACACTCCAACTCAGAGCTGCCAATCTTCTTCAAAATCGCGGCAGTGTGGGGTGGCCACGAAGGCTCTTTATTGTTCTGGGTGTTCTCAGTCTCTGTATGGAGCGCTGCGGTTGCTTATTTCAGTAAAGGTTTGGAAGAAGTGATGACCGCCCGCGTGTTATCCATCCTTGCGATCATTACTATCGGTTTCTCGCTGTTTATGTTGTTGACCTCAAGTCCGTTTGAGCGCTTGATTCCTGCGCCGATGGAAGGTCGTGACTTGAACCCAATGCTGCAAGACGTTGGTTTGATTTTCCACCCACCAATGCTGTACCTCGGTTACGTGGGTTTCTCTGTGCCATTTGCATTTGCGATTGCGGCATTGATGAGCGGTCGTCTCGATGCTGCGTGGGCACGTTGGACGCGCCCATGGACATTAGCTGCTTGGATTTTCCTGACTGGTGGTATCGCATTAGGTTCATGGTGGGCATATTACGAGCTCGGCTGGGGCGGTTGGTGGTTCTGGGACCCAGTAGAAAACGCCTCATTTATGCCTTGGTTGGTAGGTACAGCATTGCTGCACTCACTGGTTGTAACCGAGAAGCGTGGCGCGTTCCGTAACTGGACGGTATTGTTATCAATCTTTGCCTTCTCTTTGAGTTTGCTCGGTACCTTTATCGTACGTTCAGGGGTGTTGACCTCGGTACACTCGTTTGCTGCAGACCCAAGCCGTGGTTTGTTCATTCTGTTGCTGTTAGGTATCACCATCGGTGGTTCGTTGACCCTGTTCGCTTTCCGCGCCAGTGAAATGAGCAGCCCAGCACGGTTTGAACTCTGGTCAAAAGAAACCATGCTGCTGGTGTGCAACGTGCTGCTGACTGTCGCGTGTGCCACTGTATTGCTGGGCACTCTGTACCCACTGCTGATCGACGCAATGGGTATGGGTAAAATCTCTGTAGGCCCGCCATACTTCAACGCAGTATTTGTGCCGTTGGCCATTGTTGCCTTCATGTTTATGGGTATTGGTCCAGTGATCCGCTGGAAGAAAGCCAAAGCGGGTGAAGTGAAACGTAAACTGTTGATCCCTGCCATCGTATCGTTGGTCTTTGGCCTCGCAGTTCCTTTCATCGCCGGTGGTGAGTTGAATCTGTGGGTTGTGTTCGGTATGGGCACCGCGATGTGGGTGTTGTTAGCTACGATTCAAGCTGCGGTTAGCATTGTTAAAGGCAGTGACGGTAGTGTGAACATGAGCCGTTTAGGTCGTTCACAACTCGGTATGGTGATTGCGCACTTAGGTATCGCAGTGTCAGTAGTGGGTGCCACTATGGTGTCAAACTACTCAGTTGAGAAAAGTGTGCGTATGGGCCCAGGCATTAGTGAAGAACTGGCAGGTTATACCTTCCATTATCTCGAAACTAAAAACATTGCTGGTCCGAACTATACCGCCAAGCAAGGTCAAGTGCGTGTGACGAAAGATGGCAAAGAGGTGGCTTTCTTGAAGCCTGATCGTCGCCAATACAATGTACGCACTATGGACATGACCGAAGCGGGTATCGATTGGGGCTTGTTCCGCGATTTGTATATCACTATGGGTGACCCAATCAGTAACACCGAATTTGCTGTGCGCCTTAACTATAAGTCTTTCGTACGTTGGCTATGGTTCGGTGGCATTTTCATGATGATTGGTGGTTTGTTAGCTGCGTCAGACAAGCGCTATCGCATTAAAGCGAAAGATGCTGTGGCACAAGAGAATGCCGCTGCTGATAAAAAAGCTGATTTAGCGTCTGCCTAATTGAATAAAGAGTGAGATATGAAAAAGTTAGTACTTTTTATTCCGTTGATTTTGTTCGTGGTACTGGGTGTGTTCTTGTATCAGGGCTTATACCTGAATCCAAAAGAGCTCGACTCTGCCTTGGAAGGCCGTCCAGTACCCGAGTTCAATCTTGAAACATTGGACGATGCCGGCGTTAAGATCACCAACCACGATCTTAAAGGTCAGGTGTATATCATGAACGTTTGGGCAACTTGGTGTCCGTCTTGTAAGTATGAGCATCCGTATTTGCTGAAACTTGCGCGGCAGAACATTGTGCCTATTTACGGCATTAACTACCGCGACCAACGTGAGTTAGCGGTGGAAGAGTTGAAACACCAAGGTGATCCTTACACCCAAAACATCTACGATCCAGACGGCCGTTTGGGGTTAGATCTCGGGGTGTATGGTGCGCCAGAGAGTTTTATTGTGGACCACAACGGCATCATTCGTTTCCGCTATGCCGGACCGATTGATATGAAAGTATGGCAAGAAACCATCTTCCCAATGATCCAGCAACTCAAGCAAGAAGCGGCAGCAGGTAAAGCATCATGAAATCACAGCTAATCAGTGTGCTGATGAGCATTGCCTTGGTGTTCGGTGTTAGCCTGATGGCTAACGCCACACCAGTAGATACTTATCAGTTTAAAAACGACGCCAACCAAAAGCATGCAATGGATCTTGCGCGTACGCTGCGTTGTCCGCAATGTCAAAACCAAGATATTGTTGACTCTAACTCGCCAGTTGCTCGTGACCTGCGGATGGAAGTCTACCAAATGGTGGATGCGGGTAAGAGTGATGAAGAGATTATCCAATTCATGACCAGTCGTTATGGGGACTTCGTGCTGTATAAGCCGCGTCTGGACAGCAAAACCTATATCCTGTGGATTGGTCCAATCATTCTATTGTTGTTAGGTGGCTTGGTCGCTTTCATCTTTATTCGTAAGCAACGCGGTGCTGTCGCCGTCGAAGAGATCTCCGACGAAGACCAGCAAAAGCTCGCTGAACTGTTGAAGAATCGCTAATGAAAGTACGGCAACTGTTGTTTGCGTTAGTTGCAGCATTTGTTGTTTCGACGGCAACTGCTGCAACCAGCTCGTCTGCAGCTCATCCACAACAAGACGTGGAGTCCACTGCCGCACGCATTAATGTATTGCCCCATGGCTTTCCATTAAAGACAGTGGCTTTTCATGATGCCGACGGTAAGGCACATGACTTCAGTCAGTATCGCGGCAAAGTGGTTATCGTCAACATGTGGGCCACCTGGTGTCCACCATGTGTGCGCGAGTTACCTGCGCTGAACCGGATCAGTCAACGGTTAAAGGACGATAACGTCGTTCTTGTCCCTATCTCTATTGATCAAATAGAGCAGCCAGAAGTCCGCGCTTTTCTTGATGAACGTGGTATGCAGGAGTTCAGTAGCTTTTATGATCCACAGATGAAGCTCAGTGAAATCTTTCCGTTGGATACGATACCTGCCACTTTCATCCTCGATCCTAACGGCACCTTAGTGGCGTTTGTGCGTAGTTACGTCGATTGGGACGATCCTATCGTAGAAGCAAAGATCCGTCAGCTTGCCGAAAAGCACCAAAATAGCGGTAATTCCACCACTAAAACCGTCAAATAAGCCCTAAATTGATGAAAAAGATCGCTTATTGCTGAAAAGATCGGCAAGCGATCTTTTTTTTGCAAAAAGGGGTTGCGCGGTTTTTTGATATCCCTATAATGCGCACCCACTGAGACGGCACAGCGCGAAAGCAAAGGCGGTTGAGGTAGTGATGAGGATGACTCATCGCAAGGCGAAAATAAGTTTGAAATCAAGCTTGACGCCTGAACGGGGAAGTGTAGAATACGCAGCCCTGACCTGAAGCGAGTTCTTCAGGCTGCTCTTTAACAAGTTATCAAGCAATCTGTGTGGGCACTCTCAGGTTGATATATCGACAAACGATTTATCGACTTTATGAAGAGTGTTCATACGAACAGAATTCATTAGAGTCAAAACTTTCAATTGAAGAGTTTGATCATGGCTCAGATTGAACGCTGGCGGCAGGCCTAACACATGCAAGTCGAGCGGCAGCGGGGAGTAGCTTGCTACTCTGCCGGCGAGCGGCGGACGGGTGAGTAATGTCTGGGAACTTGCCCATTCGAGGGGGATAACAGTTGGAAACGACTGCTAATACCGCATACGCCCTACGGGGGAAAGGAGGGGCTCTTCGGACCTTCCGCGAATGGATAGGCCCAGATGGGATTAGCTAGTTGGTGAGGTAAAGGCTCACCAAGGCGACGATCTCTAGCTGGTTTGAGAGGATGATCAGCCACACTGGAACTGAGACACGGTCCAGACTCCTACGGGAGGCAGCAGTGGGGAATATTGCACAATGGGGGAAACCCTGATGCAGCCATGCCGCGTGTGTGAAGAAGGCCTTCGGGTTGTAAAGCACTTTCAGCGAGGAGGAAAGGTTAGTAGTTAATACCTGCTAGCTGTGACGTTACTCGCAGAAGAAGCACCGGCTAACTCCGTGCCAGCAGCCGCGGTAATACGGAGGGTGCGAGCGTTAATCGGAATTACTGGGCGTAAAGCGTGCGCAGGCGGTTTGTTAAGCGAGATGTGAAAGCCCCGGGCTCAACCTGGGAATTGCATTTCGAACTGGCAAGCTAGAGTCTTGTAGAGGGGGGTAGAATTCCAGGTGTAGCGGTGAAATGCGTAGAGATCTGGAGGAATACCGGTGGCGAAGGCGGCCCCCTGGACAAAGACTGACGCTCATGCACGAAAGCGTGGGGAGCAAACAGGATTAGATACCCTGGTAGTCCACGCTGTAAACGATGTCTACTCGGAGTTTGGTGTCTTGAACACTGGGCTCTCAAGCTAACGCATTAAGTAGACCGCCTGGGGAGTACGGCCGCAAGGTTAAAACTCAAATGAATTGACGGGGGCCCGCACAAGCGGTGGAGCATGTGGTTTAATTCGATGCAACGCGAAGAACCTTACCTACTCTTGACATCCACAGAATCTGGTAGAGATACCTCAGTGCCTTCGGGAACTGTGAGACAGGTGCTGCATGGCTGTCGTCAGCTCGTGTTGTGAAATGTTGGGTTAAGTCCCGCAACGAGCGCAACCCTTATCCTTACTTGCCAGCGGGTAATGCCGGGAACTTTAGGGAGACTGCCGGTGATAAACCGGAGGAAGGTGGGGACGACGTCAAGTCATCATGGCCCTTACGAGTAGGGCTACACACGTGCTACAATGGTCAGTACAGAGGGATGCGAAGCCGCGAGGTGGAGCCAATCTCTTAAAGCTGGTCGTAGTCCGGATCGGAGTCTGCAACTCGACTCCGTGAAGTCGGAATCGCTAGTAATCGCAAATCAGAATGTTGCGGTGAATACGTTCCCGGGCCTTGTACACACCGCCCGTCACACCATGGGAGTGGGTTGCACCAGAAGTAGATAGCTTAACCTTCGGGGGGGCGTTTACCACGGTGTGATTCATGACTGGGGTGAAGTCGTAACAAGGTAGCCCTAGGGGAACCTGGGGCTGGATCACCTCCTTACCTAAGCGATATATGATTTGATGAGTGTTCACACAGATTGCTTGCTGATGAAGCAAGTCATTAGTTCTTGTTAACTAATGTGCTCTTTAACAATTTGGAAAGCTGATAGTAGAGATTAAATAGCGATATTTAATCGAAATTGAGTTCTCAAAATACTTCAATCAAGTGTTTTGGATATTCATGTGTTCGAAAGGACACAATCAAGGCGAAAACAAACCATATGGGTCGTGCATGCGATTCGGTCGAGGAAACTCATCCGGGTTGTATGGTTAAGCGACTAAGCGTATACGGTGGATGCCTTGGCAGTCAGAGGCGATGAAGGACGTATTAACTTGCGATAAGCTCAGATGAGGCAGTAAAAGCCGCTTGAGTCTGAGATTTCCGAATGGGGCAACCCACTTACATAAGTAAGTATCATTAAGTGAATACATAGCTTAATGAGGCAAACCGGGAGAACTGAAACATCTAAGTACCCCGAGGAAAAGAAATCAACCGAGATTCCCCTAGTAGCGGCGAGCGAACGGGGACCAGCCCTTAAGCTTTTGGGGTGTTAGTGGAATGCGTTGGAAAGCGCAACGGTACAGGGTGACAGTCCCGTACACGAAAACTAACCTTAAGTGAAAACGAGTAAGGCGGCACACGTGACATGTTGTCTGAAGATGGGGGGACCATCCTCCAAGGCTAAATACTCCTGACTGACCGATAGCGAACCAGTACCGTGAGGGAAAGGCGAAAAGAACCCCTGTGAGGGGAGTGAAATAGAACCTGAAACCGTATACGTACAAGCAGTGGAAGCGGTTCTTGAGACCGTGACTGCGTACCTTTTGTATAATGGGTCAACGACTTACATTTAGTAGCAAGGTTAAGCGAATAGCGGAGCCGTAGGGAAACCGAGTGTTAACTGCGCGTTTAGTTGCTAGGTGTAGACCCGAAACCCGGTGATCTAGCCATGGGCAGGTTGAAGGTTGAGTAACATCAACTGGAGGACCGAACACACGTCTGTTGAAAAAGACGGTGATGACCTGTGGCTGGGGGTGAAAGGCCAATCAAACCGGGAGATATCTGGTTCTCCTCGAAAGCTATTTAGGTAGCGCCTCGAGCGAATACCATTGGGGGTAGAGCACTGTTAAGGCTAGGGGGTCATCCCGACTTACCAACCCTTTGCAAACTCCGAATACCAATGAGTACTACTCGGGAGACAGACGGCGGGTGCTAACGTCCGTCGTCAAAAGGGAAACAACCCAGACCGTCAGCTAAGGTCCCAAAGTTATTGCTAAGTGGGAAACGATGTGGGAAGGCTTAGACAGCTAGGATGTTGGCTTAGAAGCAGCCATCATTTAAAGAAAGCGTAATAGCTCACTAGTCGAGTCGGCCTGCGCGGAAGATGTAACGGGGCTAAGCAATACACCGAAGCTACGGGTACATACTTTGTATGTGCGGTAGAGGAGCGTTCTGTAAGCCGTTGAAGGTGAAGGGGTAACCCACACTGGAGGTATCAGAAGTGCGAATGTTGACATGAGTAACGATAATGGGGGTGAAAAACCTCCACGCCGAAAGACCAAGGGTTCCTGTCCAACGTTAATCGGGGCAGGGTGAGTCGACCCCTAAGGCGAGGCTGAAAGGCGTAGTCGATGGGAAACGGGTTAATATTCCCGTACTTCTGCTAACTGCGATGGAGAGACGGAGAAGGCTAGGCCAGCGCGGCGTTGGTAGTCCGCGTTTAAGGTAGTAGGTGTTGTGCTTAGGCAAATCCGGGCACATTTACACTGAGAGCTGATGACGAGTCACTAAGGTGATGAAGTGGTTGATGCCAAGCTTCCAGGAAAATCTTCTAAGCTTCAGGTTAGTAGGAATCGTACCCCAAACCGACACAGGTGGTCGGGTAGAGAATACCAAGGCGCTTGAGAGAACTCGGCTGAAGGAACTAGGCAAAATGGTACCGTAACTTCGGGAGAAGGTACGCTCCTGTTGGTGATGAGACTTGCTCTCTAAGCTGACGGGAGTCGCAGATACCAGCTGGCTGCAACTGTTTATCAAAAACACAGCACTGTGCGAACTCGCAAGAGGAAGTATACGGTGTGACGCCTGCCCGGTGCCGGAAGGTTAATTGATTGGGTTATCTTCGGAGAAGCTCATGATCGAAGCCCCGGTAAACGGCGGCCGTAACTATAACGGTCCTAAGGTAGCGAAATTCCTTGTCGGGTAAGTTCCGACCTGCACGAATGGCGTAATGATGGCCAGGCTGTCTCCAGCCGAGACTCAGTGAAGTTGAAATTGCGGTGAAGATGCCGTATACCCGCGGCTAGACGGAAAGACCCCGTGAACCTTTACTATAGCTTGGCACTGAACATTGACCCTGCATGTGTAGGATAGGTGGGAGACTATGAAGTTAGGACGCTAGTCCTGATGGAGTCGACCTTGAAATACCACCCTTGCAGTGTTGGTGTTCTAACCTTGGCCCCTAATCGGGGTTAGGGACAGTGCCTGGTGGGTAGTTTGACTGGGGCGGTCTCCTCCTAAAGAGTAACGGAGGAGCACGAAGGTTGGCTAAGTACGGTCGGACATCGTACGGTTAGTGTAATGGCACAAGCCAGCTTAACTGCGAGACAGACACGTCGAGCAGGTACGAAAGTAGGTCATAGTGATCCGGTGGTTCTGAATGGAAGGGCCATCGCTCAACGGATAAAAGGTACTCCGGGGATAACAGGCTGATACCGCCCAAGAGTTCATATCGACGGCGGTGTTTGGCACCTCGATGTCGGCTCATCACATCCTGGGGCTGAAGTCGGTCCCAAGGGTATGGCTGTTCGCCATTTAAAGTGGTACGCGAGCTGGGTTCAGAACGTCGTGAGACAGTTCGGTCCCTATCTGCCGTGGGCGTTGGATGATTGAGAGGGGCTGCTCCTAGTACGAGAGGACCGGAGTGGACGAACCGCTGGTGTTCGGGTTGTCATGCCAATGGCATTGCCCGGTAGCTACGTTCGGAATCGATAACCGCTGAAAGCATCTAAGCGGGAAGCGAGCCTCAAGATGAGTCATCCCTTAGACTTTAAGTCTACTAAAGAGCCGTTCAAGACCAGGACGTAGATAGGCAGGGTGTGTAAGCGTTGTGAGGCGTTTAGCTAACCTGTACTAATGACTCGTGCGGCTTAACCATACAACCCCGATGGGTTTTGGTGAACCTTGATAGAATAAAGAAATACTTGATTTGAAGTATGAGAACGAACTACTAGAAAAAAGCAGCTTTCCGAATTATTGTTTTTGCCTAGAAGGCGGAAACAGAAAAGAATTTGTCTGGTGACAATAGCATTGTGGTCCCACCTGATCCCATCCCGAACTCAGAAGTGAAACACAATCGCGCCGATGGTAGTGTGGGGTTTCCCCATGTGAGAGTAGGTCATCGCCAGACGCCTAATTAGATTTACACTTGAAAAAAGTGGAATCAAAAAAGTTTAGTACCACATAGTGGGAAAAAGCGTTGGAGCGGTAGTTCAGTTGGTTAGAATACCGGCCTGTCACGCCGGGGGTCGCGGGTTCGAGTCCCGTCCGCTCCGCCAACACAAAAAGGCCTCGTCTTATGACGAGGCCTTTTTGTTTCTTGTCTGTCCCGCCCTCGTCATCTGTCTTTTGCTAGCCAACTTCCGCTCATTGATGCGATAGTGAATATTGATTCACTATTTAATTGTATTATAAATTAGGCTTTCGTTAGTAACTCTGACTCACATCAACGATTTCTGCAATCTATCTTCCTAGAATGGCTAAGTTCGCTAATTTTCGCTCCTGGGGAACGCATGTTTATGCGTGAGGGGAATGAGGCTGAACCATACTAATCTATAAGAATAATGGGGTCATTGAAGCATATGAATCAGTTTGTCGTTGCAAGTGCTCGCGACTGTTTAGGATGTCGCGCCTGTGAAGTTGCCTGCGTACTGTCGCATAATAATGGGGTCTATCCTCCTACCTCTGCGTTGTTTCGGCCTCGCATCAATGTGATAAAGGCTCAGCCATATAATGCTGTTGCTGCTTGTCATCACTGCGAAAATGCTCCATGTCTTGCCTCTTGCCCTGTTGCCGCGATTGAGCAAAAAGACGGTGTGGTGTCTCTGAGTGAAGAGCGCTGCATTGGTTGCCGTAACTGTGTATTGGCTTGCCCATTTGGGGCGATTGAGATGGCTGAGGGCACTCAGTCTCACCAAACGCTTGCGCAAAAATGCGATCTTTGCCATGACACCGACCAAGGCCCAGCATGTGTCGCCGCTTGCCCGACAAAATCATTAACGCTTCAAACAGATGCCTCATTGGCGCAAGCTCGTCGTACCAAGCAGCTGAATACTGTGGGCGGAAAAGTTTCCGCTCAGGCGCCTCGGTTTAACCAGTTGCATCAATTAATGCAGCGCGTTGCGAGTCAGCCGCGTCAAGAAGCGTTGAAAACCGCATTGGCGGAACGTAAAACAAGCTTTGTCGAGACCTATAAAACATTTTCTAGCGCGCAAGCCGTGTCACAAGCCGCTCGCTGTATTAAATGCAGTGATCATCCTGTTTGTGAATGGACGTGCCCAGTACATAACCAGATCCCTGAATGGGTAGCGTTAGCGAAGCAAGGCAAGATTATTGAAGCGGCAGAACTTTCTAACAGTACCAGTTCACTGCCTGAGATCTGTGGTCGAGTGTGTCCGCAGGATCGATTATGCGAAGGCAGTTGTACCCTGAAGCAAGAGTATGGTGCGGTCACCATTGGTAATATCGAGCGTTATATTAACGATATGGCCTTCGCGCAGGGCTGGAAGCCGCAGATCGCTGAAGTAACACCGACCGGTAAACGGGTGGCAATTATTGGGTCTGGGCCTGCTGGGCTTGGCTGTGCAGACGTGTTGGCGCGTCATGGTGTTCAGCCTGTGGTGTTTGAGCGGCAACCTGAGATCGGCGGCATGCTCACCTTTGGTATTCCATCCTTTAAGCTCGAAAAGCAGTTGATGATTCATCGTCGGGAACTGTTTACCGACATGGGGATTGAGTTCCGCCTTAATACTGAGATTGGCCGCGATATCAGCTTGCATCAGTTGCTTGACGAGTTTGATGCAGTGTTTGTTGGCGCTGGTACTTATCAATCGATGAAAGCTGGGCTTGAGCATGAAGATGCGCCAGGGGTTTATGAGGCGCTACCTTATTTGACCGCTAATACCAAGCAGCTGATGGGCTTAGCTGAGCAAGCCGATGAGCCGTATATCAACCTTGCCAATAAGCGGGTTGTGGTATTGGGGGGCGGCGATACCGCAATGGACTGTTTGCGTACCGCGCTGCGCCAAAACGCTGCGTCTGTAACTTGCGCTTATCGCCGCGATGAAGCCAATATGCCGGGTTCTGTCAAAGAAGTGAAAAACGCGCGCGAAGAGGGCGCTGAGTTCCTTTTTAATGTGCAACCCACGGCGATCCAGCTCGATAATGAAGGACAATTGGCGGCCGTGCAGTTTGTACGCACTGAACTCGGAGAACCTGACGCGTCAGGCCGTCGCCGTCCGCAAGTGATGGCAGGTTCAGAATTCAGTTTAGAGGCCGATGCGCTGATCATCGCCTTTGGTTTTAGTGCGCACAGCATGCCATGGTTGGCTGACGCGGGTGTGCAGCTCAACGGCTGGGGCTTGATTGAGGCTGAAGCCACCTCTGAATTTGCCTATCAAACCAGCCATCCTAAAATTTTCGCCGGTGGCGATATTGTGCGTGGTGCAGATTTGGTTGTGACAGCGATGGCTGATGGTCGCCGCGCCGCCGAAGGAATTGTGGCGTCACTCGGACTTTAACGGATTCTGCGTTACCAATAAGGCGCCTGAACACTCTAATTTCGCACAGAGCAGGCGCTTTTTTATGCCCATTTTACTGAGCTTATTTGTGGGTGCTAATTTCCAACTTTCATACCTTTTGTCATGCTTTTGGCGTACTCTTTATAAGCAATATCGATTACACGCAGGAGCATGAATGAAGCTGGAAATGATTTGCACCGGAGAGGAAGTCTTATCTGGGCAGATAGTCGATACCAACGCGGCCTGGTTTGCCAATCTGATGATGGAACACGGCATTGAAGTACAGCGGCGCGTGACCGTTGGTGATCGCATGGAAGATCTGATTGCTGTCTTTCAAGAGCGCAGTCACCACGCCGATGTCATTTTGGTTAATGGTGGCCTTGGGCCGACGTCGGATGACCTTTCTGCAGAAGCGATGGCCAAGGCAAAAGGCGAGCCACTCGTCGAAAATCAACAGTGGCGTGCTCACCTTGAAGCGTGGTTTTCTCGCAATAATCGGGTGATGTCAGCCAATAACCTCAAGCAAGCTTGGCTGCCTGAATCCGCGGTGATGATCGACAATCCTGTCGGCACCGCCTGTGGTTTTCGGGTCAAACTTAATCGCGCTTGGTTGTTCTTTACCCCAGGTGTGCCGTTTGAATTGAAGCACATGGTACAAGAGCAGTTTTTGCCGTTTGTGCAGCAGGAATTTGGCATTAACGCCAATGTGGCGTTGCATAAAATTCTTACCTTCGGCCACGGCGAGTCGTTATTAGCATCAAAGTTGGAACCGCTCACCTTAACGCAAGGCATTACCTTGGGGTATCGCTCTTCGATGCCGCATATTGAGATTAAGTTATTTGCTCGTGGCGAAGCGGCAATTGCGCAATTACCGAAAGTGGCCGCCCAAGTAAAAGCGGTGCTTGGCACTGCCGTTGTGGCTGAGAATAAAGCCACCTTAGCCGAGGAGATCCACAGCAAGCTATATCGCTCCGGTAAAACATTTAGCGCGGCTGAATCGTGCACTGGCGGCTTGATCACTAGCCAGTTAGTGTCGTTTGCCGGCAGTTCCTCTTACCTGCAACAAGGTCTCGTGACCTACTCCAACGAAAGTAAGGTGAAAGTCTTAGGCGTGAAGCCGCAGACGCTGGATGATTTCGGCGCCGTATCAATTCCCGTGGTAGAAGAGATGGCGCGCGGTGCTCGTAGTTTGTTGGACTGCGACTATGCCTTGGCGACCAGTGGTATTGCGGGGCCGGATGGTGGTAGTGATGAAAAGCCGGTGGGAACCGTGGCTATCGCACTGGCAACGCGCAACGCGGTCTATAGCCAGATGGTGAAAATATCGGGTCGCTCGCGTGACCTTGTGCGTTCGCTCAGTGCCGCGGTCGCTTACGATATGCTAAGACGAGAGCTGGAAAACGAGGCGGTGATTGTCGATTACAGCTCGATCAGTCGTTACGCGAAATAAGCATGGTTGATGCAACAAAAAGGGCACTGTGAGTGCCCTTTGTTATTAACCCATCTCAGGACGGGATAACCCATCATTTGAATAGCAGGGTTAATTTACCCGGTTCAACCTTAATGCTCTGGGTCATCTCGGCAATCTTAGCCTCTTTGGGCTTATCGGTATCCAGCACATAAATTGGCTGGTCTTGCAGTAAGTCCTTGGCTTGATTGGCCATCTGTCGTGCTACTGGCCCAATCAGCAATTGCAGTTTCTCTGGCGTCAGTAGCACATCTTCAATCTGCATATCGTCAAGATATAAACTGTGGTTACTTGCCTGATAACGCGGCGTTGCGCTAAAGCGGGTTTGCATACTGGCGTACAGCGGGAACAGCGGTGTTTCCAACTTCAACTCGCCAAACGCCGTCACCGAAATCCGCTCCGCTTGCTCTCCGAGTTTCACGTCAAGCCGCGTAATGCCAGATTGCAGCTTCATCCCTTCGCTATCCAGCTTGATCTGTTTGACCACTTTGTCGTTGAGATATTGCTGCACTTGCTGCTCTGAAATGCTGTACTGGCTGGCACAACCGTCCAGCCAGAGTAGCAGCGGTAATAAAAATAACCGTTTGATCAACCTGTATTCCTCATGCCGGCGGCAACACCCGCAATAGTTAACATCAATGCCAGCTCCAGTTTAGCACTGGGTTGCGCTTCCTTACGAGTACGGCCTAACAGCTCAGCCTGTAGGAAGTTCAACGGATCAATGTACGGGTTACGCAGTTGCACTGATTCACGGTTCCATGGCGTGTGCGACATCAATACATCGCTCTCAGTGAGTTGCTTCACCACATCAATACCGAGTTGCAGGCGTTCAATCAGGGTGTCACCTAAATGATGCAATGATGCAGGCACTAAGCATTTTTCGTAGTAACGCGCTAAGTTTGGTTCTGCTTTGGCAAATACCATCTCCATCATCGAGATGCGGGTGCTAAAGAATGGCCACTCGCGCTCCATTTCCTTGAGTAATGCTTCTTCGCCACGATCAACGGCCATTTTCAGTGATTCACCTGCGCCCAACCATGCCGGCAGCATCAAGCGGTTTTGCGACCAAGCAAAGATCCACGGAATGGCACGCAAGCTTTCGATGCCCCCATCCACTTTACGTTTGGCTGGTCGGCTGCCAAGTGGCAGTTTACCTAACTCGATTTCTGGTGTTGCGGCGCGGAAGTAAGGGACAAAATCAGGTTCGTTACGCACCACATCGCGGTAGGCGGTTACGGAATCTGCGGCGACGCGGATCATACAGGCGCGCCATTCAGGTTTTGGCTCTGGTGGTGGCAACAGCGTGGCTTCCATTACCGCTGAGGTATACAGCGCCAGCGATTGCACCGCTTGTTTAGGCAAACCAAACTTAAAGCGGATCATCTCACCTTGTTCAGTGACGCGGATTCGGCCATCAACTGAGCCCGGTGGTTGCGATAAAATCGCATCGTGTGCTGGTGCGCCACCGCGGCCAACCGTACCGCCGCGACCATGGAATAGCATCAGTTTCACACCTGCTTCTTTACAGACGTCCACTAACTGCTCTTGTGCTTGATATTGTGCCCAGCCAGCCGCCATAACCCCGGCATCTTTAGCTGAGTCGGAGTATCCAATCATCACCTCTTGCATACCGTGGGTGTAATCTTTGTACCAATCGATACTCAGCAATTGGCGAATGGCATCAGCCGCGTGAGTCAAATCTTCTAATGTTTCGAACAGCGGCACGACGCGAATCGGATGTTTACAACCGCATTTCTTCAGCAGCAGTAATACCGCTAACACGTCAGATGGCTTACTGGCCATGGAGATCACGTACGAACCTAACGAGCGACTCGGCTGTGAGGCAATCAACTTAAAGGTTGACCACACTTCATTGACGTCAGCCGATGGCTTCCAGGTGTTCGGAATTAATGGCCGACGGCCGCGCAGCTCTTTCAGCAGGAAGGCTTGTTTCTCTTCCTCATTCCAGCTGGCGTAATCACCCATCTCCAGATATTGGGTCAGCTCACTTAATACTTCTTCGTGGCGGCCGGAATCTTGACGAATATCCAAGCGCACCATGTGAATCCCAAAACTGGCGATTCGGCGCAGCATATCCAGTAATAAACCATTGGCGATCAGGCGCATTCCACAGTCGTAAAGACTGGTGTAAAGCATCATCAATGGCCGTTTGAGATCCTCTTCGTGCCAAATGATGCTGGTTTCGTCCACTTCTGGGTGATGCCCTGCAATGCGCGCATTCAAATAATCGATGGTGTTGCGCAGCTTTTGGCGCAAGTCACGCAACACAACACGATAAGGCTCTGGGCTGTTATTGGTGTAAGCCATCAGCTCAGCGTTGGCTTTTGACATCGACAACTCATCGACCAACAGCACGACATCCTTAAGATGCAAACGCGCCGCGGCGTGGCGGTTACGATCTAAGACTTCTGCCGTCACTTTGGCGGTAACAAACGGGTTGCCATCGCGGTCACCGCCCATCCAGCTTGAGAAGCGGATTGGGGCAAAATCGATGGGCAGTTGTTCGCCAGTACGGTCTTGCACTTTGTCGTTCAGTTGTCGCAAAAAGTCAGGAATGGCGTGCCACAGTGAGGCTTCAATGGTCGACAAGCCCCAACGCGCTTCATCAACTGGGGTTGGGCGCTCTTCACGAATCTCATTGGTGTGCCAAATCTGCGCAATCAACTGGCGTAAGCGCAGCCGTAATTGACTGTGTTCACGTTCGCTCAGCTGGGTATTTTCTAACGCGGCGAGACAATCAACAATTGCGGCATATTTATAGATCAGCGTTCGACGCGAGATCTCGGTTGGGTGTGCGGTGAGCACCAGATCGATATCGAGATTGCGTAAGCATTGTTGCAGTTGTTGTTGATCAACGCGGCCATCGTCCAGCATTTTGCCCAGCAGTTGCTCAACCGGATCAGGTACGCACACCATCTCGTCACAGTTACGGCTGATGGTATGAAACTGTTCGGCAATATTGGCTAAGTTGAGAAATTGGTTAAAGGCTTTGGCGACGGGGACTAATTCGTTGTCCGGCAAGGCGGTTAATAGCGCCAGCATCTGATCCCGTGCCTGAGTATCACCTTGGCGGGATCTTTTGGCGAGCTGGCGGATCTGCTCAACCTTTTCTAAAAACGATTCCCCAAGGTCAGTGCTCATGGTCTCACCGAGCATTTGCCCCAACATATTCACATTGGCGCGCAGCGACGCATACATATCTACCATTGTTTCTCACTCCATTAATGAAGGGCTTTGGTAAGTAAAAACCAGAACCCACCACGATACCTATCCACCTGCCTGTTGGTCAACTTGTAATACAAATGTGACGAGCGCCGTTGCAGAATCGATATTTTTTTGCTGGGAATATTGCCGCAGGCTGCATTATTCGCTAACTGCTGCGGCATTCGCTAAAGCTATGTTAATCCTTTATGCAGGCATGCCAAATAAGTTTGCGAAGTAACTCAACGGTGGGCTTAAGTTGATCTTGTGCCATATATTCATCGGGTTGATGCGCCTGCTCAATACTGCCAGGCCCTAACACTAATGTATGGCAACCTAACTGGCGAATATATGGGGCTTCAGTCGCATAGTTCACCACTTCCGGCGCATTGCCTGCGAGTGATGCCACTAATTGACTCCATGCAGAATCTGCCGAGTCTTTAAACGCTTCATTGCCCGGATATAAAGTTGAAATGGTAACTGCCCCCGGAT